>JACQWK010000171.1 GCA_016209525.1 Verrucomicrobiota bacterium
ACCTTCCGCGTGTAGTCCATCCCACGGTCTCCTCTGTAAGGTCGATTGACCCTGGCCAAATTCCTCGAACGTGCGCGGGCACCGTCCACGTCGTCGTCACTTGACCGCAAGGAATTCATCGGTTCAATCGGGTGCAATCAGGGCTCGCCAATTATGCGTCAGCGATGGGAACTATTCTTCGGATCATTCGCTTAAAGTTTTCGAGCCGCTTGATCCTGGGCGGAAGGAGTGGGATTCGCCCCTTGAGCATCAACTCGGTCGCTGTGAACGCCTCCTGAATGAAGTCCTGCACTCCGTAGGTGAAAAGATAGGACGTCGCCAGCACGGGTTCATAGGATCGGCCGCTCCGCAGGATCGTTTTGACGAAGGTCTCCGAGAACACCGGGCCGATCAGCCCTTCCGGATGCTGCTTCCGCCAAATCGAGTACCGCTTGAGTCCGTACATCAGTTCCGCGATGTCAATCCCTCGGGGGCATCTCACGGTGCACTGGTAGCAGGACGCGCAATACCAGCAGGTGTTGCTCGACATCACTCGCTCTTTGAGGCCGGCATTGATCATGGCGATCAGCCGCCGCGGTGTATGATCCATGAAGCCTGCGGCCGGACACGTGCCGGAACAAGTTCCACATTGCATGCAGGTGGTGATCGGGTTGCCGTCCACCGCATGGAGCACGTTCATGATTTCCCCCGCAAAGGACGGCTTGGTGGAATTGACACTCGGAGTCATAGATGTCTCAGCTCTCGAAATCTTGCCGTGCAGGATGTCATGCTCGCACACCTCCGTCCGTGTTCGAGGCCACGGATTTCCCGGAGGCCTTCTTGGCTTCCGCGGCCTGCAACAGGGCGCTCACTCTTTCCAGCAGCAGTTGAGGCTCGACGGGTTTCTCCACCAATTCATCCACGTTGACGAAGTGGGGATGGATGGCCTGGCCTGGAAAGAGAAACGCGATCTGCTCCCGGATGCCCGTGATGATCAGCACGGGGATCTCCCGCAGTTTGGGATTCTGCCCCATTTTCCGAGCGATCATGACGCCTTCGTTGAAAAAAATGGGTGAAGCGAGACTCCGTTGAGCCCTGGAATCCTTGCTGGAAATGAAGTCAGGGCTCGACAGAAGTCTCGCCCCACCAACAAAGCTGCGCGGCTTGCGACGATTTCGGGCGATACTGGCAGATTGGAAATCTGCGCAACGTGCCTGCTTCGTTCCGTCGTCAGCGATCAGGAATGTTGCTCGCAATCGCATACACGCTAATCACAATTCGCCAATGCCGTTTCCGCCGCCGCGAACACCGCTCCATGATCTCTCAAAAGGGGCAAGCGGATTACGAACCGGCTTCCCTTGCCCGGTTCGCTTTCCACCGAGATAGCGCCGTGATGCGCCTCGACGATTCCTCGCGTGATCGGCAAGCCCAAGCCGCAACCCATTTCGGCGTCTTGGCCGGATCTGCCACGATAAAAATCACGGAAGATCAAGGGCAGATCTTCCTTGCTGATGCCGATCCCAGTGTCAGCGACAGAGAGCAAAATGGAATCCTCCCGCTCTTCGGCCTTCAGTGAGACTTCTCCTCCGGGCCGGGAATATTTCACGGCGTTGCCCAGCAGATTCACCAACGCCTCGGTCAAACTTCCTTCGTGTCCGGAAATCAACGGCAACCCTTCGGGAATCGACGCGGAAATCCCAATCTCTTTGCGCACGGCTTGCGGTTGGACGCTTTCGATCGCCTTCGCAATCACCGGAGCGAGCGCCACGGGCTTGAAGCTTTCTTGGAGCTTGGTGAAATCCACCGAGATGACTCGCAGCCAGGTCTCAATGAGCTTCAGAAGATCGCCCAGACGCGCCTTCATCCGTTCCAGCCGGCCTCTCTGGCTTTCGGTCAATTGCCCCGACAGCTCCGCGGCCAAGGCAAAGAGATTCTGTTGCACCGCGCCGAGAGGCGCCTTGAGCTCATGGGAAACGATGGCCGCGAAGTTTTCCCGCAACATTTCCTTTTCCCGGCGCAGGGCCATGGCTTCCAGGACCAGCCTCCGTTTTTCCAGGGCTCGGCTCGTAATCAGCCGGAGTTCCTCCGGCGTGAAGGGTTTGGGCAGAAAATCGTAGGCGCCTTTCTTCATGGCTTCCACGGCGGAACTGACCGTCGCGTAACCCGTGATGACGACGGCCACAACGGTCGGATCGAACTCCTGGATGCGCTGCAAGACCTGGAACCCGGAAATCCCCGGCATCTTGAGATCGACAAACACGAGGTCCGGCTGGAACTGCAGGAGGAGGTTCAATCCGAGGGTGCCATTGGCGGCCGTCGCAAGACGGTACTCTGCGCCCTCGAGGACCTGGGTGCACGAATCCAACACCACTTCCTCGTCGTCGATGATCAGAATGTTCCGCTTATCCGGCATGCGCCAGCGCTCCTTCTTCCGCCGACATCGGCAGGCGCACGATGAAGGTTGCGCCTTGGCCGACGGCGCTTTCCACAGAGATCGTGCCTTGGTGTTCCTTGACGATTCCGAAACTGATCGCCAGGCCCAACCCGGTGCCGTGCCCCACTTCCTTGGTCGTAAAGAAAGGATCGAACACGCGTTCGAGGTCTTCCTCACGGATGCCATGGCCCGTGTCTGTAAAATCGACTTCGACGGTTTTGCCTGCCGGATCAAACCGCGTGGAGAGCGTGAGCTTTCCGCCGCCGGCCATCGCTTCCGCGGCGTTAATGAGCAGATTCATGAACACTTGTTGGATTTGCGACGGGTCCATGAAGACCGGCGGGAGGTTGGGATCGAAATCTTGGACGACCTCGATGTTGTGAAACAGGGCTTGGTTGGCGACCAGCGACACGCATTCCTGCAAGACGACGTTGACGACGGACCGCCGCTTGTCCGGCTTGCGCGGCCGAGCAAAGTCCAGCAGACCTCGGATAATGTCCCGGCAGCGATCCGCCTGAGTCACGATCTTCTGCGCGAACTCGCGCCCAGGGCCTCCGGCCGGCATTCGCTCCAGGAGGAGGCGGGAATAGGTGACGATGCCTTGGAGCGGATTATTGATCTCGTGCGCCACGCCGGCGGACAACTGACCGATCAGAGCGAGCCGTTCGGACTCCATGATTTTATAGACGTCCTCGGCGGCGCGCGTGCCGATGGCCCGGCCGCCGTCCTCGTTTTTGACGTTGGTTGAAATCCGCAAGTCATCTTGGAAAATGGTCGCCGTTCCCATGTCTTCGCCCTGATATTTCATTCCTTGGAAGACGGTCTGCTTGATCTTGTCCACGATATCGAAGTTGCGGTTTAGTAACACCCCGCCATAGGCGACTCCGAGGAAATGGTTCTCGAAGTCCAAAATCGGCGCTGCTGCTTTGAGCATCAACCCCGCCGCTTCGTGCCGCTCGGTCCGGGTTCTGGCCTTGGGCGTTGGAACGAATTCGAAATGCGCCTGTTCAGCCAGCCGCGGCGATTCCATGCGCAGTTCCTCGGGCGAAACAATCAAGGCTGCGGCGACGGGTTCTCTTTTGTCCAAGACGGCCCGCACGAGTTGATCGGTGCTCCGATCATCGCCCGCGACGCCGGAAGCCGTCGTGCGCAACAACACCACGCCGGACCGGTCGGTGATGGCCAGCACATCGAGATGCTCTTTTTCCCGGATCGAGGCGAGGGTCTGGGCGAGCCTCCGCGGGTCCGTGTAAGCCGATCCGTCGCGCACGAAAGTCCGTTCTGAAACGAAGCGGACTTCGTCGCGAATCTTGGCCAAGGCGTTGAGATAAATCTCACGAGCCGAGTTCAGGTCGGTCCGCACCCGTTCCTGAGCCTCCGACACGACGCGGTCGCCGATGATCCGCGCGCCGACCACGCTAAAAACGGCGCAGGTGAGAATGATGATGAGGCCGAAGCTCAGGACGAGTTTGGTGGCAATCGGCAGCCGGACCACGCGGCGGTAGGGGCCGGCGGGTGGAGCGACGACAAGGCGTTCGGTGCCTTCATTCAGGACTCGTTGAGCCGCGGTGATCATGGACGGAATTGAAAGACACCGAACGACGAAAGCCCCGTCCGGTGTGAGCCGGCATCGGGTTTGACGGGCCTGGTCCGCCGCCGTAGAATTGCACTCGTGCAGTTGACCATAGAGATTCCGGAAGAGTTGGCCAGGCAAGTGGGACCTGAACGTGAGCATCTGGCAGAAATCCTCAACCTTGGTTTGCGACAACACAGGGCGCAGGCGTCCGGTCTGCGGCGCGAGTTTCTCGGATTTCTCGCTCGGGGACCAAAACCGAGTGAGATCGTCGCCTTCCGGCCCTCGGCGGCAGTTGTCGAGCGAGCTTGCGAGCTGCTTCGGCGCAACCAGGAAACAACGCTGACTCCCGAGGAAGAAGCCGAAATGGATGATATCGCCGAACTGGACCATGTCATCACCCAGGCCAAGGCCCAGGCACGGATCCACTTGCACGCGGCATGAGCGCGGAGTGGATCCCGGTCGCGCTTCGAACCGAGGTCCAAGCCCGCGCCGCCGGTCTTTGTGAGTATTGCCGCGTGCACGAAGACGACGCAGGCCTTCCCCGCGAACCCGATCACATCGTCGCCGACCAACACGATGGACGAACGACGTCCGAGAACCTCGGACCTTGAACAGAGCAACTTGCGCTCACTCGGGGACAGCTTGAGATTCTTCGGTGAGATCATGAGTGGTGCGTCTCGGCTTGTTCGACTACTCACGCCCCCTTTCGCCGGAGCAGACTCTTGGCGAGTCCGTACCGATAAAACGTCCCGACCGGATCCGGGATGCCGTCGAGGACTTTGACAATCTCAGCCTCTTCCTTGGGCGCGACATTCGCGGAAAGGGAAGAAAGGATCTTCGCTCCCTGATCCTTGACCCGGGAAGTTGGTCCAAAGCAACCCGAGCATGGCATATTCCCTTTCGTGCAGGCCGCTTCGCAACCGCTGCGCGTCGCCGGCCCCAGGCACACGATGCCCTGAGCTAGAAAACATTTCTCGGGGTCCAACACTTTTTGATGGGGACGCTTGAATTCGGTGAAGCTCAGATCGGTCGGCTTGCTAGCTTTGCGTGGGCATTCGTCGCACAACGCGATGTCCGGCGCGAGGACCGCTCCCTTCGCCGGAAGTTTGCCTTGCAGCAACGCGCCAATGGCGGCTTTGGTGATCTGAGGCGTCGGCGGGCAACCGGGAATGTAATAATCGACGTCCACCACTTGATCCAGCGAGCGAACCACATTTCGAAATTCCGGCAGGTGAACATGCCAGCCGTTCTCCTTGAACTCCAGTTGAGGCCTGGTCTTCTGTTCGTTGACTATCGCGGGGCCGTCCTCATAGACGTACTTCAGGATTTGCTCGCGTGGGAACTGATTGGCCAGACTTGGGATGCCCCCGAGATGCGCACAGGCGCCGTAAGCGATCAGGTATTGGCTCTTGCGGCGCAACAAGTGCGCCATTTCTTCCTGCTCGGACGTGCGAAGGGCGCCGTTGACGAGCGCGGCCACAATGGACTTGTCCGCCATCGCTTCCACGTCCCGTTTCTTGAAGTCCATCGCCACCGGCCAGAGCACGATATCCACGGCTTCGACCACGCCGAGGATATCCTCGGCCAAATCGACGACTGCTTCTTCGCAGCCGCCGCACGAGGCACACCAGTAAAACGCGACTTTGGGTTTAGCTGACATGAGCAACCTCCGCTTCATTGGTTACGCTGTCATCAGGCTGCACCGCCTCTCGTGGCTGGCTGATGCGTTCGGACCCTATGACTTCCTTGTCCCATTCGGCGAATCGGTTCGGCAAGGCGAGCGGGCCAAGGACTCGGAGTTTTTCCACCATGTCGTTGATGACGGTTTTCACTTTTTCTCCTTCGGCCGCCGAAATCCAGGCCAGGCGCAAGCGTTCCTCCTCGATGCCCATGTCCCGCAGCAAACGTTTGAGAAGCTGGAAGCGCCGGAGGGTCTTGAAATTGCCCTCCACGTAATGGCAGTCGCCCGGATGACAGCCGCCGATGAGCACGCCGTCGGCGCCCTTGGCGAAGGCTTCCAAGATAAACTGCGGGTCCACGCGGCCCGAGCACATGAGCCGGATGATCCGCGCGTTTGAAGCGTACTTCATGCGCGACACGCCGGCGAGGTCCGCCGCGGTGTAGGTGCACCAGTTGCAAAAAAAGGCAACGATCTTGGGCTGCCACGTGGCAGCCGGTGCCGCTGATGGGTCGATTGATTCGTTCATGGGTAACCTCCGGGATGAGAAAAATCCGAAGCCCGAAATCCGAATGACGAAAGGAGTTCGAAGCCCGAAATTCGAATGGGGCTGCGCAAGTCTGGCAAGTGGCGGGAGGGCGGCAGGCTCTTTCCCCTCACCCCGGCCCTCTCCCCAAGGGAGAGGGAGAATTGGTCTCGGCGCGGGAAAAATGCGGGAAGCTCTCGATTGTTCCGAGCGCGGCACAACTCTCTCCCTCTCCCTTGGGGAGAGGGCCGGGGTGAGAGGGAACGGCGCCTACAGACTCCAGGACCCGCAGAATCAGCGAGGCAGATTCGATCAATTTCGGAATTCGTCATTCGGCCTTCCTTCGTCATTCGTCATTCGTCATTCGTCATGTGGATTTCGGCAATCTCAGCACGCCAGCACTCCCTCGATCTCGCTGAAGATTTCCTCGTCTTCGAAGAGGTTCTGTTTGATCGAGCCCGAGGGACACGAAGCCACGCAAGTGCCGCAACCTTTGCAGAGGGCTTCGTTAATGACGGCTTTCTTTCGATCGGCATCAAAGCTGATCGCCGTATAAGGACAGAGCGGAATGCACGACTTGCACCCGGAGCAGTCATCGAGGACGGAGGCGGTGTTCGGTTCCTGCTCGATATGCCCTCGGCAACTGAGGGCGTAGGCTTCCGCCGCAGCGGCTCCGGCCTGAGCCACAGTGTCGGGAATGTCCTTCGGCCCTTGGCAGCAGCCCGCCAGGAAGATGCCGTCGGTAAAGGTGTTCACCGGGGCCAGTTTGGGATGGCGCTCCAGGAAGAAGCCTTCCGCGCCACAACTCATATTGAACATGCGGCGCACATCCTGCGCGTCCGGTTGCGGCTCCAGTGCGACCGCCAGGACGACCATGTCCACCGGCGTCTTGACGATCCTTCCCAGTAAAGTGTCTTCGGCCTGGACGATCAGCCGGCCCTGCGCGCCGTCGGACGGATCGGGATACACGTCGGCCACCTTGCCTCGGATCAAGTGCATGCCCTCGGAAGCGATGCGAGTGTAGAATTCCTCCATGCTTTTTCCGGGCGTGCGCATGTCGATGTAAAAATTGTAAATCTCCGCCCGGGTGTGTTCGTGGATGAGATGGGCCAGCTTGAGCGAATAGAGGCAACAGACCCGCGAACACCAGCGATTGGTGTTTTCGTCGCGCGATCCCACGCAATGAACGATCGCCACGCGTTTCGGAACTTGGCCGTTGCGCATCACGATTTCGCCGCCGGTGGGGCCGGAAGCGTTCACCAGACGTTCCACCTCCAGCGCGTTATAGACGTTCGGATACACTCCGTAGCCGTAGTAAGGAGTGCGCCGAGCGTCGAAAATCTTGAAGCCCGTAGCCACAATGATCGTGCCAACGGTGATCTCGACAATTTCTTCCTTCTGCTGGAAATCGATGGCGTGGCGATCTCCGCAGGCCTCCAGACAAGTCTTCTTGCACTTGCCGGTTTTCAGTTCGATGCACGTCTGCGGGTCGATGACCACCACGGGCGGCACCGCTTGTGGGAACGGCATGTAAATCGGCTTGCGTTTGCCCAAGCCAAGGTTGAATTCATCGGAAAACTTCGCATCGCGATAGACGCAGGCATCGACGCATTCGCGGCATCCCGTGCAGAGATCCTCAATCACATAGCGCGGCTTGCGCCGGACGGTGACCTTGTAGTTGCCGACGTAGCCGTCCACCTTGACGACTTCCGAGTAAGTCCAAAGTGTGATGTTCGAGCTTGCTCGGACAGCGGACATCTTGGGCGTCAAGATGCAGGCGGCGCAGTCGAGCGTCGGAAACGTCTTGTCGAATTTGGCCATGTGGCCGCCGATGGTGGCTTCCCGTTCCAACAGATAAACCTTTTGCCCGCCGCCTGCCAAAGTCAGGGCCGCATGAATGCCGGCGATGCCTCCGCCCAACACCAGCACGCCGGGTTGAACGGGCACCTTTTTCACTTCGAGCGGTTTGTGGTGTGGCACCCGCTGCACGGCCGCGCGGGCCAAGGCCATCGCCTTTTGTGTGGCTTCGAGCCGATCGGTGTGCACCCAGGAGTTGTGCTCGCGGACGTTCACCATCTGGAAGTAAAACGGATTGAGGCCGGCCTTCTGAATCGCGTTGCGGAAGGTCTGCTCGTGGAGCAAGGGCGAGCACGAGGCCACCACCACACGGTTGAGGGTGTGTTCTTGAATGTCCCTCAGGATGAGCTCCTGGCCGGGGTCCGAACACATGTATTTGTAGTCCCGCGACACGGCCACGCCCGGCAGGGTGGCGACGTACCGCGCGACTGTTTCAACGTCCACCGTGCCGGCGATGTTGGTGCCGCAGTGGCAAATGTAGAAGCCGATGCGAATGGGTTCTTTGTTGGTCATTGTCATTCTCATTCCCTCAACGATTCAGCCAGGAGTTCGACGACATCCCGGACGATCATTTTCTTTTCATAGCCCAACGTTTTGAGCGCATCCTCGAAGCGGGAGATTTCGTAGGGACACGACACCGCCAGCACGTCGGCACCCGTGGCCACGGCTTCCTGGACGCGTCGATCTGAGAGACGCTCCATCCCTTTGGACTTGTAGTACGTGTCGAGCCACATGCCGCCGCCCCCGCCGCCGCAGCAAATGGCGTTGACTCGATTGTGAACCATCTCGACGAGTTTCACGCCGGGGATGGCGTTCACGAGCGCGCGCGGTTCTTCGTAGAATCCGTTATGCCGGCCCAGGCAGCACGAGTCGTGATAGGTGACGCGATAGTCCAGCTTCCTGGCCAGCTTCGGTTTCAGCTCGTTGAGATGGTCTGCAAAGAAAGTCGTCGTGTGATCGAGCGGGTAGTCGAAGCCGAAGCTGGGATAAAGATATTTGAAGGCGTCGAACGCATGCGCCCCGCTGGTGACCACCCGATTGAATCGGTACTTGCGGAAGACGCCGATGTTTCGTTCGCGCAGGGTATCGAAGAGCCCGGCTTCACCGACGAGCCGGGCGCACTCGCCCGCGCAGCGCTCCTCATTTCCCAGAATAGCGAAATCAATCCCCAAGGCGGCCATCAACCGGACCACCGCCCGGCTGTTTTCCTGCCCCCGTGGGTAGTAGGAAGTCTGGCACTCGACAAACCAGAGGACGTCCACCGGCTTGGGGTCCTTCTGGAGAACGCGGACAGGCAGGCCGAGTGATTTGATCCAGTCGGTCCGCTTCAACGGGGATAAGCCCATCGGATTCCCGTAACGGAGGGTGTTCTGCAAAGCGCTCTGCAGTTCTTTTGGGACTTCCGGCAACTTCTCGAACATCTGCTCCTTGACCAGCGGCAACAGCACCTCCGTCAGCCGAATCTTGCGCGGGCATTTCGCCAGGCACGCGTAACAAGCGACACAGTTCAGAAGGCTGTCCGATTGATACACCTCCTCGAGTAATCCCGACCGGAGCATGTTGATGATCTGCCGCGGCGGATAATTCATGTGTTCGCCGTAGGGACAAGTCCCGGCGCACATCCCGCACTGAATGCAGGACATGATGCGCTGGCCTTCCGGCGTCTGGAGAAGGTTCTCCAGGGTGAGATCGTCCTGACAGGTCAGTGTTTCGGTTGGCGCGACCATAGGTCAGTTTTCTTTGGCTGTGGGTTCAAGGGGCTGCATGGCCTCCCAAACGAGTTCCGCCAAATCCTTGACGACAATCTTGCCTTCGTTTCCGGTGGTCTTGAGAGCGTCTCGAAACATCCCGATGTCTTTGGGACACGTCACCACCAGCGCAGACACGCCATCCAACGCCACGGCCTCGCGAATGCGGCTCTCCGAGGGACGCTCCTTGATGCCAGGAGAGTCTTCCATCCAAATCCGGCCTCCGCCTGCGCCACAGCAATAACTCCGATTGCGATTCCTTGGCATCTCCACGAGCTCGACTCCCAACGCCCGCAAGACACGGCGGGGCGGGTCATAAATCTCGTTGTAACGGCCCAGGTAACACGGGTCGTGATACGTGACGCGCTCGGCCAACTGCCTTTTCAGCGGCAGCTTGTCCTGCGAGATCAACGAGTTCAGGACCTCCGAATAATGCAGGACGGCATGGCCGTTGCGCTCGAAGTGATATTCGTTCTTGAGTGTGTTGTAAGTGTGCGGATCGGTGGTGATGACGGTCTGGAATTGGGCCTTGGCCAACATCTGCAGATTTTTTTCCCGGAGCATTTCGAAAAGCCCCTCCTCGCCGACGCGCCTGACGTCATTGCCCGAGTTGCGTTCGTCTTCGTAGAGGATGCCAAAGTTGAGGCCGGCTTGCTGAAAAATGTTCGCGGTAAGCCGGGTCGTCGCTTCCAGACGCGGGTCGTACGACGCGTAATCGCCCAGGAACCAGAGATATTCCACCGGTTCTTTCCGGGCATCCTTGATCTTCCAGCCAAGGCTCTGTGTCCACTTGGCGCGCAGGCGGTCCGATTTGCCGAAGGAATTTCCATATCGCGTCAAATTGTCGAGCATGTCTTGGAGCGTGCGGTTCACCCGCCCTTCGTTGACGAGGTGACGGCGCATCCGGATGATGAGCGGAATCTGTTCGTTCAAGACGGCGCAACGTTCCATGCACGCAAGACAAGTGGTGCACGCCCAAATCTCAGTCTCCGCAATCGCTCCTCCGACGAGCCCGGAGGAACCGTTGCCTAACGGACCAAGCGGCGCAGACTTTGCCCACCCTGCCGCCAGAAGATGCTGCTTGAGTTTTTGCACGATTTGTTGCGGTGAGAGCGGAAAACCCGACGTTTGCGCAGGGCAGGCCCGGTCGCAACGTCCGCACTCCGCGCAGGAGAAGCCGTTCAGCAGTTGCTTCCAGGTGAACTCATTCCACTTCGACGCGCCGGCCGACGCATCGTCGTTGGCTCCGGCAAGGCTGAGGTCTCCGACCGGACGCAGGTTGGCGAAAAGCACGCTGAACGGCGCGGCCAGAAGGTGGAGGTGCTTGGAATAGGGCAGATAGACCAGGAAGAAAAGCACCACCACCATGTGCGTCCACCACATCACCTTGGCCAGGGCGGTTGCGGAGCCTGTAAACGTGCCTGACTTGGCGGTCAGCGCGCCGAGCCATCCGCCGATCGGCCCGGCGGAAGACGTATTCGAGCCCGTGCGAAGAAGGGGTAGGGCGGGCGACTCGCCTGCTCCGGTCGGCGACCCGCCGACTGGAATGGAAGAGGCCGACAAAACGACGCCAGCGCTCGACTTGGTGAAGGAGGGCCTCGCCATTCCGTCCGGCGAGTCGCCGGACGGAACAGGCTGGTAGCCTGTGCTACCCAAATTGGAAACCCCAGCCACACTTCCAACGGTTTCCGCCGCCGCGCGAAATCCTTGTCCCAGGAGCGTGCTGAGCATCAAGACCGCGATCAACGCCAGAATCAAATTCGCGTCCCAGCTCCGGTGCAAATGCGGCGGCGCGAAGAAAGCCCGCCGCGCCGCCGCGACTCCCAACCCAATCAGCACCAGCACCGCAAAGATCTCCAAAAACCAAACGACCCCTGAAACATCGTCCGGGTAAGGGATCCGCAGAAAAGGAAGCAGCCCGCGCATCAGACTCCAGCCAAAGCACACGGCATAGAGGACAAAACCCCAGAAGATCAGAAAGTGCGGAAGACCGATGCTGCGCTCGTTGAAGAGGCGCGGTTGCAGCAACCCATGCCGTGCAAAGCGCCGGACACGCTCTCCGATCCGATCGAAACGATTCTCCGGGCGCGCCTGCCGCAAGAGTCCGATAATTCGATAAACTCGCCGGCCGAACACTGTGAACACCACCAGCGTCAGCACCCAGAGCAGCGCGAGCCCCGGGATCCCCAACACAAATACATTGACGGGATCCGCGTTCATAGCCGTTTCATGGTTTCAGACCGGCAACACTCCCGGAGGCCGCTACGAGACAATCAACCTTTGCGAGCCTTGATCTTCTCGGTGAGGACCGGCACGATTTCCAGGAGATCTCCACAAACTCCATAGTGGGCCACGTCAAAAATCGGCGCTTGCGCATCTGTGTTGATGGCGATGATCGATTGTGATCCCTGCATGCCTTCCACGTGTTCGGGCGCGCCGCTGATTCCCAAAGCCAAATAGAGTTTGGGTTTCACGATCATGCCCGATTTTCCCACTTGGCGGCTCAACGGCACCCAGCCCTGGTCAATGATGGGGCGTGAAGCGCAAATCACTCCCCCCAAAGCCGCCGCCAGATCCTCGGCCAAAGCCAAGTTGTCCTCGTTTTGGATGCCCCGCCCTACCGCCACGAGCACGTTCTGTTTGGTGATATCGACGTC
Source organism: Verrucomicrobiota bacterium (assembly GCA_016209525.1). Classification (GTDB taxonomy): domain Bacteria; phylum Verrucomicrobiota; class Verrucomicrobiia; order Limisphaerales; family SIBE01; genus VHCZ01. The sequence continues at coordinate 12,456 of JACQWK010000171.1, forward strand.
GCCGACTTCCGGTTCGATGAATCTCTTGAAAACCACACTCGATGTTTCGATCGGGACAGGCACATTCTCGACCGCCGACGCCCGCTCGCTTCGGTCGTGGTCGGCCGGAAACGCACCGGGGTAAACGCTGACAATGCCGCGTCCGTCCGGCAGCCGAACATCGGAGAAGATTTTTCCGCCGAAGAGCTGGCTCGTGAGAACGACCGCGCCATTCTCCAGCCGGACCTCCCGGCAGAAGTTCACAAAGGGCAGATGCGCGCGCACCGAAAGCATGGAGCCGACTCCCATCGTGATGTTGGTGCCACCGACCAGCACCAAGGAAACCTGCTGTTGTTCGATCAGCACTTTCAGCAGGGAAGCAACCGTGCCGGCCGGCGGCATCGTCAAGCGAGAATCTTCCACCAGGAGAACCTTGTCCGCCGCGCCCAGGCGGTTGGCCAACGCGGTCACATCACTTCCAAGCAGGGCCGCGTAGAGCGGCGCGCGCGAGGCCTCCGCGAGTTTCCGGCCAATTCCCAGCATCTCGTAACTGATCTGCGAGAGCTCGCCCTTCAGATGTTCCACCAAGATGAGTATTCCTCCGCTCATGCTATTAAACTGTACACAAGCAACTCGACATGACACGTGCCCCTCACTCCATCCCTCTCCCCATCAGATGGGAAGAGGGTGGCCGAAGGCCGGGTGAGGGGTGTCTGCTTACTTCTGAATTCATCACTAAATGAGGTTGTTCTTCGCCAGCACTGCCACGAGTCGATCCGCGACAATCTCGGGAGCGCCCTCCAGCATCTCGGCGCGTCCAGCGGCCTGCGGCTTATACATTCGCTCGACCGTGAAACTTGCCGGCGTGGCGGGAAGTGGGATTTCGGCGGTTTCCATGCGGCCGCTTTTCATCGCCGCGCGAACTTTGGCAATGGGAACATAGCGGGGCGGCTTCTCGGCCGATTGAATTCCCAATACGGCCGGGAGAGGCAGCGTAAACTCGCCCCGCAAACCGCCGGCGAACTCTTTGGTCACCAGAAGCCCTTCGCCCGCCACGGCGACCCCCGTGACGCCCCCCACATACGGCACACCCAGGAGATCGGCCAGGAAGGGGCCAATCTCCCCATCCAAGTCGTCAATCGCTTGGCTGCGCAGGAGGATCAGAGCGTCGGCCGGCAGAGCCGCATCACCGGACTGGAGGAAGGAGCCCATGGCGCCGGCCGCCGCATGGCTTTGCGAGCCGGTGAATTCGCCGGAAAGTTTTACGGCCCGGTCCGCTCCCTTGGCCAGCGCCGTAAACAGGACATCATCCACTTCCAGCGCCTCCAGCGCCACCGCCGTCACGGTGCCGCCATATTTCTCCTTCAGCAGAAGGGCTTGTTCCAGCGCATGCTCATCGGAATCACCCAGCTTGAACCGAAGCGCTTCGGTCTCCAGCGATTTTCCGTCCGCCGCCACCGTCAACTCATCGACGGTATCCGGCGACAGTTTCAACAACACGAAAGCTTGCATGCCTCAACACCCCGCTTTCTAGTTGGTATGGATTCGTGCAGTCCCGACGCGGTCTCGGGACTCTCGAGCGAGACCTTGCGCCGAGACGAAGGGTCTGGCTCACCCGGTTTTGGCAATAAGTTATCCTATATTGCAATGCTTAATAATGTAGAATTGCTAATTATCTGCGAGGAAGTATCCAGCCTCAGAGCTCCTGATCCCGTCGGCAGGATTTCGAGGCTCATGGAATCGGGTTGGCCTCCGTTCCCCCTCACCCTGGCCCTCTCCCCTAGGGTGAGGGGAAAGGACCCGTCGGTCGGCACGAGGAGGGTCAGCGCAATTCCACGGGATGAGGAGCTCGGACCCTCGGTCGTTGCGCCACGGATTGTGATCAACGATGGGAACGGATGCCCGCGAATCCGGATCCGGTGGTGGTGAAGATTCTAAGGCAATCCGCGCCATTCGTCTCCATTCCGGCTCCGCCGAAAAGGTCGCTCACACCAGCAGAATTCTCGGTGGGGTGAGACTCCCGTCGTGTGCTGGCTTCTTTGCCCGAAATGATTCCAGGGCTCGACGGAGTCTCGCCCCACCGGGTTTGGTTGCGGCGGCGCCGCGCTGTACATTGCGCGGTTCTTCCAGACTAGCCGACCCCGGCGTATTCCTCATCCGTGACAAGATCGAGGCCCATGACGATGTAGTCGTGCGAGACGGCCTGCATGTCCTTGACGTAATCCGGCAACTGCACCAGCGGCATGAAGCCGATCATCCCGAAGACTCTCATGGCGTGCTCTTGTTCGGCGATGAATTCCGCCTCCAGTTTCTCCAGGCCGAGCTGCCGGGCAATCTCGACGATTTCGAGAACCATGGCCCGGGCCAGTCCGCGACCTCGGTACTTCGGATGGACCAGAACACAAACGCGGCCGATATGCCGTTTCCAGCCGCCGAGCTGTTGATGCAAAGCGGCCTGGCCGATCACGCGCCGGTCGGCATGGGCCAGCAACGGCAGAATGTGGCCATAGTCGATGTGCCGGCACCAAGAATGAACCACTTCCGGATTGCGGATGGGGCACTTGATGAACATGCGTTCGTGGTCCGGCACGGCTTCCAGCAAGGCGCGGAACGCCTTTTCGTCTCGATGCCGCAGCGGCAGCAACTCGCATCTGAAGCCTGACTTGAGTTCGATCTCCTTGGGATATTGCTCAAGGATATTCTCGCATAAGGTCACGCTCGGTTCCATGGGTCTCGCTCCTTTCTGATGGCGTTTGAGTTTGAGTGACTATTCATGTGGAAAACCGGCAATGGACGCGAATCAACCCGACTCCGAAGCAGAATCCCGACTTTCTTGGGCGCCACGCCCCGATTCCATTCGTGTGCATTGGCGTTCATTCGCGGTTGACTTGAACAGTTACAAGTTGGGTCACATTTCTGATTTCTACGGCGATCCGTTTGCGCCAGGGGATGAAGTTTCGAAGCGGCGCAGGCATTCGGGTTTGAGCCGCTGGCGTTCGAAGCCGAGTTTGTCGTAGGGCATGCCTTGCGCAAAAGCCAGGAGCTGGAAGTAATAGATCGGCGGCGTGTGAAAATCGGCCCCAAACTGCTGCGCGATCTTGAGCTGGCCGAAATCAAATTGGCCGAAGCAAGTCGGGCAAACGAGGCAGAGGAGGTCGGCTTGCTCGTTGTGCACCGTGTGCAGAAGGTCTCGCATCATCGCCGACGGCACCTCCTCCGCTTGGCAGGCTTTGCCACAGCAAAGATACCAATTGCGGTGGCGCACCGGCGTGGCTCCGAGCGCGGCGACCAGATTCTCCAACACCGTCGGGTTATTGGGATCGTCCACCTGCATAATCCGGCTGGGCTTGAGCAAATGGCATCCGTAATGGATGGCCACCTTCAATCCTTTCAGAGGCCGCACGACCGATTGCCGGACCGCATCGTACCCGGCCACATCCCGGACGAGCGTGACGATGTGCCGCACACGATATTTCCCCAGGTACTGGCGGCCAATGCGGCCCAAACGAACGTTAGTCCTGGCTCGCAAACTCGCGTCGTCCAACAAATGGCGAGCTTCCGACAACGTGGCCGTGCAACCTGAGCAATTGGTAAAAATATCCAGGCCCAGCTCCTCGGCCAAACTGAGGTTGCGCGCCGCCAACGCCAGCCACGAAAGTTTGTCTTTGGATTTGAAGTAAATCGGGTCCGGACAACACGAAGCGCCTTCGAGATCGACCAGCTCGATTCCGAGTTTGGGCAACGTCTGCCGAATGGCGAACTCGATCGCCGGATAGCGCGCCGGGATCAAGCAACCGGGGAAGAAGGCGAATCGTTTCTTGTCTTTGGCTTCCACGAGACTCGCCGGACGCTCCTCTTGGACTTGTTGATTTCCGTTGAACCCACCCCCGACCCCTCCCAGGAGGGGAACGAACAAGCTCGGCGCTCAACAGTGCCCCCCTCCTGGGAGGGGTCGGGGGTGGGTTCAACGGAAATCAACAAGTCCAAGAGGAGCGTCCGGCGAGTCTCGTGGAAGCCAAAGACAAGAAAC
>JACQWK010000172.1 GCA_016209525.1 Verrucomicrobiota bacterium
CAGGTGAGGCGAGCGTCCCTGCGAGCCGCGTCCAAGTGCTCGCTCCCCAGCGCGGCAAACCTGGCATTTACCGGATCGTGGCCGATGGCGACAGCTTCGCGGTTGACTTGGGCTTCACGTCGTTTCAAGCATTGAGTTCAGTACAAGCGCGGGATACAAAGGCAAACGACCTCGTTACCCTCTCGTCCGCCGGCCAGCCCGTTCCCGCACCCGACGCCAACAAGACCGACCTCTACACCTACGACGCCGAAATCATCCGCGTAGTGGACGGCGACACACTCTGGCTGAAAATCTGGCTCAAGTCCGGGCATTGGCTGAAAGAAAAAGTCCGTTTGCGCGGACTGGATTGCCCGGAACTGGACACCCCCGAAGGCAAAGCCGCGAAACGATTCGTGGAAGCGCTCGTGAAGGAAGCGGCGTCAGTCGTCATCACTTCCATCAAGCCCGACAAATGGGATCGCTACCTGTCCGACATTTTTCTTCGCTGCGAGGACAGCGAGGAACTTTTCCTGAACAACCTGCTGCTGGAAAACGGCCACGCCCGCCGCTACGACAAAGTCACGCCTGCGGATTGGGAGGATGAGTGAGCACGGACACAGACCGATTCCCACCGATGCTTGCCGGAGGTTCACGCCTCGCAGTAGAATTCGGCTACATTGATTTACCTGGACCACAACGCGACGACGCCGGTGCTGCCGGAAGTGTTTGAGGCGATGCGTCCTTACTTCACCGAGCAATGGGGTAATCCCTCCAGCGCGTACAAATTCGGAGCGAAACTCAAGACAGTGATCGAGACGGCGCGGGAGCAAGTGGCGGAATTGATTGGGGCAAACGGGCGGGAAATCACTTTCACGTCGTGCGCCACGGAGAGCAACAACGCGGCGATCCATGCGGCGCTCAAGGCCAATCCGGGTAAACGGCACATTGTCACGTCGGCGGTGGAACATTCGTCAGTGCTCCCATCAGATGGGAGAGGGACGGGGTGAGGGCATTCCGAACACCGAATTGAACGGCCACAAGTCGCAACGGCTGGCCAACACGACGAACATCACCTTCCACGGCATCGAATCCGAAGCGCTGCTCATCCTGCTCGATCAAGAAGGCGTCTGCGCATCGTCTGGCTCGGCGTGCCTTGCTGATTCCGACGAACCATCTCATGTGGTCAAGGCGATGAAGCCCGATTCCGCCGCTTCCCGGCAGATGATTCGTTTCTCGCTTGGATTGGAAAACACCCCCGCCGAGGTGAAAGCCGCCTTAAACGCCATCGAACGCGCGGCCAATATGCTATACGGTTGAACCCCGAATGAAGCTGCCCGCGAACACGATCATTGCCCACGAAAAGGTCGCACTTTACCTGCTGGTGCCGCAGGTGCGCGGCGACAAATCCCGGTTTCTGGAACGCGCGGGTTACTCCCTGGAGAACGCCGACCAACTGTTGCGCGACGTGCGCACGCAACTCTTGCCGCTGGAGGCCACACCGGGGAAATCCAACAACTTCGGCCGGTATTACGAAACCCGCGGCAGTTTGACCGGACCCAACGGCGTCACGTTGACCATGAGCGCGAACTGAATGACCGAGCACTTGTCGGGAGTCACCAAGTTTGTTACCTTGCTGCTGGACAAACGAAAAACGCGATGAAATTTGAACTCTACAAAGACATGGTGCTGACGCGCGACCTCCCGGCGGAACGGCTCAAGCGCGGCGACATCGTCAAGCTGGTCGAACACCATCCCGGTCGCCCCGGCCAGGAGGATGGCTACAGCGCCGAGGTGTTCAATGGGCTGGGCGACTCCATCGCCGTCATCACCGTCCCGGAATCCGCTCTCGCCCCGCTGCGTGAGGACGAGGTCTGCTGTGTGCGGTCACTGGCGGCGGCCTGAACCCCGGGCTGTGACCGAAGGATTTCCGGCAGGTTGTTACTCGCCCAGTCGTCCTCCGCTTACACCTCCGTCGTAGTTGCAGGGGGAATGAACCTATGAAAGCAGACCCCATTCTTCAGGAAATCTGGGACATCAAAGACCGGCTGGCGGCCGAAGCGGGCTATGACGTCAATCGCTTCGTCCAGCAGCTCCGGGAATGGTCGGCGGAACACCCCCACAACGGCCCGGTGGTCCACAACGCCGAAGAATTGCGGCAACTCGTGGCCGCGAAGGAACGCCAGCGAGCCGCATCGTCGTCGTCGGCCCATAACGAAGAACCACCCAGGCCGGAGAAGCTGTGACCACCAGACCGGGGCAAGGCGGCGGAACTGGCGCGGAAGCATCTGCTCGGCTACGAGAAGAAAGCCTGCCACGTCCTACGCGGTCCGTCCGCTGCGCGCTGCGCTGGAGGAAGGAATTCTTACGAGAACTCCACCCAACTCAATCCCAGAAACTCCACTTCCTCAATCCAATCCCAAAGGTTCAACTTTTCTTCGACGTGCCGCTTGGCGATTTCAAAAGCTGGTGATGGATCGGCCGGGCGTATCTTCGATGTCGGACTCTCGACGGCTTCTTTCGTTACGGCAGCGGAAAGCGCGGACTCGTCAATCTGTCCTTCAGCGGAAACAAAGACAGGCTGGAACTGGAAAAGACATTCGTCACCATCCTCGCGGGTCACGCGCTTTCGAAGGACAAACGCAAATAGAAAGCCGGAGCGGCCGGCTAACGACGGCTCGTTGATTTGGCGAATCGCTGTCAGCCCGCCGAAGTCATACGAGCCAACATACGACAACGTCGCGTCAACGAACGGATGGCCGATGGCCATGAATTGCGCGTCCGTGCGCTTGATGGCCAGTTCGCGGTCAAAAGTCGCTTCGCGGTAGCGTTCGGGAAGATCAAACTTCTTCAGCACGTCGGGAACAATGAACTCCACGAACGGCCCTTTGGTTTGGAACTGGCGGCGGTGCTGGTTCAGAAACCGCTCGGCGAATCGCTGCAAGTCGGCAAGCGTTAATTCCGTGGCAAGCGTGCGGCGGTAATTGTCGAAAGAATAGCTCGACACGTCGCGGAATAAGCTTTGCGTTGCGATCTCGTAGGCGCGTTTCGCGCGCTCGACGGCTTCCGCGATTTCCTGCTGGGTCTGTTTGTTCAGGTTTCCTTCCACCAACGCCCGCTTGTAAATCTTCGTCGGATCAATCTCGCTTTCGAGCTGGCCGTTCAGCGTGCCTTTGATTTCTTCCGGATTTTCGCCCGTCACCTTCGCCAGTGCGATTGCGGCGCGGTCCAATCGCTCCTCAAAATACGACTGCACCTTGTCCTCGACCGTGCCCTTGTTAAAGAAGTGATAGACCTGCACGACCTTGTCCTGCCCGTAACGGTAGATGCGCCCGACGCGCTGCTCGACACGCATCGGATTCCACGGAATGTCGTAGTTCACGCAAATGTGGCAGAACTGAAGGTTGATGCCTTCGCCGCCGGCCTCGGTCGAAACGAGGAAGCGCACGTCGGCGTGGTTACGGAACAATCGCTGGCTGGTGCGTTTGGTGCTCGGCGCGACCAACGCGCCGTCCTTGGCAAACGGTTGCCAAACGGCTTCGTCCTCCATTTCGGCTTCTTCGCGCCGTTCCAATTTCATGTCGCCGTGAATGACGACCACTGAGCCTTTGCCATACTTGGCTTCCAACTCGCGCACAATGTAGCGCTGCGTCTCCCTGTATTCGGTGAAGATGAGAACCTTCTCCTCGCGCTGGCGCGGGCCTTCCTTTGCGATGTGTTCGGTCAATCGCAACAACTCGTCGAGTTTCTTGTCGCCTTTGAGCTTCATGCCCAAAAGCGACTCCACCCGCTCGATCTCGTCTTTCAAAATCGCCGTGTCGTCCTTCAACACGGCCTGCTCTTCATGCTCGCCTTCGTAACGTTCATCCAACAGCGTTTCTTCCTCATCCTCATCGCCGTGCGGCGGGATGTCGGCCAACTGACCTTTGAGACGGCCAAGCCGTTTCGTCAGCGCCGATTTGATTGCCGCTGTCGAACTCGCGTTGAGTTTTTGAAAGGTCGTGAGCAGGAAACCGGCGGCGCGGCGGCGCATCGGATCGTTCACGCGCTCCAACATTTGATAGCCGTCGCGAATGTAGTCCGTCACCGCCCTGTAAAACTTTTCCTCGTCCGCGTTCATCTTGAACGGCAGGCGGTGTGTCTCGCGGCCCTTGAACACCTTCCGCCCGTTCGCGTCCGTCACGTCCTTCTTCGGCGTGCGGATGACCAGCTCCGTGAACGGCAGTCCGGTCTTGTCGAACAAGCCCGCTTCCTCCAGCCCGGCAAAATTCACGTCATCCGCCAGCAACGAAACTAGATTCTTAAATCGGCTGTGGTTTTCCTCGCCCTGATGCGGCGTCGCCGTGAGCAGCAACAACGCATCTGTGTAATGCTTCTGACTTGCTTCCTCTGCCAGTCGGTAGTTGTGCGTCTTTTCCGTCTTGCCCGACCCGTAATCCACCGCGCTCAAACGGTGCGCTTCGTCAAAGATGATCAAGTCCCACTTCCGGTTTTCCAGCAACACCCGCTTGTGTTCGGCGCGCTTGAGCGTGTCAATCGAAGCGATGGCCGTCGCCTTCAAATCCCAGATGCGCGGATTGATGGCCGTGAAGTCGCGGCCAAAGATTTCAAACAACGCATCGAACTTGTCCTGCATTTCCTCCTGCCACTGCGTCGTCAGCCCCGCCGGCGTGATGATGAGCGTCCGTTTCGCTTGGCCGCGCTGCGACAACGCCTGCCAGATCATTCCTGCCTCAATCGTCTTGCCCAGGCCGACTTCATCCGCCAGCAGGAACCGCCGCCGCGCGCTCGACACCACGCGATGCGCCGCGAAAATCTGGTGCGGCAGAATCTCCGTGCGCGCGTTGGAAAGCTGGCCGCCCTTGTTGCCCGTGAGAAACCGCGCCGCCAGCATCTTCAACTCGAACCGCCACGCCTCGTCCCACTGCCCGCGCGCCGCCCGTTCCAGCGGCGTGTCCACCCGCTCCATTTCCGCCAGTTGCAGGATTTTGTTTTCCGACCGATACGGCGGCGGCATGAACACCGACGGATTGAACTCCACTTTGGCGTGCGCCCCCTTCGCCATTTGGATGCGCCCGATGCCGTATTCCTTGTAAAGGTCGTTCGTGCTGCGGACAAAATCGCCCGCAGCAAACGACGGCGAAACCGCTTCCGCCTTGAACGCGGCCAACACCTGCTCATTCAACAGTGTCGCGTTCTGCCAGCGCCGCTCAAAAATGGCGACGGCTTTCTTCGCCGCCTCGTCGTCGGCGCAATCCGCGTGCGTGACAATCGCGCCGCCCTCCTCGTTGTGCGTCAGGCCGGCGTAAGTGGCGTTGGCCGACGACGTGAGCACCGTCAGCCGTTTGCCGTCGTGAAAGAGATAATCCTTGGGATGAAACGCCGTGTCCTCCAGTCCAAACGCAATCTGCGTATTGGGCAGGCGAAACAATTCCTCCACCGCCTCGGCGCTGTTCTGCCGCACGTCGCGCCGCACGATGACGCGCAATCGCCCGCCGCGCAACATCACCGCCGTCAGGCACGGCTTGAGTTCAATCCAGCCGCGATACGACAGGAACGCCACCGCAATGTCCACACGCTCGGCCTCGCCGGACAAATCTCGGATGGCGTCCAGGGCCTTGGTCTCGAAGTTGTCTATGTAGTCAACGCGGAGCATCAGTCTTGAGGGGCGAGAAGAGTCTTACTCCCACCCGATCCGCTCAAATTCTTCACGTGTTATTCCCCAAAGTCTTGCCGTTTCCCTGTCGATTCTCTCCTCAATGTCGGGAATCGCATCCACCTTTTCAGCCGCGGCTAAGGCATGAGCTTGCTCTGACAGCTTGGCTAGTGAGGCGGGAAGCTCCTTTGTCTGGTCGAACTGGGGAATCGCGATATTCGCGAGTATGGAGGGAGCGCCAAATCCTCGCCCGCCAGACGAGAACGATTTCAGCAAAGCGTTAACCACTGAAGAATTTATCAGGGCACACAGATAGTGAGCTTCGTGTTCACTTTGAAATGACGCGTACGATGTAGTGCCGGTACAGGGGATTATGGTTTTCGCTGGCGTCGCACCTGTGTTTGTGGGGAGTGGACACGATGATACCACCGCTGCCTTCATTCGATTCGCGCCCATCTGCCAGACGACCTTGTACGGTGCAAAACTGTAAGGACCGACATTGAACAACGCGTAAAACGGGGCATCCGATACGTCGTACAGAAAGCGCCCGTCAGGGTGCTGCTTACGCAAACGAAAATATCTTTGGTTCTTGCCGTGCTGTGCAGAGGGGAGGCGCGCGTCGAAAGACTGCTGCTTCGAAAAATAGCGCCAGTACTTTTCGCGTTTCAAGGCGTGTTCTCTCAGCAGATGAAGAAACTCGAACGTTTTCGGCGCTGACATCCTGATCTCACTTTCGGCGGGGATGTCCGCGCGTTTTGTGCTCCGATTTATGATTATCGCCGCGAACGCGGGACGCGCCAACCATCGCTGAATATCCTTGCCGCGAATGCAAGGGTACAAATGACCCAACTCGATCCCGTGTGGCGGAAGTTTTGGAATCTCGGCGTCGCCAAGTTCAGTCATGTTTGTGACGAGTACGTTTTTCTGATTCGTCACTGCCGTGATTTGCACCAAGAACACGCCGTACGGATCGACTGAAACACCACAGCGTGCGCGGTAAAAGCCGCGTCCCTTGACTTTGTCGAGCACTTCACCCTGCTGGACCGTCGCAGTCTGCCAAGCGCTCGTCGGAGTGCTTGTTGGTCTGGCGATGAGGCGTTCACATTTAATCAGACTCCGCACTTCGCCAAGTGGCAAGCTGCTGTCAAACTGCCTCACGCCGGTTCTCTTTTTCCAGACAAGGTACGATAGAGGATACGTGGTTTCTTTTCCTTTCTCGGCAATGATCAGGCCGGCCTTATTCCCGGCGTCAAACGGACTGACTTTCACAAAGTCGTGGAAACCCGTCACCTTGAACGGTGTCTCCTCAGGTCCGAGTTTGAATCGTCTGAATCCTTGCCCTGCACCCTTTGATTTCACAACCTCCTGAGTAATCAAGAATCCGATCCTTCCTTTTTGCTCCAAGTAAGAATCGATGCAGACGTACGTGAACAACATTGAGAAATCCAACTCCCCAGTCCCCATGATTGCCTCGAGCCCTTTTTGCGCCAAAAGGCCATGTCGTCGCCATAGATGCTTCACCTGATTCCGGTAATCCGCCGGCAAATATCCCCATCGCTCCCAAGGAGGATTGCCGACCAGAAAATCAACTTTGCTCGTGAACAGGGGAGCAAACGAATTCTTTATGATGCGTGCCCAGACGCCGTTTTTGTTGGCTTTGTCAAGTTTGACCAGCTCGCGGTAAAGGGCAGTGTGAAGCGATTTCTCCGTGATGCTCAACCCTTCATCGCGGCATCGTTGGAGGAATTCGTCTGGCGAGTATCCACTTCGGATACACGCTTCAAGCTGCTCGGCATACTTCGCCACTTGGTCGTGTTTCGTCGCGATCTCCGTCGGAATCACAAATGTTGCTGGTGCAGTCTTCAACTCTTTTGCCTTTCCAAGCGCACCAGCTAACAATCCACCGTATTCTGACGGTGTTTGAATTGAATCGCACAAGTAAACCGGAATCTCGACTTTATCTACGCGCCCGATGAGGTCGCGGATTGCAATGAGGTAGTTGGTGCGCGCGGCCATGACCGCGAGCGGGTTGAGGTCAAAGCCAATGACGTTCGACAGAATCTTGCGGCAGAGTTCGCCTTCGTCGAAGCGGCATTTCTCGCGATTCTCATCATACCATTGCCGGATGCGATTGATGGTCATGACGAGGAACGTGCCTGAACCGCAGGCGGGATCGAGCAGGCGTTTGTCCGGGTCGCCCGCGTAGCCGAGTTCGTTGAGGACGTGTTCGGCGAGCCAGTCGGGCGTGTAGTATTCGCCGAGGTCGTGGCGGACGGTCTTGGGGAAAAGTTGCTGGTAAAGTTTTTTGAGCAGGTCGCGGCTGCCGGCGGGGTCTTCGGAGAGCGTGCCGGGGTTGTAATTGTCCAGCCGCGCCACCATGTCGCGCACGAGCTTTTCAATCGGCCCGGTCCACACGCCGACATACCACGCGAACAGGTCGCCTTCGAGGAAGTTGGTGATGTTGAGGTGGCGGAAGATGCTGCCGGCTTCGAGGTCGTCCATCTCGCGCTTGAGCTTGGCGCTCGTGCCGGCCTGCATCATTTTCTGCAACGGCGTCGGCAGCTTGTGAAAGAAGGCGACGATTTCCGACGCCAGCAGCTTCATGAACAGCGCGTAGTAGGTGTGGACGGCAAAGAGTAGTTCGGCGGGCTTGAAATTTTTCACGCCCACCTGGTAGAACTCCGCGAGCTTTTTGATTTTGTCGGAGGGATTGTCCACGTCGTAGCCGCAGACCTCGCCGAAAAGAATTTTCCACTGGCTGAAGAACGTCTGCGCCTTGGGATTGTCCGTGGTGACGATGGCGTCGTAGAGCGCGTGGATGCCGGCGATGGCAACGGTGTTGCCGCCTTCCGAGCCGAAGTCGTCCGCGAGATATTCCGGCGAGAACGGCTTGCCCTTGTTGCCGAGGTTGAACAGCGCCCAAAGGAAACGTTCGGCGGAGTGGCGATTGATCTCGACCGGTTCTTGGACGTGCCACTTCTCGTCCCGGAAGCGAATGAAGATGAAGTGATTCCCGTCCAGCCCGACACCGAAAAGCGAATTCATCGGCTGCCCATGCTGCGTCCGCATGTCATAGAACCGCTTCTTGATTTGCTCGACGACTTTTTTGCTGCCCGGCGAATCGGCCTTCGGCCCGATCTTGTCCGCGCTCTTGGGATTCTTGTATTCGATGATGACGCGGGAATAAACCGAGTCAATGCGCCCGCTCGCCACGGTGAACTCGTGTTGCCCGTGAAGCTTGATGCCTGCGGCTTGCTGGATGAACGCAAGTTGCTTCTCCGACTCGATGCGGATTTCTTCCTCATTGGCCGCCATCGCCGCCGCCGCCTTGATTTGGTCGGCAAACTCCGTCGCTTTCTTCGCGATCAGGTCGTCGAGTGATTCGTGTCTTGGCATGGGCAGCGTTTGTCGCTTGGGCTTCACGCCATCACCGTTTCGGCGTGTTCGGCCAGATCGTCCTTGGGGATGTTGAGCAGATCGTCAGGCAGGCCGAAGGCGCGGTGGCTTTCGCTGTATTCATCCACCTTGCCCAGCAGGCGGCGCAGCGTGTCGGCGCGGATGCCTTTTTCGGCGGCGATTTGCTCCTGGAGTTCGCGCAGCCGGTTGGTTTCTTTCCAGTCGCTCATAATCTCCGAATCCATGCGCTCGTCGCCGCTGGCGAGCAGGCCCTCGCTGGCTTTGTCGCGCTCGACGACGGTGAAGGTCAGCGGATTTCGACACCTCACCCCGGCCCTCTCCCCGGTCGAGGCGGAGAGGCAG
>JACQWK010000162.1 GCA_016209525.1 Verrucomicrobiota bacterium
GACAAGGATTGATGCGAGCAGGAGAACTAAGAGGCGACAGGTTTGATGGATGCGCATTTAAAAGGAAGGGATGGCGCGCCTGCGCCGTCCCCGCCGCGTGCAGCGGCGGAACAGTGTGTGGTCTCACAGTGAGAATGTCACTGCACCCATTCGAAAGCGTTCCGCGCCTGCACGGCGCGGGGACGTCGCAGCGCGACGTCCCTACCTCGCCCAGCGACTGAACTACTATGGCTAAGGGTGAAGGCTAGTGTGAAACGGAACGCCACGCCGGAAGGCAAACCGCGTAGCTTTATCCCAGAAGATCGTCTTAAAGCTCGTCGCCGCAAACGTTGTTGTGTTGAGCGAGCAATGGACTTAAGTTCCTTTGCCACAGCGGACCAAATCTTCGAAATGAAAGAATCGTGCATCAAAAGAGTGCTTCAGAAGCGGGCTCGCCAACGTAGGGCTGGCTTCCAGCCTGCCTCTTCCGCGAGATTTCGCAGCGTATTTGGAGGCCGGCAAGATGCTTGCACGACCATTGAGTTAGGCTCCAAACGAACCATGAACACTCGATTTCCTCTCGTTTTCTTAGTTGCAGCAAGCGTCCTGGCAGCTCACGGTGAAAGCGTCGTCACCTCTGCCCGAGCGGAAATCCAGGCGACCTTGGGGCGGGTTCGAAGCTTCAGAGCGATGGCTGAAATCGAGAGGTCAACTCCTCCGCGGTTCGGCCCGGTTTATGTGCCGCCCTTCAACAGCGTCCCCGTTGGCTTCCCGGACGCCTTTGAGCGCTCAGCCTTGTCGTCCGACCAGAACGGTCTGAGCCGAAAGAACACCTCGCCCTCCGTTCTTCCGCCGCCGGCCCCAAAAGGGGGCTTTCTTGGGCTCGAGGACAACGGACGCGCCATACCTCCGGACACTCAAGGCGCCGTCGGGCCGAATCATTTGATGGTCACACTCAATACGCAATTAGGCGTTCAGAGCCGCTTGGGCCAGCCGCTTCTCGCGCTTTCATTGCAAAGCTTCTGGACCAACTTGGTGGACGGCGTCACCAACGCGTTTGATCCTCGGATTCTCTATGACTCCCACGCCGAGCGATGGATCTGCGCTTCGGTCGCGAACAGCCAGAGCGCACACTCAATCATTTTGCTGGCCGTGTCGGAAACGAGCGATCCGACGGGCAATTGGTTCGGCCTCAAACTGCCGGGTGACTCCGATAAAGTCCATTGGGCAGACTTTCCCATCCTCGGTTTGAACTCCAAATGGATCGCAGTTTCAACCGCCCTGTTCACCGTGGGCACCAACAAATTTGGACTGAGCCGAGTAAACGTGCTGGCGAAAGATCAAGTCTATGCCAACGGCACGACTCCAATCTCAGCCAAAACCTTCGACGACAAAGCCGCTCCGGTTCTGGCGCCGTCGGTGGATTACGATCACAAACATTCCACGATGTACTTTGTCAACGCGCTGAATGGAAACGCCTCGGGCAAAGGGTTCCTGCGCCTCAACACGCTCAGCGGCGACCTTGGATCGGAAGCTTACACGGCGAATGTCGCCATGCCGGCGTTGACGTCCACTTGGGCCGCTTTTCCAAATCCTCAAGACATCGCGCCTCAACTCGGTTCGGACAAAAAAATTCACAATGGCGATCACCGCATCCAGAACAGCGTGGTGTTGCGCAACAGCTCGCTCTGGCTGGCGCATGGCGTCTTCTTGCCCGCAGAGACTCCGACGCGCAGTTCCATCCAATGGTGGGAGCTGGGCCTGGACGGGAGCGTCCGCCAGACGGGCCGGATCGATGATCCGACGGGGAAGTTCTTTTATGCCTATCCCAGCTTGGCCGCGAACAAGAACAACGATGTGCTCATCGGGTATTCGCGATTCTCCAGCACCCAATATGTCAGCGCGAACTATGCTTTTCGCGCGGCGACTGACCCGCCCAACACTCTCCGGACGGACACGGTTCTGAAGCGCGGCGAATCTCCCTACTTCAAGACTCTGGGTGGAACCCGCAATCGATGGGGCGACTACAGCAGCACCGTCGTCGATCCCGTGAACGACCTCGATCTGTGGACCCTTCAACAGTACACCGGACCGCGGACCAATTCCTGGGCAACTTGGTGGGGACGATTCGTCCTCGAAATCGGCGGTGTTCCCCCGGCGATTGCTTCGTTCAGCCCCGCGACGGGCGGCGTCGGCACAACCGTGACGATTATCGGCACAAAGTTGACCGACACCACCTCGGTCAGTTTCAACGGCGTGAACGCTGGGGATTTCACGGTCCACTCCTCGACCCGCGTGACGGCGATTGTGCCGCTGGGTGCAGCGACGGGGCCCATCGGCCTGGCCACTCCGGAGGGCGCGGCCAAGAGCCCCGGCGATTTCGTCGTGCCGCCGATCCCCGCGATCGCCGTTTTCGTGCCGGACCGCGGCGGCCCGAACAGCACGGTGATCATCACGGGAGTCAATTTCACCGGGACGACCGTCGTGAAGTTCAATGACGTGAGCGCCGCGCAGTTCAAAGTCGATTCGCCGACGCAAATTACCGCAACGGTTCCTCCCGCAGGCACGACGGGGCGCATCAGTGTCACGACCCCGAACGGCACCGCGGCGAGCGTGGCGAGTTTCACGGTGACGCTGGAACCTGCGATTGTCAGCGTCGTGCCGTCCAAGGGCGGCGTGGGCGCGAAGATCACAATCACGGGGGCGAACTTCGGATCCGCGACGGAAGTTCGCTTCAACGGACTGCGCGCGACCCAAGCCACAATTCAATCGCCAACTCAGATTTTCGCCACGGTCCCTCCCAACGCGACGAGTGGCTTCATCGAAGTAGTCACACCGAACGGCATCGCCCGGGCTTCGGAACCGTTCACTGTGGTTTCCGACCCCATCATCAGCGGCTTCGCGCCGAAATCCGGCTTTGTGGGCGCCAGCGTGACGATTACCGGCGCAAACCTGACGGAAGCGATCGAGGTCACATTCAACGGCGTCGCCGATCTCACCTTTACCATCGATTCCTCCAGACAGATCACCGCGCGAGTGCCGGTCGGAGCGACCACCGGGCTGATTGCGGTGACCACGCCGGGAGGCACGGCAGGGAGTTTCGAAGAATTCGCGGTGATCAGCCCGCCCGCGAATGACTTGTTCGTCAATGCGCAAGTGATCACTGGCACCTCCGGCACCGTCACTGGCAGCAACGTGGGCGCGACGAAGGAACCCGGCGAACCGGATCACGCCGAAGTGGCGGGCAGCCAATCGGTCGCTTCCGGCGGCCGATCGATCTGGTATCGCTGGACGGCACCGGCCAACGGAAGCTGGAATTTCCACACCTTGGGCAGCAAGATCGACACGACTTTGGGAGTCTATACAGGCACCAACGTGGCCCAATTGACAGAGATCGCCGCGAATGACGATGCCGACTCTCAAATCGTCACGAGCAGCGTGACGTTCTCGGCGACTGCGGGCACGGCATATCAGATTGCCGTGTCCGGCTTTCGCGACACCGCCGGCGACATCGTTCTGTCGTGGATCAACGCCAGCGCCAGGCCGGCCATCGACAGTTTTGTGCCCGGGAGCGGGCCCGTTGGAAGCGTGGTCACGGTGATCGGCGCGAACTTCACGGGAACGACCGAGGTCAAATTCAACAACGTCATCGCTCCGGATTTCACCGTCGCCTCGCCCAACCGGATCACGGTCCGCGTTCCCGCGAACGCGGCTTCCGGCCCCCTCAGCGTGACCGGCGGCGCTGGCACGACTCTGAGCGCGGCTCCTTTCACGGTGACGCCTCAGGTGGCGAACGATCTGTTTGCCAATGGGCTTCCGCTGACTGGCACATCCGGGAGCGTTTCGGGCGATAACAGTGGCGCAACCTTCGAGCCCGGCGAACCCAATCACGCCAACGCCAACGCTTTCAAGTCAGTCTGGTATCGATGGACCGCTCCGACGAGCGGCCGGTGGACTTTTGACACGCGGGGAAGCAGCTTCGACACGGTCCTGGGCGTTTACACCGGAAACTCGCTGACAAATCTCACGGAGATCGCCGGCAACGACGATGCGCTGGGAAGCACGGCCAGTTCGCTGTTCTTCGATGCGGTGGCGGGAACGCTCTATCACATCGCGGTGGATGGTTATGTCACGGGCGCCGGAAGTTTCGTCCTCAGTTGGACCTTTACGGGGGACACGCCGAAGATTCAGAGCTTCACCCCGGTTCGCGGCGAAACGGGCAGCAACGTCACGATCCTGGGTGAGAATTTCGCAACCAACAGTGTGGTGGACTTCAACGGCGTCCCAAGCGCTTCCATCGTCGTGGAAACCGCGACCCGAATCATCGCCAAAGTGCCGCTGGGCGCCACGACCGGGCCGATCCGCGTGACCACGGTCCGAGGCGCTGGGTTGACGGCGAGCTACTTCGTCGTGAGCAATTCCGACGCACCCGCGAATGATTTATTTTCGGATGCACAACTCATGGCGGGCCGGGCCTGGATCGCCGCCGGTCGAACAACCTCCGCCAGCAAGGAACCCGGAGAACCGGCGCATGCCGAAGACCAAGGTGGCCGTTCGATTTGGTATCGGTGGATCGCTCCGGATAACGGCGTTTGGTCGCTGACCACGGCGGGCAGCGGATTTGACACGCTTCTGGCGGTTTATACGGGAGACACTTTGACGAACCTCATCGCCGTCATCACCAACGATGACGGCGACGGCGCCGCGACCAGCAAGGTGCAGTTTCAGGCAAGAGCAGGAACCGCCTACTTCATCGCCGTCGATGGCTTCGGCGGTGAGAGTGGTAGCGTAATCCTGAAGCTTGTGCCAGCCGCCGAACCGAAGGCGGTTTATTCGACCGGGTTTGAAGCGGCTGAAGGTTACGCGGCGCAACAGCCGCTGGCCGGGCAGCGAGGCTGGAACAAGTCCGGCACCGGCGGCGACCTGGTCGTGAGTCATCCGGCGTTTGGCGCAGGCCAGCAAGCGCAACTTGGCAAGACCACTTCAGGCCAATCGCTGCGCACGTCCGTTTGGCAACCCATCACCAACACCCTGCCCGTGGTGCAATTCTCGGTCTCAATATTGATTGCCGCATCCACCAACAGCCAAAGCGACTCCTTCGATTGGTCCGTCTTCAACACGCTGGGTGAGCCGCTCTTCTCACTCGACTTCGACAATTTCGCCAATTTGGTCAGTTACGAATTGGACGACGGCGAAGGTCTGCGCTTGACCGACGTGAGTTTCAACAACGGCCAAGTCCACGATCTCCTCGTCTCTATGGATTTCCGAAACAACACCTGGAGCGCATTCCTCGACCAAACTCCCATCGCCGCGGACGAGCCGATCACGACGTTTGGCGCAACGCTGGACTTGGGATTCATCGACGCGGTCTGGTTGACCGATGACACGCCGGGGGACAACTCTATGGTCTTTGACAATTACCGCATCGTCAGCGAAACGAACGCCGCACCCCTCATTTTCGTCCAACCGCAACCTCAAACGGTGACGCAAGGGGGACAGGCCATCTTCAGCGTGGCCGCTCGCGGAACGGAACTGATGACCTATCAGTGGCGTTTCAACGACAAGCCAATGGCTGGAGCCACTAACGCGGTTCTGATTTTGAACAACGTGCTCGCCGTCCACGCCGGCAGCTATTCGGTTGAAGTGCAGAATGAGTTCGGAGCTGTTGCGAGCCAGGCCGCGACACTGACCGTGAACGCCGCAACTGTCGTCCCACTGCGATTGAGCGCAAGCGCGCTACTTCCGGACGGGCGTTTGCCGCTGACGCTGACCAGCGCGCCCGGAACGCGGTTTGCGATTGAAACCTCGACCGATCTCGTCCAATGGACCGATCTCGTGTCCGGCGTGAACACGAACGGAACGTTCAATTTCTTCGAAGCGCAGACGAGCAGCCGATCCCAGCGCTTCTTCCGTGCGCGGCAGTTTTAGGCTTAAACGGCGACGATCCGGTTCAGTTGTTCCGCGTGGACCTCCAGAGATCCTTCGGTCCATACGACATAATCGGAAAGCGCCATCTTCCTCTCAATCGGCCATTGAGCCAGACGGCGTTTTTCAATCTGCTCCGCTGTCCAACCGCGCGGTTTCAGCCGCGCTAATTGCGTTTTCACCGAACAAGCGACGCAAATCGTGGCATCGAAATGAGGCTTGGCGTCGGTTTCGAACAACAACGGGATCACTACGACGGCTAAAGGCTTGCGCTGTTGACGCCAGTCTTCCAATTGGCGCATCCAGGCGGCCCGTATTCTGGGATGGACGATGGCCTCCAATCGGAGCCTGGCCGGCTCATCGGCAAACACGACTTCCGCAAGCTTCTCTCGCAACAAGCGGCCATCTTGTCCGATGATCCCCCGGCCAAACTCTGCCGCTAAATCGAGCAGCGCAGGTTGTCCGGGTTCGACGACCTGCCGGGCCAGTACGTCTGTATCCACGACAGCGAAGCCGCGCCTGGCGAGCAACTGCGCTGCCGTCGATTTTCCCATTCCGATGCCACCGGTCAGGCCGAAGATTTTCATTCAAGGCATAACCGCCCGGTAAAACCGTATGCCCGCATTTGTTGAAACGGTTTCGATCCGCAGAATGATGCCGTTCGTAGCCACATTGGTCGAGTATGGAACCCAATCCCGAAGATCAGGAGAACTCTGAATGACATATTGCTGTTTCGTTTGGCCTCGAACTTGGAGGTGAAACCGTTGAGCGTCCAGCGGGATTACATCGAGCCGGGCGGGCGTCGTTCCGTCGATTGGAACGGCCAAGGGAATTTCCAAGTCGTCGATATAACCCGCGTCCAGGCCTGCGCTTCTTCCGCCGGCGTCTTTGGAGTAGCGCCACTCAAAAGTATTGACACCTGGAGGAACAGAAAACTCGCAAGCGGTCCATGAGATCTCTCCAGACCAGCGTTGGACTCGGCGGCCGTTGAGATAGAATTCGAGGAAATCCCATCGCTCCTCGGAACTCACCCTCAAGCGAAACGAACCGTCGCCGGCTCGGCACGCTCCAATCAACAGCAAGGCGCTTGCCTGGCCATGTCCAATGGCGCCGGAGCGAGCCGCAGAACTCCCGGAGGACACCACTTGCGTTTGCACGGTCCAGGGCGCATCGCCTCGACTGGCCCAGTTGAGTTTCCCGAACGCGCCGCTTTCAAATCCGTCCGAAAACTCGTGCGGATGGAACCGTGCGACCAGCTCGACATCGTTCGTGATCATGAGCAGGCGCGGGTTTTCAATTGACTCCAACGTTCCTTCCCAGCGGCCAAAATCGTAATCCGGCTGCGGCACAGCCTGAACCACGACCGGTGCGCCCTTCGCGTAGAATCCCGATGGTGGGATGACACTGCCGCCGGCTGTGGCCGCGAGCGACAAACGAAAGACTTCGGCGGGGGTGAACGAATAGGTCAGTTGGATCGCGCCGGAGTTGTTTCCGCGGCCATCGACGGCGATTCGGTAGGTCTGGAGGGCTTTGATTGCCTGTTTGATTTCGCTGTAGGTGACATTCGCCCTGGCGTCATCGTTCGCGACAATCAAGGTCAAGTTTGTGACATGGCTCCCACTGTAGAGAGCTAAGACGGTGTCGAAAGCGGAGTTCTCCGTGCTGAGCGACAACAGACCATCAGCGGCCGCATGAAAATGCCACCAGGCCGACTTCCCGCCGCGCACGCCGGCGTGAAGCGGTTCGCCAAACTCGCCGGTGGCGGCCGTGCTATCGCTCCTCACGGTTCCTTTGCGCCCGAACAATTCCGCTGATTGAGCGAACAGGTCGTTGGACAATAAAAGAGGTTGGTAGAAAATCGTAAGGTAACGGGGAGGGGATGCGTTATGGGCTGCGTCCATGGCCACGACCTGGATCGTGTTCTCTCCCAACTCAAGAGTATTCGTGCTGGACCAATTGGCTGTTCCGAAGGCGCGACCGGCCTCGCCAGCGTTGACCGTCACCAAAACAGCTTCGACGCCGGAGGCATTGGGCCCTGAATCGACAGCCGTCCCGGTGACGACGATTCGGTTGTCCGTTGCATTGGTGACGGTCAACCCGCTGAACGGGCTCGTAATCATAATCTCCGGAGCGCGATCATCGGGCCCGCCGCGCGGTTGGATGCGGAGCCGAACCGTGCCTAATTCCGTCTGAGAATTGCCCGCCACCGCGATATGGTAAGTCACACCGCCGATGGCGTCGAAAATCACATAACCTTGTTTCCTGGTGTCGGAATCATCCGCCGAGGCGACCAGGCGCAAGGCCGGCAACGTCGCGTTCGTATAGACCGCCAGGACTGTGTCGAACGTGCTCCCGGAAGAGTCCACAATGACGCTCGTGTCATTGGCCGGCGTCCACTGCCACCAGACCGACGCCGCCGATGCGGGCGCGCCCGCATGCAACGGTTCGCCGGGTTCGATGGTTGCCAGTTTGTTGGTGGTGTAGAACACACCGCCGGATGGCGACACCCGCGCCGCCTGTGCGAAGTCGTCGTTTTGAGCCGGAGCCAAAAGAAAGTAAGTGAGCCTTTGCTCCAACGCGCTTTTCCCCGGAGCATCGATGTGAAGGTCCAAGGTCAAGGAAAAGCGATCATTTGAGCCCGACAGCATGGCGCTGTAGGTCGCGGCGTCCGCCGCTCCATCCGCCCCCTTTCCATCGTTGTGAAACGCCAGGACTTCGCCGGTTTCCTGAAGCCGGGCGCGGAGCGTGGCGTTGGTAATCCCCTCAAGGTCAGTGACGGTGATCTGAATCTTCGCCGCCGAGCCGGCGCGCAAGCTGGAGCCAGGTTCTGGGAAGACACTGATTTCGAGCAACCCGTCCGGACGGGCGGTGAGCGCCCGGTAGGCGTTCAGCCTCCCTCCTGTCCGAAGCTTGCCACTCAAGTTTTCCAACGGAACCACGGTCAAAAGGATTCTATTCCGCAGCTCCGGGATCAGTGCATCCGGGAATTGAGCCAAGAGCAATGCCGCGACTCCGCTAACGTATGGGGCGGCCATGCTGCTGCCGCTCAACATCGAATATGCCTGATCTCCTTGAGCGGCTGTCGAAAGGATTTCAACTCCCGCGGCGCCAAGATGCACTCGAGCGCGGCCGAAGTTGCAGGATGGATCAAGCCGATCGCTTCGGTCCAGCGCAGCCACTGAGATGACATTGTCGAGCTCGAAGGCCGCTGGATAGGAGGGCGACTGGTCGAGATCAAGACCGCCGTTTCCGGCTGCGGCCACGAACAGAACGCCGCTGGCCCGAGCGCGGGCAATCGCCTCGAATAGGCTGGCAGAATATGGACCACTGACCCAGCTCGCATTGATGATCCGCGCTCCTTTGTTCACAGCAAAATCGAGGCACCGAATCGCGTCCGACGTCAGCCCAAATCCGTCCAAAGCCAGGAATTTGCAGGCCATCAGGCGAACCTGCCAGGCAACGCCAACGTGCGGATAGCCATCGTTCGCCGCGGCGCCAATGATTCCAGCCACATGCGTTCCATGCCCGCCATCATCAAATGGATCGCCGGACCGATTGATCGCATCTATTCCGAAAACATTGTCCGGATACCCATCCGTGTCATCATCGAGGCCGTTACCGGGAACTTCACCGGGGTTGCGCCACATCTGAGGAAGCAATTCTTGATGAGTGTAGCGTATCCCGCTATCGACAACCGCCACGATCACATTGGTCGAACCTGTGGTGATGTCCCAAGCTCGATCCGCCTCGATATCAGCGCCGGCGACCCCTCCGCGAAGTCCTTGGTTGCGCAGGCCCCACAATACACCATCGAGATATCGCGCATCGCTCGGTTCTTGAGAGGCCATGATGAGATAGTCAGGCTCCACATAATCAAACAGACCGGATTCCCGCAGACTTCGGAGGCGGATTTCTATCTTAGCCAAGGTGTCCGAGTCGTTACGCCGGCGGCTACGAACCGACCGTTCATGGGAAGCCTCCAAGCGGTTCCCGCGCGCATTGGGACCATGAACCTGTTCCGCTGTGGGGCGAGACTCCCGTCGAGCCCTGGAATCCTCGCTGGCAAGGAAGTCAGGGCTCGACAGGAGTCTCGCCCCGCCTGGAGGTTCATGGAAAGCGGGCCAGTCAAATTCTGTTGGCGTCAAGATGTCGCTGATGGGATCAGGAGTCTTGGGACTGAGCACCAGCAGGCCAGGGATAAGTTGGAATTCATGCTCGATTTGCAGCCCTAGTGAATGGATCTTGTCGGCAGCCAGTTCACCGAGATTGCCGTCCGACAGACGAGCCAGGATTCGTTGGGGGTGAATCTTTGTGTTGCCGAAAGCAATGAAATCCGTCTGCGCAATGGCAAACCTCGTCGTCGCGGCGAGAAAAGGAAGGAAGCAATACAGGCTGAGCGTGCGCGTCGAAAGCACTCCTGAGCGTCGTCGAACAAAACTCAGACAGTGTTCCAAGAGTCGGGCTCTCCAATGTAGGGCAGGCTTCCAGCCTGCCTTCTTTGGGCCATTTCGCGGCGAATGCGAGGCAGGCAAGATGCCTGCCCTACATTTAAAACACGCCCTCAGCAATCCAGAGCTACCTCGCAGGCCTGACGCGGTAGAAGCGCTGGCCTTCGTTTGTGGGAATGGGCGCTTCGACGTTGGCGGCTTCCGGCGCAGTTCCGGTGTTCGTGAAGGTGGAGAACACCTGCCAGTTAGCGGAGCCAAGGTCCGAAGTATATTCCACGAAGTAGGTTCCTCCCGCTTGAGCCAGCCACGAGATTGAAATATGAGTGGGCCGCTTTTCAAAAGTCAGCCTGAACAATGAACCTGCGGCGGTGTCGGGATCAAGCGGGTTGGCATCCCGATTGTTGGGAATGCCATCGCCGTCGGTGTCAAGCGTTGTGCTGGTGCGCAACGCGCGGTTCATCGGCACGGTCCGGTTCTCCGACCGCTTGAGGACGTCCACCGAACTGTTCGGCCCAGCGAACTCCGATACCCAACGCAATCGGCCCAGCGGGGCGTCCGCATCTTTGAACAGGCCATCAAGTTGCTCCACCGGCACGTTCGCATCGGCAAAATAGACAACGAGGTTCGGGTCGATCTGCAGGGAGTTCGCAATATCCGGTTTCACTGTGTCCCCCAGTTCCAGGTAGTCCACGTAGAGGGCTCTCTTGCCCGAGCCGGCCGGACTGAAGGCAAAGAGGCTGTAAAGATCGCCCTTCAGCACCAGCCTTCCAATCGCCAGGTTATCCTTAAATCCAGTCGCGACTGGTCCACGATCCTCCCCCGCGACTGTGTGTGGGATCGCCAAGAAGCGCGGGGCAACCGATTCGATCTTTGTGCCCAACAGGTCCCCGGTTTTGGGTTTGGTCACAAAATGAAATCCCTCGGTGCTGATGACATTGTTGGTCGCTTGCCCGCTATCCCCGATCGAATTCGTCACCACGAGTGTCAGCGCCTGCCGATTGGTGATGGCGTATTTCCTGATTGTGAGATCGTTGCCGGCAAGCCGAATTTCGCCCCCTGCCTCGAATCGGCCGCCTTCGAGCTTGATCGAGCCGGCCTGAACGCTGATAGTTCCCACGCCCGGAGGGAAAGTTCCGCGCTCGCTCAATATGGCTCCGGCGTTCTCAAAGTAACCGGATCGGTAGGCCTGGTTGAAGGCAGTGATGGTGCCGCGGTTCACGATGTTGTTGTAGGGACGGTCCGCGTCTGTGTCCGTTCCCATGGAGACCGATCCCACGAGTGTGATTCGTCCTTCATTGGTGAGATTCAGCAACAGGGGGAAGTTGGCGCGGTTCCAGTTTGGGATGGAATTCGGCAGGAGAATCTGCCCGGTGGCAGTCAGCGTCAAGCTTTCAGTCTCCACCAAGATTGACTCGCGGATTCGCATGGTGTCCGCGAGGACTACATTCGTGCCTCGAGCCGTGAAGGAGGCCGTGATGACAGGTTGGAGCACCTTGACTCGCGTCGCGTCCACGACAAAGGCGTGCAGGCCGATATCGACCACTTGGACGATGTTCGTGGTCGGGTCATTCGGATCCGGCATCGTGATGCCCGTCTGGTTGGTCCACACCGCACTCCAGGCAAAGATATCTCCCGTCGTGCGTTCGATCATGTCCTTGCCCAAGCCTTTGACGACCAAGTTACCGCTTGCGGACTTCAAATCGAACGAAAGATTGGGCACGTCGAAGACCGCGTTCGAGTTCATGACGCTTCTGGAACTCACGTTGACGATTCCCTCTCCGCGGACTCGAGTCCGGGTCAGATCCAGTTCGTCTGCGATGAGCTCGACTCTCCCCGGCAAATTCGTCAGGGAAGAACCGGGGACGGGCGGGACTGCGAACGCCAGGTTGGTCACATTGAAGCCGTAGCCCGAATAAATATTGGTGACCATCATGTTGCTGTACGTTTGCGCCTGGATGACCATGGCGGCATTGGTTCGCCAGTTGGCCGGCTGGCCAGCCAGGAATTCCAGCGGCGTCGCGCGCGTGACTTCGTAGTTCGCCGGCCGGAAGGTCGTGAGCGTGGTCAGGTTCGTGAGCGGGATGAAGTTCGTCTCGGAAGCGATCCGATCGATAACGTAAAGGAGGTTAGTGAAGTAGCCGCCGCTCAAGACGTTTGTTTCTAACTTAAAGAATTCTACGATGGCGCTTTTATACGGATTCGTGGCAATGGTGCTGGGGGTGAATTTCACGCTGAAAACCAGATTCGTATCCGAGGTCTGCACAAAAACGGCTTGGACAAGCCAGTTGGTGGGGGTGGGAGCATTGGTCATGACGAAACCGGAGGCGTTGGTCAGCCGCAGGCTCGTGATGAAGCCGTCCGGGAAGAGTTCGTTCGTGACCGCGTGTTGAGGCGTCTGGACCATGTAGTTGGTGCTGCGCGCGACCGGAGCGGCCAAGGTGCCCGGGCCAAAGACCGGAATCAAATTGGCATCCTGAGCGTTATTCATCCCCCAGTTCAAATCGAATACGCCCACGTCCGGGATGAAATTGGTCGGCGTAATAAGGCCTTGGCCTCCGGCGAAAGGCAGGATGCCAATGCTGCTGCGAGAGAGGTCCACTTTCTTCCCTTCAATCCGCACGCGCCCGCGGGTATCCGCCAGAAGATGCCCCTTATTCACGACGTTGGTGGCCGCGATGACAAGCTGGGAATTCTCGAAGCCAAGTCCGAAATTCGTCAGCGTTGTTCCAGGCAGAAAACGCCCGGCATCCGTTGCCCGGACACGCGCGTCCACGCCGTTGAAGAAACTTGCCGCGAGGGACCGCTGGCTGGCTGAACTGACATTCTCGAATCGAAACCCCGGGATCCCCAGCATCCGGCCCGTGTTCGTAAAGTACAAGGTATTCTGCATCTCGTAAGGCAGAATAGTCGAAACCGTGAAATCCCCGTAGTTCGCGAAGGCCAGCGTATCAATCTGCGGCACGTTGGTCAGCGTCCCGAAGTTCTCGAATAGAGGAGTCGCGGCTTGAGTCCCAAAGCAGGCCCCCCAAAAAATCCCTCCCACAAGGATAATTCGCCTCAGAAGGCGCTCCAACAGTCGGTTGGCCAACGTAAGGCAGGCTTCCAGCCTGCCTAGCTGAGGCGATGTCAGAGTGGACGCGGAGGCAGGCAAGATGCCTGCCTTACTTTTACAGCACGCTCTGAGTGTCATCATAATCTGCTTTATCACCAATCCGCCGGGATTGCCTCACGACGATCCAAGAATCTATGGAATATCCCATGGACTCCCTTGAGTGCCTTGGGAAAAAACGATGCGCTCCAATTCCCGGATGCTCAGACCCGCTGGGAACAGAACGGGCGCGTTAGTGGTCGAATCGTAAGAACCCCAGACCAGCCCTCTCGAAGCGAACGTCTCCCCGCCATCCCGAATATTAAAGAACCACGGACCGATCTTGCTGAAAGTAATCTCAACCGGCGAACTGACCACACCTGGACCTCCCAAAGCCGTTCCGCCGGGCGCGCTGTTCTGGGCTTCGTTGTTCACGAAAGAAAGGAGACGATCGAACTGGTACGGATTTCCTCCGGGGTCAATCCCCAAGTCAGCGGCGGAAAACAGGATATCCGGCTGCGTGACTGTCCGTTGCACCAGTTGTTGGCGAATGAAGCCGTTCGTCACGTAGCTGTCCGCATAAACCACGTTGTTCGTGAAGAATTGACCCAGCAAAGAATCAAAATTCGCCCGCACGAACGTAATCTTGTCCACTCCCGGGCGCAGGGCCAAATCCACAAGATTCGTAGCGGTTGTTGCGCCCACTCCTCCGCCGGGGACACCTGCCCCTCCAACGCCACCGGCGCCGGCGCCAACACCTGTTCCTGTTTGGGTTCCACTAGCCACACCTCCGACTACAGCCCATGGCAAAGTGCTCCCGCTCGCTCCGATGCCACTGGTCAGTCCGCCGGTGCTGAATGCGGCGATCGCATTCGTCGGAACGTTTTCCACATTCAAGTTGCTGGTCCGGATCAAGTATCGGATTCCACCGACATCATCTCGAGTCAGGCCGGAGTAAAATATCCCCGGATTGAACAGGATGGCAGTGCCCCGCGGATCGGACGTTCCCCCGGACATGCCCACATAAGCCGCGACGGAACTGGGCGTCGGCTGGTAAGGATCGACCGCGATCGGCACCGCCTCCCAGACGTCTTGCGGCGGCGCAATTTGAGTTTGGAAGATCGTGTATGTGTAAAGCGTGCCGTTGACATAACTCGAAGGCTCGAATGTCACTGGGTCGAAGTTTCGCTTGAGCGTGACATAGACGGGGATGACTCCAACGACTGTTCGGCTTCGCAGCGTATAGATGTATCGTTCTGGGGCGCCGAGCCCAAGCGCCTCGAGCACGGCTGACAAGGCCCAGGATTTCAGATCGCGGACGCGCAGCGCAGCCGCTTGGTAATTGTAGCGGCGTGTGTCGAGCGGGAATTCTCGAAGGTCCGCGCTCATCTGCGAGGCACGCGGCAGATTGTTCAGGATCTTGAACGCGGCTTCCACGGCCTCTGCTCCCTTTTGCCCGAAGTACTCCAAGAACGTAGGATCAAAACCAAAGACGATAATAGGTGTGTTCCAGCGGTATTCCTCCCCGAGATTCTTCGGAGCGCCCGATTCTCCGCTGGGGTAGGGTGAGATCGGAGTCGGAAGGTTGTAACCCAGATCGGGCGTCTGCCACGCTTCGAAATCTCCGATGAGCGAAAAGGCCCCGGCCGGCTGGACGCAAGCGATAAGCGAGGCGATCCAAATCAGTTTCTTTGCGGTCTGCAGCATAACCAAGATCGTTAACGGAGCCGTTTGACACGATAAAAGACCGAATTCCCAACTTGATGGACCAACATTGAATCGGTTGATCCGGGTGCAAACCGCGGAGTTCCGACATCAGCCCACGCTTCTTCAACCGGATTCGTGTCCGTTTCATTCGGCAGTGCGGTTGCTCTCTGGACCTGATAGACAGAGCCGGGACGGGTATTCCAATTGAGAAAGCTGCCTTGGGCTGTAGAGACGATCTCAGTGCGGAGCACACTCTTCGGATCCACTGGGCTTGTCCCGGCCAGGAATTCGTGCAAATTGCTCGATCCGTCGCTATCGCTGTCGGCCTTCGGATCAGGCCATTTCCTCGGATCGTTACCCCAGTGAGCAGTCTGCCAATCATCGGGAAGACCATCGAGGTTCTCGTCGCTTCCCCAAGTCAGACCAACCGCCGGTGCCGAGAGCATCGACCGGCTGCCGTCTTTGAAGCGGTAAGCTAGTTTGAACGAGTGAGAACTTCCGGGCGCGAGTGAATTGAGGGTCCAAATATTGCCCGTCACCAACTCCGGCACCGGCCGATCGTCCACGTAAAGCTCGTATCCGTTAACGGTGTCCGTGCCAGCCTCAGGCCAAGTCACACTGAGCCGAGTAGAACTGAGCGCCGACACAAACGGAACCGCGGGTCTCGAAGCCGAATAGGCATATCGCCTCGCAAAAAGGTCAAAGCTGGCCGGACCGCCGATGAAACTCGACCACGTGACCAAGAATTGCGAGTTTCCATCCGCAGCCACGGCGGGATAGATCTGCGGTCCAACCGACGTCCCGTTAACCTGAAACTCCGCGCCCGAGGAGGTGCCATCGGCTTTGACGAACCGCCCGAAGACTCCTTCGAAGGACCCATCCTGTCCGGCGCTGGTCCAAACCACAAGTTGAGTATCTCCATTGCCGGCGATCTGTGGGGCATAGTGATTGCCATTGGCGTGGACATTGACCTTCTGCGCGCCGCCGGTCGGCTGAAGACCAGCGCGAAATGAACGGACAAAAACATCCCAGCCGTTCGTTCGGTTTGCGATCTCACGTTCGCTCCAACCAATCATGAATCCTCCATCGGGAAGAGCACTCACGACCGGATTGGCGCAGATGTTGGTCGCCGTGTTGATATGGAATTCATCACTGCTCGCTGTGCCATCCGAAGTGAATACTCGCCCGTACACATCGATACTGTTCTCAAATCGTTTCTGTTCGGAGATCCAAGCGATGACGAATTGGCCACCCGGCAGGCTCGCGATCGAAGGCGTCCGCTGGTTGTAACGAGTGTATTGGTTCACCTGAAACTCACCGCCCAATCTCGAGCCGGAAGGCGACAACCTCTGGCCGAAAATCCCCTGCATGCTTCCGTCTTGCCCGAAGCTCGACCAGGTGACCAGAACCGAACCGTCCGACAAGACCGCGAGCGCCGGGTTGATCTGTTGATTCTCCGTAAAGCTATTGACCCGCTGATCTGAGGTCACGAACGTGCCGTCAGGTCCGATGAACCGGGCGAAAACGTCCTGATCACCCAACGCCCCGCCTTGCCAGACAAACACCGCGCCTTCATTGGCAAGCCGCCTCACTTTGGGATGCTGTTGGTCGCCTCCACCGGCTTCGTTGACTCGAAAAACACTCAGAGTTCCGAGAAGGTTGCCCGCTAAACGGCGCGCACTGATGCCAAAACCATCGCCATCCGTCGCGTTGTCCTGCCACACGACGTAGCCCCCCGTCTCGCTCACAGCGACATCCGCCAGGACTTGATCGCCAGCCAATAAACCGCTGTTTGGGTATTCTCCCCCCTGCGGCGAAAAACTCGTCTGTGCGAAAGACAATCCGGGCAGCACCCAGAGCGCGCCGAGCCCGAGAGTTTTCAGAAATCGCATACAAATACCTGTGGTTACTGAGCGTGGGTCGAAGCAGGTGTGGTCCGGGCGGCTGCGGGAGTCAATCTTGGATCATAAGGCAGATTGTCCTCGCTGTTAACGCGATTTCCAGCAGGATCAACAATCGTCGGCGTGACGAAGATCACGAGGTTCTTTTTCGAAGTGGTCATGGACTCGCTGCGGAACAGCCGTCCAAGCAGCGGGATATCACCCAAAACGGGGACTTTGTCTTTCATCTTGGACACATCTTCGGCGATCAAGCCGCCGAGCACGATGGTTTGTCCATCCCAGACGTTCGCGCTTGTGATGACCTGACGGAGCCTGAATTTCGGGAGCGGCAGAATTGCTGTCAATGGGGAGCCCAGCGTGTTTCCTGCGGCGGATTGAGCTTGTGGGATGAAAGGTCCGGGATCGTCGTATCCGAGGAACTCGACGAAGGTGGGAAGCAGAGTCATCTGGATCGAATACCCATCCGCTGAAACCGTGGGGAGCACGTCCAACTGCGGGCCAACCGGCACCGGTTGGGTGCCGAACTGAGAAGCCGCCGCCACCGCGCCGCCAGCTTGTCCGCCCAATCCACCGACACCACCCGCGCCCGCCCCGACACCTCCGCCGGAAGCCTGCGCGCCAAAACCTTGGCCGGCGACAATTGTCCGTAGTTCAGTGACGTCAATTTTCGCCTGGCGGCCACTCAACGTGGTCACGCTTGGCGCAGCCAGAGTATCCACACCGCTCCGCTGCTCCAATGCACGCAGCACGACGCGGAACTGGGGATCCGTGAGAATGCCGGTAATCGTTCCGACGGTCGGGATGCGGAGCCGGTCTCGTCCGAACACGTTTCCCAAACCAGCGGTCAACTGTTGATCGGAGGGTTGTGAAGGAATCGCAGTGCCGGTTGGGTTGTTCGGATCCAAACCTGGAACTCTCGGGAAGGTGCCTTCGGGATTCGCCTGAGAAGGCGCCCCTGCAAACGAAGGCGCTGTGCCGCCCTGGAAGCCGAGTTTCCCATCCGCCAGCAGGGTATTGCCCAGGAACCAGTCAAAGCCCACAGCCTTGTTGTCGCTTTGGGTAATCTCAGTGAACCGAGCTTCAATGGTCACCTGCGGCGGAGTGACGTTTAAGACCTGGATCGCTTGCTCCATGATGTCGAGTTCTTCCAAGGTGGCTCGAGCAAATATGATCCCTGTGCGGTCATTAAAGAACAAGGCTCTCGGCAAGGCTTGCGTTGGGAGGCCAGTCGTAGGATCGATCTGGCCGCCGAGGCCTGCCCCTGGAGCACCGAAACCGCCCGGAGCTCCGCCGAAACCACCACCACCGCCTAATCCGCCGCCTCCTCCAACTCCGCCAATTCCCAACGTCTGCGGCGGAGGGAAGTTAATGCCCGCTGCGATAAAAAACGCTCTGACGATGTCCTGTATGTTTTGGGTCGGAGTCGCGTAAGTTACTCCCCGGATACCGATACCACCACCGAAGCCGCCGCCGCC
>JACQWK010000163.1 GCA_016209525.1 Verrucomicrobiota bacterium
CTCCCCAACCCTCTCCTCCATCCGATGGAGGAGAGGGAGGATTCGACGAGCTTGATGCACCCCTGCGGCGAGCCTGATGAGCGCGTGATCATGGGTTTTCCGACCCGGCACCGGCTGAAGCCGGGACTCCGTACGGCCAAAATGAGAATTCCTGGAAAGCGCTTGACCTGTGATGGCAGGGGACGATGGTGAAGTCATGAGTCACAGGGGAAATTTCCAATGAGTTCCAAACGCACACGACACCCCTCACCCCGACCGATGAGGAGAGGGCTGGGGTGAAGGGCACATTGGGAGTCGGGATGATGAGGACCGGATTAATAACGCTACAGGACGCACGTCATATGAAACCCAAAATTGACAGCACCGAGTTCGGCTCGATCAACATCGAAGGCTCGATGTTCGAGCATGACGTCATCATCCGCCTCCGCGGCCGAGTGAAGAAGCGGAAGAAGAAGCTTTCCAAACGAGTCTATGGCACGTCCCACACCATTTCGCTGGACGAAGCAAAGCACGTGTACGAAAAAGGCGCGGAACGATTGATTCTCGGCTCTGGCCAGAATGGCATGGTGACGCTGTCGGAGGAAGCTGCGGACTACTTCAAGCGCAAACGGTGCCTCGTCAAACTGACGCCAACTCCGGCTGCGATCCGAGTTTGGAACAAGGCGAAAGGCGCCGTGATCGGACTGTTTCATGTCACGTGCTGAGCAATCAGCCAGTCGCAAAGCCTGTCTGAAAAACCGTAGCAGCCGACGTAAGGAGGCTCTGACTTCTTTCGACTGGATCGTCGGAGGCAGTCAAAACTAAGCTCCCTTTCCTTATGTGGGAATGCCCAGATGCTTCTTAATGCGGCGAGCCAGGCGGTCATCGAGCTCAATGTGCCTGGGAACGGGCTGTTTTTGGCCAGTCGTCGGATTGAATTAGATATCGTGCTTCGCGCCGGTCCGGAGCGACCGACACGCTGCGGCTGTCAGTTGCCGAACCAGCTCGCGTCGCTTCATACAAGGACGCCTTTGACGCGGTAACCTTCCGGCACATCGGCCAACGCCATCATCTGAAATGGGTCTCTGATATTCATTTCCAGGTCCTGCAAAGTGCGCCCTTGGGTCATGATTTCCGGATGTTCCAAGAGCTTGCCCACCCAGAACTTCTTCGACTTCCAATAGATCAGAGTCATCTGCGAACCAGGCAAATCTTTGCTCTTCATACGGGAATGTTAATGTCGCGCCGCCGAGCCGCAATCCAAGAAACGCCCCAATCCAGACACTCGAAGACATGACCGAAGAAGTCCGGCTCGCTGCAAAAAGACGAATCGCTAGCGCGCCGAAAAGGGGTCATCCATTAAAGGTTCGTATGAGCAAACAAGATTCCTATGCCGCCCATAAACGGGGTCCTATGATCAGCTACTTTCTGACTTTGCCCCGTCGCCATCAGTATAGCAGGGTGTTCAGCTTGGCCACGCTGCCCATGAGCAATTGCTTGGCAATCCACGCTGCCGTCACACCAGCGTCCGATTTCTTCTCTGCACAGCCATCTTCACTTTCTCGGCGTCGTCTTCGGCTCTTTGAGCGATATTGGTTGGGAGCGAGTTTTCTCCTTGTTGCAGCGCATTCGGACAGCCTGTGCAAAAGCAGGCCCTCGGCAATAATTGACTCTGATCAATGACGTTAGGTTATTGACTGCGTAAATCTCAATCCACAGCAAATAACGATTAACTGCGGAGAAGCGCCGATTCGTGCGGACGTAAGGCCAGAATCTCGAAAAGCGCCTGTATATGAGAAGCAAGAGTTGGACACTGGTGGTCGTCACCCTTCTGGCGGTTGCTGCGCGGGCCGCCGTTGGTGACGAAGATGGTTGGGTTTCGCTGTTTAACGGCAAAGATCTTTCCGGCTGGAAGCTGAAACAAGTGGGCGGAGCAAACGGCTGGAAGGTCCAAGACGGCGTGTACGTCAACACCCCCCCGAGCACGGACATCCTGACGGAGAAGCAGTTTACAGACTTCCACTTGCACGTGGAGTTCATGATTCCCAAGGAAAGCAACTCCGGG
This sequence comes from Verrucomicrobiota bacterium, assembly GCA_016209525.1. GTDB lineage: Bacteria > Verrucomicrobiota > Verrucomicrobiia > Limisphaerales > SIBE01 > VHCZ01. Next base: position 2,045 of record JACQWK010000163.1, read on the forward strand.
GTGTATCTGCGCGGCCGGCACGAGGTGCAGATTTTCGATAGTTTCGGCAAGGCGAGTCCGGGGCAGGGCGACTGCGGCGCCGTCTATGGCCGGACAGTTCCAGCGACCAACGCAAGCCGCGCGCCCGGCGAGTGGCAGACCTTCGACGTGACGCTGGTCGGGCAGCGACTGACGGTGTTCCACAATGGCGTCTGCATCCACAACAGTCTGGACTTGGGCGAGCCGGCGGGGCCGGGACCGATCCTGCTGCAAGGGGATCACGGCAAAGTTTCCTTCCGCAACCTGAAGATCAAACCGTTGAGCGCGGACTACGCGGCCAAGGCCAAGGTCTATGTCCTCAACAGCAACGTGGACGAGGCCATCGTCATTAGCATTCCCGAACACAAGATCATCGGGCA
>JACQWK010000020.1 GCA_016209525.1 Verrucomicrobiota bacterium
ACGACGCGGAGTACAGCGATTTGGCGGAGCGGTTCAATAACGACGCGAACGAGATTTCCGGCGACATTGTGCTGCGCGCGGCCAAGCGAGGCCGCAACGCCAGTGAGCTCATGGGAATTGTCCTGAGCCGTTACATGATTCGTCATGAGCTGGGGACCGACCGGCGCTTCGGCTGGTACTTCCTCGACGATTATGCCGAGTGGCTCGGCCAGCGCGAGGAGCAAATTGCGGACATCCTTGCGCTCTCGCCCGAACCGACGTCGGGCGGGAAACTGCGACTCGCCGTGATCATCGCCGAGTCGAAATACATCGACCACGCCAACCTCGCCGCGAAACGAAAGGAGTCCCAGAAGCAGCTTCGCGACACGATGCGCCGGATCAACGAGGCGATTTTCGGCGATCCAACCCGCCTTGATCGGGAGCTTTGGCTGTCGCGGTTCTCCGACCTCCTGTTGAGCGGAATTCAGTTTCCGGCGAACTCCCCCATCGATTTAGCCGCTTGGCGCAGAGCGATGCGGTACGGCGAGTGCGGCATTTACCTTCGTGGCTACTCACACGTCTTCGTTTCCGGCCCGTCAGACTCACCGGAGTGCTCGGACTTCGTGGCCGTGGCTGAGGCCGATCGCTCGTGGCAAGAAGTCTTCTCCCGCGCAAAGCTCCGAGAACTGGTCTTGACCTACTCGCAGGGGTCGGATCCCACTCCACTTCGGCAAGCCGCGGCGGGAGAGAATATCTGGCAGGAACCTGCCTACCGAAAACCATCCGATCGTGTGCAGATTGTCCGACGCCGTCGCAGTGATGATGAGTCGCCGGATAACGGTGACGCAAGCTTTCCTGGTGGTGGACAAAGGCCGCCGAAGCCCGTCGCACCACCTGCGGCGCCATCTCCCGACGTCGCCGGGCCGGTGCCGCAACCCCAGGTGTCTGGGACCGCATTGGAGGATCAGCCGGCGTGGGCTCATCCAAACGTGAGGCAACTGCTGCTTGGATATGAGGGCGCCACTCAGGACACCTCTGCGGATAGTGAGTGGCTCAAACAGATCGAGAGCCTCTGCAAAGGCGCTCTGCAACAATTCCAGCTTCAATCCAAGCTGATCACCAGCACGCTCACTCCGAACGCCGCCCTGTTGAAGTTTCAGGGGAGCGCAAGCCTGACGGTCGAGCAAGTCCTCCGGCGGCGCTCCGAGTTCCTCACCACGCACCGGCTGAACGTGATTTCCGTCCGCGCCGAGCCAGGGGTCGTGGCCATCGCCATTGCCCGATCGAACCGGCGTATCTTGCAACTTCCCGAAGTTTGGAGGCGCTGGAGCCCGGATTGTTCGAGTGGGAACCACGCCTTGCTGATTGCGGTGAAGGAGGAAGACAGCAGCCTGTTGTTCCTATCTCCCCAGACCAACGCGCCGCACACTCTGATTGCGGGTTCGACCGGCAGTGGCAAGTCGGTGCTGATGCAGAACATCGTTCTGGGCATCGCTTGCACGAACACACCGGAACGGGCGCGGATCGTCCTCATCGACCCAAAACTCGGCGTGGATTACTTCGCCTTCGAAGAATTGCCCCATCTCCAGGGCGGCATCATCTCCGAGCAGGACGCGGCCGTATTGACGCTCAATGAACTGGTTGGTGAGATGAACCGGCGTTACTCAGTGCTGCGAGAGAACCGCGTCACCAACATTTTCGATCTGAATAAGAAGCCGAATCCAACCGAGCGCTTGCCGATCCTGTGGGTGATTCACGACGAGTTCGCCGAATGGATGCTGACTGAAGACTACGCCAAAGCAGTCGCCGACGTCGTTGGGCGGCTGGGGGTGAAGGCACGGGCGGCGGGAATTTCGCTGGTCTTCGCCGCGCAGCGTCCCGACGTGAACGTGATGCCCATGCAGCTTCGCGCCAACTTGGGCAACCGGCTCGTCCTCCGCGTGGACGGCGAAGGCACATCCGAGATCGCCTTGGGTGAAAAGGGCGCGGAACGACTGCTTGGAAAAGGCCACTTAGCCGCCAGATTAGAAGGCGAGTCCGGAACGATCTTCGGTCAGGTGCCCTTCGTGGAAGGTGAGTATCTTGCACGCATGGCCGCCGCTTTGTCCGAGGCTCAGAACTCCTGATTCCGTGGAATTCTCCTGGACCGAGCAGATCTGCGTTGCTGCAATCTTTTGTTGCATATGCAACATAACATTGCAGCGATTGAGTTCCGGTAGGATCGGCAAGCTGACATATGTGGGCCGCGGCTCAAGGCGTAGGATTAGGAAGTGCGACAGCATGCCCCAGCGTAATCGCCAAATTCGAGATGCACCGCTGTTGAGCCCTTTGCATTTAGGGTCCAAGCCATTACGCTATGCACGTATATGGACAAGCCATCGAGTGACGCGGAGGTTAAACGCCGCATCCACGAACTGATCGGCCTCAAAGGCGGCGGGCACAATGCCGACTTGGTCGAGGATATCATGGAGACCGCGCTCCGACTCTTGCAGGACGTGGAAGACCGCGGCGATGTCCGCGTGATGCAGACGGCCATGCGGGAACTGCGCTACGCGTTCAAGCTGTTTGCGCCTTACGCCGGCGTCAGGAAGGTGACGATCTTCGGCTCGGCGAGGACGGCGCCCGCCAAAACCGAGTACCAGCAAGCGGCGGAGTTTGCGCGGAAAATGGCGGCCAGCGGCTTCATGGTGATCACTGGCGCCGGCCCTGGAATCATGCAGGCGGGACATGAAGGGGCCGGGCCGGAAAAGAGTTTCGGGATCAACATCCGTTTGCCCTGGGAACAAACGCCCAACCCGGTCATGGTTGGCGACCGAAAGCTGATCAATTTCAAATACTTCTTCACGCGCAAACTGATTTTCATCCGCCACTCGGACGCCATCGCGCTGTTTCCGGGAGGATTTGGAACGCTGGACGAAGGGTACGAGGCACTGACCTTGATGCAGACCGGCAAAAGCCAGATCATGCCGCTGGTGTTGATCGACCGGCCCGGAGGCACGTACTGGAAGACCTGGGACAAGAACATGAGGGAGCATTTGGTGCGAAACCAATTGGTCTCGCCCGAAGACCTCTTTCTCTACCAGATCACAGACGACGCGGACCAGGCCTTGAAATGTATCACGCGCTTTTACCGGAATTTCCATTCGACGAGATTCGTCAAAGATTTGCTCGTGCTCCGGCTGAAGCATGCGCCGTCCGATTCGGCGTTGGACGCGTTGAACGAGGATTTTGCCGACATCATCGCCGGCGAGAAGATTCGAACGATTCAAGCAACGCCCGAAGAGGTGGAAGACAACGACGCTATTGAGCTGCCGCGAATTGCGTTCGATTTCGATCGAAGAAGCTACGGGCGATTGCGACGGCTCATCGACGTGCTTAACAGCCTTTGATCTTGATGCCTTCTCGCCGCAGCAGCTTCCGCTTCAATTCCAAACCGCACGAAAAGCCGCCGAGCGCGCCATGGGCGGCCAACACGCGGTGGCAGGGAATTATCAGCGGGATGGGATTAGCACCGCACGCTTGACCGACAGCGCGCGCTGCCTTTGGCCGTCCGATGGCTTTCGCGACCTCGGAGTAGCTTCGCGTCATCTTCGGCGGAATGCGGCGCAAGGCTTGCCAAACTGTTCGCTGAAAACGTGTGCCTGCGCTGAGGTCGAGGGGCGGGAGGCGCTTCGGAGTTTCAGCGCTCAAGACATCCTCTAGCGCCGCCTCGGTTCTGGCGACCCAAAGCGAGCCCAACCGTGTCTTGGCCCACTCACCATTGCGAAATCTCCCAGAATGTCGCTTGTTCGGGAAATCCAGGCGAACTAATCCTTGGGAGGAGAAATAAGCTGTGAATACGCCATCTTGAGTCTTGATGAAAACCGCATGAACCGGTTCTGAGCGTGTTCCGGCTGTAGGGCAGGCATCTTGCCTGCCTCCTGCTTCATTGCGAATTCCTCCGGAGGAGGCAGCCTGGAAACCTGCTCTAGGTTGGGGAGAAGCTGTGTGAAAACCTCGCTGAGAACGTTGCGCTGTTGATGTCATATGTAAAACGGCATGAAATATACTCCTCACCCCGACCCTCTCCCCATCAGACGGGGAGAGGGCGGCCAAAGGCCAGGGGTGTCTGCGTACTCTTAAACCGATTACTATGCGATGATGGACAGCCGCTTTTCCTAGCTCTGAGCGAACAGCATCTTCAAGATGCCAAAGATGAGGAGCAGCAACAGAATCGCGAGCGCCACAAATCGATTCCGCGCCACGCGCTTTTCGTAGCGGAGGGGTCGAAGACCTTTGATCGTTCCGGCCGCCAGATAGCTTACCAGCTTGGAATTTCCAGTCGCCGGACCATGCAAATGGTTGCGGAGCCGCCGCCACGCCCCCACCAGGTCGTATTTTCGCATCCCAAGATCGTTGTAATGAGAGGAACCGGTTTCCGATTGCGAAAAGCTCGCCATGGTCCGGTGATCCACGGGCTCGAACACAGGTTCGTGCCCGCCGGTCACGGAAGCGTTGGGCGGCGAGAATCCCAACGCCTTTTGTCCTTGTGAACTCTGCGGGACGACTCTGGACCGAACGTGCGGTTGAGATTGTTCTTTTTCGGCTCTCTGGCTGAGCTGCTTGATCTGAGCTTCCAGGGCCGCGATTTGGGCCTCCAATGCGCGCGACCGGTCGGACATTGGGTCAGGCTTTTTCCTGAACAAACCCATAGCTCGGCAACCTCCACCGGTTCGCGACAAGGGCTAACGAAAACGCAAGAAGAGCAAGCCTCCCAGCAGCAGCAATCCCACCAACGCGACCGGCCATGTGAGGGCGAAGCCAAGCCGGCAGAGCTGGCTGAAACTCATTTCTTCCCACCAACGGCCTTGCGTCGCGGACTTTTCCTGCGCGTTCGGCGCGGCGTTTTCACCTTCGAGCAGCGGCCATTTCAAGCGCGCTTGATTCCATTCCATCCGCGAATTCTCAATCGTCGTCAACGCGCGCGTCAACTCGACATTCCAGTTTTCAGGCGCCCAGCTTTCCTCGTGGATGCCTTGCACATGGGCGAGGGCTTCGCGCAACGCGGCGAGTGTTTTTGCCATTTGCTCGGCGCTGGTCCGCGCGTCTGTCTCCGCCTTTTCGAGCAGGCCGATGCCCCGAGCCAGATGCTGTATCATTTCCTCGCGTCCAGTCTGGAGTTCGACGCGGCGGCGGCGGGCTTCTTCCAGAGCCGTGCGTTCGCGTTCGAGATGTTCTTGGGCGCGCTTGAGTTCTGCCAGCCGCTGGTGGGTTTCGCTCACTTTGGCTTCGAGTTCTTCGCGCGTGAGGAGGCGGTTCAGGGCGCCCGACGCGGCGGCGGGCGGATTCAGCGAGACGGCAGTTTGTGTCTGGGCAGCCTGATAATCCGTATCGATAAAGTCCGATTCATCAAACTTCGGGGCCATAGGCTGACTTTAGACGCCAAGGCCGAGTGTGTAAAGAGTTCAAACTTCCAGAACAGCAATTCCACTCCTGAACCCACCCCCATACCCCTCCCGGGAGGGGAGCTGGGTTGCGCGGTCGCCATGGTTCGTTCCACTCCTCGGAGGGGGACAGGGGCGCTCCGCGCGCACTTGTTGAGGATTTCTCATTTTGGCCGTAAGGCGGACACTCTTGTCCGCGCTTGTTGAAGGATTGTGCGGACAGGAGTGTCCGCCTTACGGCTCCGAACCGCGCCAACTGCCAAATTGAGAATTGTTGCTTCCCGAAAAAGTGGACAAGCAGAGGCTTCAGATTCCCGGCCGGTTCAGGAGATAAAGCAACAGACCAAAAATCGCGGAAACGATCACCCCGAACGCGATGGCCCACCGGACAAACTGAGCGTGACGTCGCCGATTCGAACGGCCCATGCCCGGCAAGAGGTAGTAACGATGCTCTTCTTTATTTCGTCTGGACCGAAACACAATCACTGCAGGATTGAAAATCTACGCTACACGGCCAAGCCCTGTGGCTCGCATTCCCACGAGCGGCTATCGTAGGCGAAAGGTCCTCGGAATCAAACCGAAACTCCTGTCTTTCTCCTGGACAAGGAGAAACCGCCATTGGAAGCATCGGGCGGAAAATGAAACATGAAACTGATCGCATGGAATCACAGCCCCTCACCCATTATCCCTCTCCCCGCGAGATTCACCGGCTTCGCAGGCACCCGCACGGGGAGAGGGAACGGGAGAGGGGGCATAAGCTTCCACTCTGACTAATACAAAGCGGATGAAACGCAGATTCATGGTGATGGTTGCCCTCGTCGCAACCGCTTGCACCCTCCTTTATTGGCCCAAGGCGAGTCCGCGCGCCACGGGCGTTCTCCCCAATGCCGTCTATATCTGGCAGCGGGCTTGGAATACAGGGCTGGAGCAGTCCATAGCCGAGCACGCGGCCGATTTTGCTGAATTACTCGCGCTGAACGCCGAGGTGTCCTGGCGTCACAACCAACCGCGTGTCGCGCGGGTCGCTCTGGATTATCCGGCTTTGCTCCGTTCCGGCCGTTCCGTCGGCCTCGCGTTGCGCATCGGCCCGTATCCCGGTCCCTTCCGTCCGAACGATGAGCAAGTTCGCCGACTCGGTGATCTGGCCGCGTCACTCTTGAACGAAGCGGCGGCCAACCAACTCCGCGTCGCCGAGCTGCAAATCGACTTTGACTGCGCGGAGTCAAAGCTGGACGGCTACCGTGTGTGGGTGGAAACCGTCCGGCGTCGAGCGGCGCCGGTTCCTGTGACGATTACCGCGTTGCCGGCCTGGTTGAAGCGCCCTGCCTTTAGACGGTTGCTCGACTCGGCCGACGGCTATGTGCTGCAAGTCCATTCACTGGCACGACCCCGCGATGCGAGCGCGCCGTTCAGCTTGTGCGATCCTTTGGAAGCGCGCCGTGCCGTCGAGCGGGCGGGGCGATTGGGGAAACCCTTCCGCGTCGCCTTGCCCACCTATGGTTACGTGGTTGCTTTCGACTCCCGTGGGCGTTTCACAGGCCTGTCAGCGGAAGGTCCGGAGAGGCTCTGGCCGGAAGGCACTCAATTGCGCGAGGTCCGCGCAGAGCCGGAAGCGATGGCCAAGCTGGTCGCCGGTTGGAGGATCGACCGGCCCCAAGCGCTGACCGGAGTGATTTGGTATCGGCTGCCCTTGGCGGGTGACACATTGAACTGGAGTTGGAGGACGCTCGCCGCGGTCATGGAAGGTCAAATTCCTTGCACGGACCTGCGGGTCGATGCGCGACGACCGCAGCCTGGACTGGTGGAGATTGATTTGGTCAACGCGGGTCAAGCCGACCACGTCTTGCCTGTTCGCGTCGGATTCAACTGGAGCAAGGCGCGCCTTGTCGCGGCAGACGGGCTGCAGGGATTCGAATGGGCCGACCGCGGCGCGGGTGAAATTCAGTTCACGCACTCACAGGGATCGCCAAGACTTGAAGCCGGCCAGCGGCTCACGATCGGTTGGGTGCGGCTGGACCGCGAGGCGGAGGTGCAGGTTCAGATTCAGGAACGATCCAACCCTGTTTTTTTGAAATGAGACACAAGCTCAGCCACGGAGTGGGCTTCGTGCAACGCAAAATGTCCAAACTCCGGCGGCACGCTGGAAGCCTGCCCTACGTTTTCAGAATCGCTCTCACGGCCTTGTCGGTGCTTGCCTTGGCCGCGATCGGAGCCTTGGCCTGCGGGCCGTTTTTTCCAAACACGCTGCTCAACCAGGGCGATCGAGCCGTTCTCACCGCCCCGGAAGCTCGGTTCCGCATGGAACTCGAACGCATGAAATTGATCACGTCCGTCTTCCAGGCGCGGCCGGCGACGAATCATCCGAGACAAACCTTCGACGCGGAACTCTCCGACCTGGCGGCGGCTCTCGACAGAAACGGAATTCCCGCCCCACAACGCGATGCCATCGTCGGGGGTCATCGGCGCGAGCGCGAAAAAATCGTCATCTTTTCCCGGACCGAGCATGGAAGCCCGGACGCATCTGCGGCCCCGGCTTGGCTTCAAGATGGCTTCGTGCTCCGGCCCGATCCAACCAATTCCGCGAGAATCGCCGGGCCGATGCCGGAGATCACGCTGGGTTTGCCGGGGGAATTCGCGGATTACTTTCGCGGCTCGGTCGCCTGGCATCTCGGCAAGATGGCCGAGGCGCGCGCGGCTTGGCTGGCCTTGCTGGCGCGGCCGGCGGCTGAGCGGCATTTCAAATCCACATGGGCGGCGTTCATGTTGGCAAAGAGTTGGGAGGAGGAGAATCACGGGCGGGCCGTCGCTTACTTCCGACAGGCGCGCGCGCTGGCCAAGGCCGGCTTCGCCGACACGCTGGGCTTGGCGGCATCCAGTCTTGGGTGGGAAGCGAGGCTGCATTTGAGCGAGAAAAATTTCGCGCCGGCCATTGATCTCTACTTGGAACACGCCGTCAGCGGGAATCCGGAGGCTTTTATCTCGCTGCGATGGGCCGCCTCAGGCGCGTTGCGTGTCGCCGACTCTAAGCTTCGCGCGCTGGCCGCGCATCCTCGCGCCCAACGAGTGATCACCGCCTATGTCATTTCAGGCGGCTGGCGCGAACCTCCGATCGACGTGGACGGCGCCGCGCGGGAAACCATGGTCCGCGCTCTGGAGAGAGCATCAGCGCAGACCTCCTTGATCCCGAAACCAAGACCGGGCTGGCACCAGTTCAAGGAGCCGGCGTTGCGCTGGCTCGAAGCCGTCGAAACCGCGCGCGTGAAGGATGTCGATTCGGCGGAGCAGCTCGCGCTCGCGGCCTATCAGGGCAGCCAGATGGAGAGAGCTCAGCGCTGGCTCAAGCTCGCTCGGTCCACCCCGGTGGCCCAATCGCTGCGCGCCAAATTATTCCTGCGCGACGGCAAAGTCGAGGAAGCGGCCGGCCTGATCGCGCAACTGGTGCGGCTCTATCCGCTCGCTGCGGCCCCAACCAATCGTCCAGCATTGCCCGGCTTGGCAGGCAGCCTGTTTGTCGAGGCCAGCAGCTACGAAACTATTTCGCCGACGGAGCAATGGCATGGGGAATGGGGCGTGTTCCGGCTGGCGCGGCGGCAGTACGCGGAGTCGCTCGACGCGCTCTTGCGGTCCGGTTATTGGCTGGACGCCGCCTATGTGGCCGAGCGCGTCTTGACGCTGGAGGAGTTGAAGAGCTACGTGGACCGCCATTGGCCTCGCGCGGCGGACGGGTCTCAAGCCGGCCTTCGCAAGCGTGCTCTCGGAGAGCGGATTCGGAATGGCGAAGATCCGAAGAATCCCGGAGAAGACAACTGGAGGTAATCTCTGCACTATTTCCGGGCTAGTGACAGTGTTAGGAATAGGAGCGCGAACGGCCTCGTCCGCGCGCGCCGCAATTTTTGGGAACGATTTAGGGACGCGATGCACGATTCGATCCGCGGGCCTGCTGCGGGCGAGGCCGCCCGCGCTCCAACGCGAAAGCCAGATCGCTCGCTGGAGTGCTGGCTCGAAGGATTTCCGGGATTGGAACCTGAAACTGGCCGCGGTATATTGCCTTCGTTATGCGCAGTCCGTTTCCTGGCATGGACCCGTGGCTGGAGCTGTCTTGGCGAGATGTGCACGCCAGACTCATTATTTACATCGCTGACCAGCTTCAACGGCAACTTCCCGAACCGCTGGTGGCGCGCGCGGAGGAAAACGTCTCGGTGGATATCGAAGATGAACCCGCGACCAGGGTCCGGCCGGACGTGGAAGTGGCCGAAGCTTGGCGTGGGACCAGCGGGAGTGGCGCGGCCACCTCGGCGCTGTCAGCGGTCGTGGCCGAACCACTCTTGCTGCGCGTGCCCGAGCCGGAAGTGGACCGCCGCGTTGAAATCATTGACCCGGCATCCGGCGGCCGTGTGGTGACGGCCATCGAAGTGCTCAGCCCTTCCAACAAGTTGCCAGGGCGCGCGCGGGTGGCCTATCAATCCAAACAGCGCGCTTTCCTGGCGGGTGGCGTCAATCTTGTCGAGATCGATCTTGTGCGGGAAGGAGAATGGGCATTCTCGGTGGACGAAGCCCTCCTGCCCGCGCGCAAACGCACGCCTTACATGGTTTGCGTGTTTCGAACCACGCGGCTTGGGGAACGGGCGCTCTATCGCTTGCCCTTGCGTGAACGGCTGCCGTGCATTGCGATTCCGCTGCGCCCGCAGGACCGAGACGTGGTCCTGGATCTTCAGGAGGTAGTGGACCAGGCCTACGAACGGGGACGCTATGACCGCACGGACTACCGTCGTCCACTGGATCCTCCTCTCGCTTCCGAAGACGCCGCTTGGGCGGTTGAACTTCTCCGGCAGGCCGGTCGAGTGTGAGGAGACACGCCGGCGTCTGCGCAAGAACAAAGTCCGATCTTTTGCAGGCTCAGACATCAATGACCCCGGGAGCATTGGAGACCGGCGGCGGCGCGGCGCTCGCCTGTTGTTGCTTTCGGCGCAAGGCCACGACGACGGCGACACACGCAGTCCAGGTTGGCAGCACGTCAACGATGGGAATGAGCTCCACCAGAAAGGTGGGGAGCAGCAACGGATGAAAGCCGATGAGCACACAAGTGAGGATCATCGCAATGACATCGAGGATTTCGTCAAAAGGCATCCAACCCAGAGGTCCCAAAAGCACCTGGATCGCATCGGCGGTCAGAGCGACCGTGTAGGCTAAGGCGATGCGACGAGGAGTTAAGAGTGGCGTGTTCACGGTTTCAAAGTAATCCGGCTTGACTCTGCTGACAAGACGGGCACTTCCTGAGGGAGCTGGAAACTCTCGCCGCGGCGCAAAGACTCGCCTTGACTCCGCTGACAACGCGGGCACTTCCTGAGGGTCCATGCCTGGACGCGTGCGCTCCCTATTCCCGATTGCATTGGCACCGTTCTTAGCCTGCCTATCTCGCAGTCCGCTTCTATGGCGCGCCTCGGACTTCCTGAACTTGACGCCGAGCTTGTTCGACGATCAGCTCTTCAACGCCTGAGGCCCAGCGGGTCGGCAGACCGTAATAGATCATCGCGGTTGCGCCTTCGTAGCCGCCCTCTTTCCAGACCCGGAGCGATGGAATGTAGGCCATCACATCGTGGCTGTAGCCGGCGACCCAAAGCCCAGGGCCGACCTCTCGTTTCAACCGAAGGGAGTAATCGACAACCACCTCCCCGCCCAGGGTCACGAACGTCAACGTTTCGCCGAATTGCCAAACCCCGATCGGATACGGGTAGTTTTTTGGAATGGCCCGGCCCTCGTTCAATTCCCGGATAAACTTTTTCGCGTGCGCGGCGATGTAGCGATTCGTCGATTGAAGGTTCTTCTGCAGTTCTTCTCGGCTGGGGAGATCGTCGAATGGCAAAACAATTTCCCGGTGCGATGTCGTGAGCCGAGACTGAATCGGGGTCTGGATTCCGTTCAGGGCGCGATCCACTGCGGCCGCCAAGCGCTCGCCGTATGCCATCGCCAGTTCCGGCGTCCGGCGCGGCAAGGGATTGATATCGGCCCCGCACCCGGCCACAAAAAGCGCCACGGCTTCGGGATGATTCCTTTCAAGCGCGAGTTGGGCGTATCCGGGATAATCGCCGGACCATTGATAATCACTCAGCACGGTCGCATGGCAGGCGTATCCGAAGACAATCGCGGCCAGTTTGTCTTTCTCATCGGCCACTCGCAGGACCGGGACGGCGTAATCCGCCGGACCTTTCAACGTCCCTGTGGCGCGCCACGCCGGAACGAATTGTTCCGGATTGTTGCGGCGGTTGACCCCAAACGTCTCTTGTCCCGACGCCCAGGAAAGCTTCGCGGGCGCCAGGCGTTCGACGGCCTGAAGGATGGCGCTCAGGATATTCGTGCGCAGCCCGCCGGTGTATCGTTGCACCTTGGCCCATTCCTCCGGCGAAAGGAAATACATCGTTTCCAGGTTTCGTCCGAGCACAGGCCCGGTGTGGGTGTGGGATACACAAAGCGCGATCCGATCCCGATTGAGCCTCAGCCGATCCTGGACCGCGGCACAGACCGCCTGGGACGTTTCCCGATCGATCCCGACCAGGTCGAGGGTGACGAGGACGGCGCGTTTGCCGGCTTTGTCTTCGAGCGCGAGCGCTTTTGCCCAGAGATCGATCCGGGTGCCCTCTGACGGGCGGTCCCGCGAAGCGTATCCGCTCATCCAGATCGATTCTTCCGGAGTGATTCGCACCTTACTCACCCCAGCCTTCCAGCCCGCCGCCGGTTCGGCTTGCAGAACGGCGATCCAGGACCCGATCAACAAGAATGTCAATACTTGCATACCTTGGAAGTTCTTAATCCACCAATGGACCCTAATACACGCTAATTCTTGCGCTACGCCCGGCAAGTCTGAGGCCGTACTCTTGCGCGGCTCAGTCGCCTTCGGCAGGCCAAGAGGATGGACCGCCACTGAGCGCGCAGGAACGCTGGTTGCCTGATTGCTTCACGCGCGTATTTTCGGCCGGCCTTGGACAGGTCGAGTTTCGCCTGGATGATCATTTCGTCTCGGTTGTTGGCCAGGGCCAGAATTTTCGAGTCCGGCGCGACGATTTTTGAATCGCCCGCAGCCCAGAGTCCTTCGCCCTGCGGTCCCACCGAATTTGCGAAGACATAATAGATTTGGTTTTCAAACGCGCGAACGGCGATGCCGTCGCGCCCTCCGCGTTTGGTTCTCGAAACCGCCCAGGAATCTAATCCCGCGTTTGGATGAAAGAGAATCTGCGCTCCGAGCATGACCGGCAGACGCACCAACTCCGGATACCGCCGTTCATGGCAAATAATCGCGGTGCACGCGATCCCATCAAGATGGAAGTATGCGATCGAATTGCCCAGCGCAAAGAACCGCGCATCGCGCGGCGTCAGGTGAATCTTGGAGTAGCGGAAGATTTCTCGTCCGTGTCGGTTCAGCACCAGCAGCGAGTTGAACCGTGTGCTTCCCCGAAAGGTCGGGCATCCGATCAGCAGGTTGCAGCGCGCCGAACGGGCCAATTTCCCAAGCGCCGTGACGGCTCGGTCCACGGTGTCCTTGGATACCCGAATAAAATCGCAGAGGTAACCGGTCACCGCGCATTCCGGGAACAAGATAGCGTCGGTTCCATTCTTCGCCGCGCGATGGGTGGCGTCCGCGATCCACTCCAGGTTTTCCGAGACGGAGGCGCGGAACTTCATTTGCGCGGCGGCGACTCTAAGCTGTTTGGTTTTCACAGAGCTGGGCAGCCGCCGACCTTAGGAGGCCGACCTCGGTTCCAACCTTTCCATGAACCGCAAGGTAGGACGCGCCTGTCTCAGCGCGCCGAAAGAACGGTGCCTGAAGAACGGCGCGCTGGGACAGACGCGCCCTACCGGGCTCCGGTTCAAGGTCCCAATGCGCGCCAAATTTGGCGTGGTGCCTTTCCATGAACCTGGTAGGACTGACCTGCAGGTCAGCCCTACCAGGTTCACACGCAGGTTGAATCGCGCCACGGCGGGCTACCACCATTGGAATTCCAGATTCGGCGAAGGCGAGAGGACCCAAGTCGCCATCTCTTTCGGGAAGAGATAGAATTCGACGTGTCCATCGCCCATCAACATGTTGAAGCGGCTCTTCCCTTTGTAGTTATGCCAGACGCTGCGTTTGTCGAGGTTGCCTCGGTTCGCGTGCCAGGGCCAATCACCCTGGATCACCTTGTTCGCCGGGCTGCGGGCGATTTCGCTGGTCTTGATCGGAGTTCCTTCGTAGCTGCCGCGCGCCAGATTGGCGTCTCCGGCGACATGGCGGACCCGAAACGAATCGTGCTGAAACTGCACGAGATAGCTGTTCCCGTACTGCCTGAAACAATTGCTAGCCAGCCGCAGAAAATCCCCTTTGTCGTTCGGACAGCGAAAGCTCTCGATGGCTTCCACATACCGATTCAACGGGCGATTGGTGGCGGCAACAAAGACGTCGTACGTGCCATTGGTTCCGCCGCCCGAAGCCCAATCCCGTTGGAGCGTGTAGAACTCGTTATTATCGTCCGCGTAGAGATGATACCCAATTCCGATTTGTTTCTGGTTGTTCAGGCATTTGATTTGGGTGGCCTTGGTCTTGGCGCGGGCCAGAGCGGGCAGAAGCATGCTGGCCAGGATGGCGATGATCGCGATAACCACCAACAACTCGATCAGGGTGAATGCGAATGTTGATTTTCTGAGGAGGCCGCTGTCTGGGATCATAGCCGGGATTCTCCCCGGATTGATCCGAAGAGGCAATCCTGAATTTGCCGGGATTTGGCCAGTCCGGGCCAATTTGCGGCAAGTATCTCATTTTGCCCGTAACGCGGACACTCCTGTCCGCAATCTCCTCGAAAAGGTGCGGACCAGAGTGTCCGCCTTGCGAACACGAACCGCGTCCTTTCCCAAAATGAGAATTGCTGGTTCCAACGCTTGACTCGCTCCCCTGGATGGAGGCAAAAGTAAGCAGGTTCAGAAATGCCTTTTGAACACACCGAAGCGCTATGAAAACCAGATCTTCCCGTTCTTCGAATTTCACACCCACTGCCACGCAGAGGCCAGGCGGCTTCACCCTCATTGAATTGCTGGTGGTCATCGCGATCATCGCCATCTTGGCCGGCATGCTGCTCCCCGCATTGTCCAAGTCCAAAACCAAAGCCCAGGGGATTTCCTGCCTGAGCAATCTGAAACAGCTTAACCTCGCCTGGTACATGTACGCCGAAGACAACAACGACAAGCTCGTCCCCAACGGCACGGGCAATCAAATCGGCTGGATCGAAGGCTGGCTTATGACGCCCCAGGACGCGACCAATGTGAACCTCATCAAGGCCCCTCGGGGCATGCTCTGGAATTACAACCAATCTCTCGAAATCTACAAATGCCCAGCCGATAAAAGCACGGTTACGATCGGCGGAAAAAAATATCCGCGCGTGCGAAGCATCTCGATGAACGGAAATATGAACGGCGATAGCTGGTACACGGCTGAGATTCGGACCACTCACTACACGTTCCGCAAATATTCCGAGATCCTCCGTCCGGCGCCTGCGGAAGCTTTTGTCTTTCTCGACGAGCATCCCGACGGGATTGATGACGGTTATTTCCTCGTCTTCGTCAACCGCAAGGAACTTTGGGCCAACATGCCCGCCAATTATCACAACGGCGCCTGCGGGTTTTCGTTCGCGGACGGCCATGCCGAAATCAGGAAATGGAAGGACCCGGACACCTTGTCCAAAAAGATTGTCGCCAGCCCCAAAGGCCCGCGCGACGTGCCCTGGGTGCAAGTCCGCACGTCTTCGCCGATCAAGGACGGCGTTGCGTATCCGCCATGATTCTTCCGGTTGAATTGCCTTGTCAACCGAACGCCGGCTGTTGTAATGACCGGCTGTGAGCCTTCCCGACACGACGAGTCTCGTGTCGCAAACTTGTCGGGGAGGTTCTTCGCGAACTGGTTATCCGTCATCCCATTGCCATGGCGACCGATCATAATGCCGGCGAGGCCATCCGCGTGGCTTTGCTTTACAAACGCCACTTGCCCGACGATCAGCACGTTCTGGAGTTGCTCGAAAAGGAGCTGACGCAACACGGTTATCAGGTATGGATCGACCGGCACCTCATCCTTGGGGTTCAGTGGGCCAAGGAGATCGAACAACAAATCCGCACTGCGCACGCGGCGATTCCTTTGATATCTGAGGAAGCCGCGCGCAGCGAAATGATCGGGTTCGAAGTGGAGAACGCTCATGAAGCGGCCCAACAGCAACAGGGGCGGCCCCGGCTCCTGCCGATCCGCATCCGCTACGCGGGTCCTTTACCCGAGCCTCTCTCCGGAATCCTGGACCCGATTCAATACGTGCAATGGGACAACCCGAAAGACGATCCGCGCGTGGTTTCCGAGGTGCTGGCGGCGCTAAAAGGCTTGACGCCCGCCAGGCCGTCTGTTCGTATTGTCCCCACTAAAGGATTGCGCCTAATGCCACGAGCCCAGGTCCAAAATCATCCAGTCGCCGCATCGAAGCCCGCGACTCCTTCGATTCCCCTTCCCTTGGAACCGATCGGCGGCGCGGTACCCCTCCAGTCTGAATACTACGTTGTGCGTTCGGCGGACGCCGAATTGCGCACGGCGGTCGCGCGCTACGACAGCATCATTCTGATCAAGGGCGGCCGGCAAATCGGCAAAACATCTCTCCTCGCCCGCGGCCTGCAACTGGCTCGCGAACGCGGCGCGAAAGTCGCTCTGACCGACTTCCAAAAATTCAACGCTTCGAACCTCGAAACCGTCGGCAATTTCTACCTCAGCTTGGCCGAATCGCTCGCCGATCAGCTCGAAATCCCGACGCTTCCTGCCGACGTCTGGGACGAGCGGCGCGGCCCGAACGTGAATTTCGAGCGCTATATCCGGCGGGAGGTGCTGGCGAAGCTCAACGCGCCGTTGGTGTGGGGTCTGGATGAAGTGGATCGCCTCTTTACGTGTTCCTACGGCAGCGAAGTGTTTGGCCTCTTTCGTTCCTGGCACAACGAGCGCGCTTTGGATCCGTCGGGCCCGTGGGCCGGTTTGACGTTGGCGATCGCTTATGCGACCGAGGCGCACTTGTTCATCACCGACATGAACCAATCGCCCTTCAACATCGGAACTCGCCTGGTGTTGGAGGATTTTACTCCGGAACAGGTGGCTGATCTCAACCGGCGGCATGGCCAACCGCTCGGAGACCCAGGCGAACTCGATCGCTTCCAGCGAGTGGTGGATGGCCATCCGTTTCTCGTGCGCCGCGGCCTCCACGAGATGGCTTCGAGGAAGATCGGCATCGCGGCGTTCGAAGCGCAAGCGGACCGCGACGAAGGAATCTTTGGCGACCACTTGCGGCGCATCCTCGTCTTGCTGGCCAAGGACCCAGTGCTCACAGACGTGGTCAAAACGCTCCTGCAAGGCCAGCCCTGTCCGACACATGAAAGCTTTTTCCGTTTGCGCAGCGCCGGGGTGATCAAGGGTGGCTCGCAAACCGATTCCCAATTCCGCTGCCAGCTCTATGCCACCTACCTCAAGCGGCATTTGCTCGGCTGACTCAATTTCACGAGTCAGGGGTCCTCAGCGTCTAAGCCTACAGGCTCAATCCCGTAACACTTCAGCGCGTTTTCACCGAATATCTTCTTGCGCCTGTCTTCCCGATGGCCACCGAAGTAATCGCCGACGAGGGCCATCACTTCCTCGTATTCGGCCGAGAGCAGGCAAACCGGCCAGTCTGAACCTACCATCAACCGGTCTTCTCCGAACGCTTCGCAGACGACATCGAGGTAAGGGCTGAAATCATCCGGTTTCCAAGTCTTCCATTGGGCCTCGGTCACCAGGCCCGAAATCTTGCACCAGACGTTCGGGGCAGAAGCCAATTCCCGAATCTGGTCGCTCCACGGGGCGAGGATCGCGTCCTTGATGAAAGGCTTCGCCAGGTGATCCAGAACGAACCGTTGTTCCGGGAATCGCCGAGCGAGCTCAATCGCCGCCGGAATCTGTTTCGGAAAAATCAGAAGATCGTAGGCGAGGCCGAAATCCTTGAGCTTCGTGAGGCCGCGAAGAAAGTCCGCGCGGAGCAGGAAGCGATCGTCCGGCTCGTCTTGCACGACGTGGCGCACGCCCACGAACTTCCGGTGATCGGCCAAGCGTCGCAACTGGTCTTCGACCCGAGCGGATCGCAGGTCCACCCAGCCGACCACGCCTTTGATTCGGTCGTCCTGCTCCGCCAACTCCAAAAGCCAGTGCGATTCCTCGAGAGTCTGGCGGGCTTGGACGGCAATGGAGCCGTCGAATTGGAGCTTGTTCTGCTCTTGAGCCAGTTCCGCGGGAAGGTAATTCCGCCGCAAGACGTCTTTCTCGTCAGTAATCCATGAATACTCGTTCGGGTCGTAGATCCAAAAGTGCTGATGGGCGTCAATCTGCACGCTCAATTTGCGCGTTCATCGCCGCCATGGAAATAGATTTGCAGGCCGCCGAAGTTCATTTTTGGGGCTTGGAGGAATTTTCGGGCATTGACCCAAGTAACGTGGCCATCGAGGTAGCCTTCGTTCGAGCCCGCGGGTGCTTTGCCGGAAAGGTTGAAGTGATTCACGCCTCGAACCAGCGGATTGGGATCGCCCGGACGCATCCACGAATTGTCCAACTTGCGGTTCATATCCGTCCACAAGATCGAGAAATGCGGGCGATCGGTGCTCTTCATCGCAAACACAGGCCGGTTCGTCACGCTGCGGTCGTAGAGCGAAGGCGAGTCGTAGCGCGGCTCGCCCGCCAGATAGAGGTAACCGATGACGGTCGAATTGGCGGACAAGCCCTTCCAGAAATCATCCCGATTCCAGGTTGGATTGGACGGACAATAAAACTGGTCACGTTTCATTCCGAAATCCTTGGCCAGAATATCTCGGAAGGGATGGCCGACCCAGTGGGGATCATACTCGCCGTCGTTCGGAAACCGGGCGGCGTTGTCGTCCGAATACATCACCAGAGCCAGCGTGCTTTGCTTCACGTTGTTGATGCACATCGCGCGCTTGGCACGCTCCTTCGCCTGGGACAAAGCAGGCAGCAGCATCGCGGCCAGAATGGCGATAATGGCGATGACGACCAGGAGTTCGATCAAAGTGAAACCCACGCGGCGAATGAATCTCCCAGGGACAGCGCGGACGAGTTTTTCGGCCGCCACGGCAGGCAGGCAACTGCCGTGAGATTTAGAGTGCCCTTCCCCCTCACCCCGACCCTCTCCCTCCGGGAGAGGGAGAGGTGTCCGTGGCTCGTCCGAAAATCCGAGGCGCATAGACCTCCCCCTGCGCGAGAAGCGATCCTCCCTCTCCCGGTGGGAGAGGGCCGGGGTGAGGGGGAAAGCATTGGAGGCACGGACGTCCGCACAGCTATCGGAAATCGGCTTCCATTCGCTGACTCTACTTGGCAGGTGCTTGCGAAGACGTTCCAGTTCGAGCGGCCTTTGCTGCACCGACGTGAAAGTTGCGCTTCTGGTTTGAGCGTGTTTCCACAAGCGATGTGTCAACGGAGGGCGGAAGTCCGGCCTGCCTCTTTTGGTGGATTTCCCAAAGGACGCTGAGGCCGGCAAGCTGCCTGCCCAACTCTTAACATTCCCCTGCAGTATCTCCTCAATGAACTCGCGCTTCATTTCACATTCGGTTCTCTATTGCCGCCCCGCCACCAGCGGCCTCGCCGCGATTCTGAGGAGCCGTTTCGATTCGTCCAGCAGGAACTTCGCGTCTTTGAAGGGCTCGAAACTGATGTCCTGCCATCGCACCAGCCCTTCGCCGTCGATCAAAAACGTGCCGTGCAGCGGTATCTGCTCGAAGTCGTCGAACGCGCGATACGCTTTGAAAACTTCGAGGTTCTGGTCGGGCAACAGAGGGAAAGGAAAAGCACGCTCTGCTTTAGCCAGCGATTTCTTCAGGGCTTCGACCGAGTCGGTGCCAATCGCCACCATGGAAATTCCCGCTTCCGCAAACTGCGGCTGTGAGGGAGCGAAAGTCTTGAGTTGTTCCACGCAGTGCAGGCAGCCGAAACCCAGATAAAAAATGACGACCACCGGTTTCCCATGGTAATCCTGCAATGCGATCGGCTTTTCGTCCGCCGTTCGAAGAGTCCAGTCCGGAGCCCGTGAGGGCTGCCAGCGAAACGGACCCAAGCTCTCCAATTTCGGTCGTTGGCCGACATCCGATGGCTGGGCGGTTGGCCACCGCCAATCTTCGGGCCAGCCAAGCTCGGCGGCGATGGGCTTCAGCCTCCGGAAAACCGGAGTATCCAAATCGGCTTGGCTGGCCAGCGAACGGAGCCGCTCGAATTCCAGGCGAGCCTGCTCTTCTTTTCCGCAACGCCAGAAAACATCGACGGCGTTGGCGATGAGTTGCACTTGGTTCGTGCTGTTCTTCATCGCGTCAAGCGCCACTTCCTCGGCCTTTTGCTTGTTCCCCTCTTCCAAGCGCAGCCGGGCCAGGCGGTCCTTGGGGAGGTCTTTCAGGTCGTTCCACAGCTCACAAGCCGCATCGTAATCCTTTTCGACGAGGCGCTCGTAGCCCTTGAGTTCAGTGATGGCGTTTTCGATGGTCCGGACTTTTTCCGAGTGCGCCTTGAGGGCGTCCGTCATGGCCTGGGTGATGTTTTCTTCGGACTTTTTCTCTTTTTTGGCTTTGGCCTCGGCTTTTTCCGCGTCCGCTTGCCGTTCTTGGCGCTGATCCTTGAGCATCATTTCCAGGGCCGAGATTTGCGCTTGTCCTGCGGCAATGTTGCCTTTGTTGAAATGAGCCACGCCCAATAGACGCAAGCGTTTCACTTGTTCGGGCCGGTAATCGGTCGGTTCCAGGTAAATGGTTTCGGACAGAGCGATCAACTCATCCCAAAGCTCGAACCGCACGAGAGTTTCGAACAAACGGTCGCGTCCCATGGTGGCGCTGCCGCTCCGGCGTTCGTAGCCGCCGCTGTTGTTGGTTCGCGTGAGCATGTTGAACTTCGGGTGCCGGGGCAGCTCAACCATGTTCTTGGCCAGGTCGATGGCGTCGCGCACGCGCCCGACATATTCGAGGTCCTCCACGAGCCATTGGTTGTTGTGGGCGTAATTGTGGATCTGGTCCGGGAGCACTCGGTTCTTCATCATGTAGGCGTGATCAACACGGGCCGAAGCTTCTTGCTGCCAGGCGGCATCGGAGTAGCGGTGGACCTTGCCGTAAGTGTGGCCAGGCATGTGCCACATGTGAGCAATGCTGGGCGAACCTTGTCCGCAGCGGGCCGCCGCTTCCAGCGCGCGTTTGGCGTCTTCATTGTCCCAGAGATGGATCATGAAATGGTGGGCAGGATGCATCGGCTCGACGGCCACGATATCGTCAATGAGGGACGCAAAGGTTAGGTGGCTGGGAATGGGCCAGCCCCGGCCGCCGTTGTCCCAAGTTTGGAAAGCGAGGAAGGCTTTGGCCTCCAAATCGTCCGGATAGGCAAAGGCGATTCGCTCCAAATCTCTCACCAGTTCGCGGCGCCGGTCCTTGTCGCTCGAATTGTCTTTCTTTTCCTCCGAGGCGGAGGCGATCCAAAAACGGGCGTAGGCCTCGATCCACATCCGTTCGCGGGGACTGAGCTCGGACTTTCGCCGGTCGGCCAACTGGATGAATTCCTTCGCGCGTTTCGTGTTGTTCACATTGGCCATCGCCATGCCCCAGTAAGCCATGACACAATTGGTATCCAACGCGAAAACTTGGCGGAAGGAGCGTTCGGCTTCGAAGTACCAGAATCCATGAAGTTGGCCTACTCCCTGGTTGAAGAATTGTTGCGCCTCAGAAAACTTCGTGGTGACAGGGAATCTGACCGGTCCGGTCCCTCCCATGAGATAGGCCTTTTGGCGCGGACCTTCATTGAACGCTTCGCCGTGGATGGAATGCCCTGCAAGGACTGCGGGGTCTTTGATTTGGGAGGAGCCATCCTCCGCGGCGGCAGCGACTCGGACCGATGAAAACACCAGCGCTGCGAGCCAGAGCGCCGGTCGTGCATCGCGAGGTTGTTCGTCGCGGCGGGCGTCTCGCCTGCCATAGAGGGCGCGCGTCTCGCCGCCCGGCAGAGGCCGGAAGCCACGCAGTCGCTCCCGGTTCCGCGCTGAGTCCGCCGGGCGAGACGCGCCGGCTCTACGGCAGGCGAGACGCCCACCACTACTTCCCGTCGCGAACACCTCCGGGATGCACCCGAGCGCCGGTCTCTGATCCGGCCCGAACTGGATAACACTTCTGATTGAGTGGATTAGTCGAGGACAAAGCATGCGAACGCTTATACCCCAAGGATGTTTCATTGACCAATGACTTCTTCGCCAATGCTCACTCTAGCGGAGCGCTGCCTTCCAGGCCGCAGCAGCCCCAGCAACGCTGTCGGCTCCGAGATTCTGATTGAACCCCGTGGGTCGCGCGAGCCCGCTGCTTCCAAGATGGCCGCGCTCCTGATCAATCGCGCGCTTCGCAAATTTGCTTGTGCGCGAAGACCCTTGGGCGTAGGAGAACGGCATGGCTAAGTCATCCTTTCCCTCAGGGACGGCCTCTCAAATCAGCCGTCGTAACTTTCTCAAGAATTCTTCCATCGCTGTCGGCGCCACCGCTTTGTCGGGTCCGTTCCTCGTTCGCGGTCAGAATTTGAATGAACGCATCCGCATCGGTGTCATCGGCGCGGCCGGCAAGGGCTCCAGTGACACGGACGAGGCTGCTTCCTGCGGGGGCGACATTGTTTCGCTCTGCGATGTGGACAAAGGCACGCTCGCCAAGCGCGGGGAGTGGTATCCTAAGGCCGCTCGTTACCAGGACTACCGCAAAATGCTGGAACAGCACGGCAACTCCATCGACGCGGTAACCGTCTCGACTCCCGACCACCACCATGCGCCCGCCGCGGCGTTGGCGATGAGGATGGGCAAACATGCGTTCGTGCAGAAGCCCCTCGTGCAAACGGTTTACGAAGCGCGCGTGCTTCGTCAACTGGCCAAAGATAAGAAGCTCGCCACGCAGATGGGTAACCAAGGAAGCGCCGGCGCCGGATTACGCCGCGCCGTCGAGGTCATCCAGGCGGGCGTGATTGGGAAACCGCATGAGCTCCACGTCTGGTCCAATCGCCCCATTTGGCCTCAGGGCATCGATCGGCCGCAGGGCGAAGACCCGGTGCCGGACACGCTGGATTGGGACGTTTGGGTGGGACCGGCGTCGCTGCGGCCCTTCAAGAAGGGCGTTTATCATCCCTTCGCTTGGCGTGGCTGGAGAGACTTCGGCACGGGCGCACTTGGCGATATGGCTTGCCACACGGTGAACATGCCGTTCCGCGCTCTCAAACTGGGTTACCCGACCGTCGTCGAGTGCGAAGAAGTATCAGACATGCACGCGGAGACATATCCCAAGACCTCCCGCATCCGATTCGAATTCCCGGACCGCGAAGGCATGCCTCCGCTGAAGTTCTGGTGGTACGACGGAAATCCGCAGGACAAATCGGTCCGGCTCCTCCGTCCGCCCGAAGAACTCACGAAAGAAATCCTCGACTGGTCGGCGAACCAAAAGGACCGAGAAGGCAACCCCAGGCCGCGCCAAATGCCGGGAAGCGGCTGCCTCATCATCGGAGACAAAGGCAAAATCTTTTCACCCGACGACTACGGCTCGCAGTTCTTCCTTCTCTTCGACGATAAAGGCTACAAATCCGCCCGAGAGAAAAACGAGGAGCATGAAGCCATCCGCAACATCCCGCAGACGATTCCCCGGTCGCCGGGCCACATGCGCGAATGGTTCAACGCCATGAAAGGCGGAGACGCGGGTTATTCGAACTTCGACATCGCGGCTTATCTCACCGAGATCATCCTGCTGGGCTGTGTGGCGCTCCGCGTGGGAGTCGGCAAGAAGCTCGATTGGGACGGTCCGAACATGCGGGCGAAAAACGCGCCGCAAGCTTCGCAATTCGT
Organism: Verrucomicrobiota bacterium; assembly: GCA_016209525.1. GTDB lineage: Bacteria > Verrucomicrobiota > Verrucomicrobiia > Limisphaerales > SIBE01 > VHCZ01. Next base: position 23,312 of record JACQWK010000020.1, read on the forward strand.
CAAACGCGAGTATCGAAAAGGCTGGAGCGTGTAACCGCGCGTTCGCCAGTAACCGCGGGCGGCGCAGTTAGCGTGGGAGGGATGCCGCGCCGCGGAGTCCCCGCGGCGTGCAGGCGAGGAACAGTTCTGAACGGGCGTGGCGGCGTTTTCATCCGCAACTCACAGTGTTCCGCCGCTGCACGCGGCGGCGACGGCGCAGGCGCGCCCTCCCTACCTTCAAAATCAGCATCCGGCAAACGAACTGGTAAAGATTCGGGTTAGCGCTGCACCGGGTGCGTGACGCGAAAGTAACCACTCTCGGTTACGCGATGGCTTTTATTTGCAAATAGTCACTATGGTAGGCGCGGCCCCAGCATTCATCCCAC
>JACQWK010000175.1 GCA_016209525.1 Verrucomicrobiota bacterium
TTGCGTGGCCGACAGTTGCGGTATCCCATTGTCGCTCACCCGCACCGTGATCGTCGCCGTCCCGGGCCCCTGCGCCTCGCTCGGCGTCCAACTGAACACCCCAGTCCCCGCCTCGATGCTCGCCCCAGTCGGAGCCCCGGCTTCCAGACTAAAAGCCAGCGTATCCCGAGGCAAATCGGGATCGGTGGCGATTACGGGAATGTTCAACGTGCTCCCTTCCGTCACCGTTTGATTGGGGATTGTGCTGAGCTGGGGAGCGTTATTGCCCACTCGCACAGTTCCACCCGTGAATGTGGCGGCCAGTGGGGTTGCTTGGCGGCTGGCAACTTCGCGGAAGACGGGCACGTCGCCGAAAGTCAGCGGTGTTTCACCGCTCACGACGCCGGCCGTAAACGTGAACCGGAGCAACTCCACTCGACCGGCCGCGAAGCCTTGACCCGGCGGCATTCCGACGACGACGCCGATTCTCCCGGCGCTGGCCTGGAGCGTGTTTTTGTTCAGCGTGGCTGCCGTTGCGCCGCCACCCAACACGACGTCCCCGAATGTCAATCGCGACGGATCAAAATTCAGGCTGAAGCCCAGAGCGCTTTCCTCGCCGGTGGCGTCCATCTCGATGACGACCGTCCCTGGCTGACTAGACGGAATAAACGTATTCACGACACGGACGACTGTGGGGCTGGCTGCGAAGGTTCCCTCCGCCAGCAAAAAGAGCGACAGCCAGCCGGCCAGCTTTGGGACCATGGCTCGGAGTCTTACTCGTTTATTGATGTTCATAACTCGACCAGTGTGTCAGCAACATCACAAGAGCGCTTCCACACTAGCGCGCCGGGACGAGGCGGTAGAATCGGCCCGAGAGCCGTCGCGCTTCGGGATCGACAACCTCCACTTGGCGGTCGGTCATGGTTACTGTCCTTAGCGGGACCCATGTGGCTAAGTCCACCGATGATTCAATCACGTATCGGTCACCCGGCTGACCGTTCAAAAGGAGGAACATTTCTCCCGATGCCGAACGATCTACGACCGTCAGAGGCTTTGATACGGGATTCTGCGACCCAGCCATCGCCGTGTCCTGAAAGGTGATCTTGGCGTCTGAATAGCCGGCCAGCAGTTCGTCCGCGGTGGCGCTGACCAGTTCGCGCCGAACGGGGCTATCAACCATTGCGATGAGCGCGCTTGAGTCCTGCGTTAGCGAGATCGAGCTGAACTCCAATTCGATCAAAGCTTTTGAGCCTGCTCCGAAGGACTGGCCCGGTGGAAGAGCCAAGGCCAGGCCAACGCGGCCGCTCTCGGCGTCTTTCTCGTTTGTCAGCAATGTTGCGTTCCGAGCCTCATTAGCCAAACGCGCCCCGGTGAAACGAAGGGCCTTCGGATCGAAGCTGAAACTGAACCCGGCGGCGTTTTCGTCTCCGCGCGACTCCAAAGTTGCCAGGACCACGAAATTACGTCCGCGCTCCACTCTCCGGTCGTGGAGTTTGATTTGCCGCGCGGCACGTCCCGTGGACTTCAAGGCGAGGCTGTTCAGGCTTGAGTTCAAGCCTTGACCCGTCGTCTGCGACGGCGGGCCAAACGGGCCGCCGCCTTTGGGCACTTGCCTGGCCGTTTCGGGACCAACAAGGTCCAGACCCGCCGCATAGCGCCCAGCTTGCACCCAGTCCGCGATGCCAATGACTCCGTCTCCCAAAATCAACTGGGCATCCACTTCGCGAGGCGCACAGTCCGTCCGGCGGAATTCGCTTGGGCTGGAAATCTCCTCCGCATGAATCGCAAACAAGCCGACCTGAGTCCAGTCCGTCGCAGTGACCGCGCCTGTATTGCTCCCGAAAGGCCGCGGGGCGACATCAGCCTCAAATCCGAAGGAGATTGCGACGTCTCCGCCGTCGAACGCGGCGGGCAACGGGTTGGCCAGCGCGTTGACGACTTCGAGAAACACGGGCTGAGGAGTGAAGCCGATCCGTGTCGTGGACTCCTGAGCCTCGGTTGGGATGTCGAAGTGGAGGAGGGCGATCTGTTTGGTGCCTGCCGCAAACACCTGGCCGGCCGGCAAGGCGAGACCGAGTCCAATCCGCCCATGCTCGGCCTCGCGATGGTTGACCTGGAGGACGGCTTGCGCCGCTGTGCCGCTGGTGTCTGTCCCGAGTTCGGCGCTAACAAACACGAGCTTGTTGTTGTCAAATTGAATGCTGAAGCCGAGGCTGTTCTCATCGCCAAGCGCCACCAATTCCACAGGAACCTCGACCGGGGCTCCCACCAAACCGGCCGTGTTGACGATCCGAATCCCGCGGCCAATGATCGTAGCCATAAAGCTGCGGGAGGTTGTCGAGTTCGCGGACTGTCCATCGCTCACCACAACCGTAATCTGAGCGCTGCCTGTCGCATCGACGACCGGCTGAATTCTTAGGGCTCCGGGTGAGGTCGAAGTGGGTTGGTCAACTCCCTGCACTGTGACTTTGGTCGTGTCGCCGGAACTGGCGGAAACCGTCAAGGGTTGTTGTTCGTTCGGCGGTCCAGCAGCCAGACCAAACAGCGGAATGGTCACGACTGGACCGTTCGGACGAAGTCCCACGTTCGGGAAGTGCGGCACGATCGGCGAATCATTGATGGGTGTAACGTTGACATTGATCGTCGCCGGCGCGGAGTCGCGGAAACCATCGCTCGCCCGGAACGTGAAGCTGTCCGGTCCGTTGTAGTTCGGCTCGGGTGTATAGGTGAAAGTCGGCGGCGTGCCCTCCAACCGGCCATGCTGCGGCGGCGAGGCGAGCTCGAAGCTCAACGTGGCGCCCTCCGCGTCTGTTCCAGTCAGCGTGATGGCTTTCGGAACATCCTCTTCCGTGGTCACCGATTGGGCCTGGGCCACAGGCGCCGCATTTTCCGTCACCGTCAGTTTGCCTCGCGTGACGTTCAAGTTGTAATTCGGAAGCTTGCCCGCCGGATCCTCGAATGTCGGGAAAATATCGTATGTGCCGGACGGACTGTTCGGAGTGGCCGGCGTTGTGAACACGACATTGATCGGGTCCTGGCTTCTGATGCCCGAGACGTTTCCAGTGAGCTCCGGGTTCGGCTGGCCGAAGGGACGTGTCTTGTTGTCGGCGCTGGCTGTCAAGGTGGCGCGGGCCACGTTGAAATTCACAGAGACCGGGATCGCCGGGTTGAAGTTCTGGTTGCCATCTTGGTGGGCCACCAAAGTCACGTTGCCCGCGCCAAGAATCCGGATTTTTCCGTCCGGAAGCTGCGTGGTCGCATCCAGCGTGGGAACCGCTGGTCCCGCGGTGACTTCGATGCGCGTGGGCAGCCCCGACGAGGCGGTTGCCGACACCGGGAAATCCGGATCGCCATAGGTTTTGTTCGGGACGGCGCTGAACGTAATCGATTGGTTGGCCTTGGAGATCGTCAGGAATTGGCTGACCCCGGGCGAGGGATTGAATCGGTCGTCTCCGGGCTCCGACGCCGTCACGTTGACGTTGCCGGCGCCGGTAATCAGCAGAATCTTCCCAGTGGTGGAAGTTGGCGCGATCAATTGCCCGCGGATCTCGCCGCCGGAATTCGCGCTTGTATGTATGTTCACATACGCTTGGCCGCTGGAAATGGCGCTGAGTTGGCCGCTGGTCAACGTCACCGTGCCTTTCAACTCGCCGGCAGTTCCGAATCCGCCGATCGCGAACGGCTCCAGATCGATCATCACTCCGGCGGTCTGCTCGGCGGTGGCAGGCCCATGGATATGCGCCCCGGTGGCCACTCCCGACAGGCCCTCGTAGGCGATCTCAAAGATCAATTGGCTCCCTTCCAAGGCGGCTACGGCGGCGCCGGACGCCGAGGTTGTGACCGGATTCGGGCGCTCGGAGGCGCCGTCCAGAATCGCCAGGTGGGTGGCGATCTTCGCCGGACCGTTGACCTGGAATTGCACGGCAAGGCCGGATGAAGCCGTGGCGCTGATCAAAAATGCAGGGTCACCGAATTTCTTTGGCCCCTGGATTGGCGGGAAGCTGATAAACTGGTTCGCCTTCACGACGGTGATCTGGGCGGTCGCGGCGGTCCCGCCCAGACCGCTCGTGTTGTCCTGGAGCGAGGCTTTGGCTTTGAAGGCTCCTGGCGGAGAAGTGGCGGTGGGCAGGAATCGCAATCCGGCCTGCGCCTCAAACGAGGTGATGAAATTCCCGTGGACAATCTCGGTTTTGCCGTTGTGATGGTAGAGGCGGCCGCCCGTGATGTCCGTGATTTGGAAATGAGTGACTTCGGGGCCGTCCACCGGATTCCGTTCGATCACGATTCCCTGATCGCTGAGCGTCTGGAACGGCACGGTCACGCTCCGAATCGTCGGGGCGCCGTCAATGACCGGTTTGATTCGGAGCGCCACGCCGGTTATCCGGCTCTGGGGACCGCCCACGCCGGAGGCTCCGCGATCGTCCGCCAGAATGTCCAGGAAGTCTTGGCCATGGAAATGAAGTTCCGGAGTGAGCTGCAACGCATTGAGCGCGAGGTTAAGGTCAGTCAGTTTGCCTCGGATGCGCATCCGGCCGGTGTCGTCGGCGCCGCTTTCGAAGGTGAGGTTGGCCACGCCGGCCAGCTTCAGCGTTCCATGCTCCACTTTGAGGGTCACGTCGATGAGCTCGTTGCCGGAATCATCGGCGACCAAAATCGCGCCGGTGGCAAAAGTGATCGTGGTATCTTCAAAGATTTCCATGGTGGTCGGAGCTGTGATCAGAGGAATCTCATTCACATTGTTGACATTCACCGTGATGGTCGCGGTGCTGAACAGGTTTGAGTCCGCATTGTCGGTGGCCTTCACCGTGAGGCTATAGGAGGGCGTGGTTTCAAAGTCGAGGGGACCCCGGACCGTGATTAAGCCTGTGACTTGGTCAATCCCGAATTTGTTGTCGGTGTTGCCGCCCGTGATGGAGAAATTCGTGCGATGTCCGGCGTCCGGATCAACCGCCTCGACATGACCCACGAACGTACCGCCGGGCGCGTTTTCGTCCACCGTGAAGGTCCGCGGGCTGATAATCGGGGCTTCGTTATTGTCGATCACGAGAATGCCGACTGGGGCCACCATGGAGAGACCGCCTCCATCCGTCACCGAAACGTTGAGTTCGTAGCTCGGACGGGTTTCGAAATCGAGCGCGGCGCTCAGAGTCAGCGCGCCGGCCGAACTGAGCGCAAATTTATTGTCCTCGTTGCCAGAGACAATGGCGAAAGTCCGCGTCGAATTGGGGGTGGTCGTGTCCGGATCAGTGGCGACCAAGCTTCCGATCGTGCTCCCGGTGGTCAGATTCTCGTTGGCTTGAAAGACCTGGCGAAGCATCTGCGGCGGTTCATTGACATCGGTGACATTGATCGTGACCGTGGCGCTCGCCGAGAGCGAAGGAATGCCGGTGTCGGCCACCAGAACCGAGAGGGTGAACTTCTTATCGGTGGGCAGGGGTTCGAAGTCGAGCTTGCCGGAGACAAAGATTTCTCCCGAGCTGGAATTGATATTGAAGACGCCGCCCAGATTGCCGGTGGTGATGACGAAGTTCAGCGAGCTTCCTGGATCCGCGTCCGTTGCGTTTACTTTTCCAACGAAGAATCCGGGAGGCGAATTCTCGAGAACGTTGAAAGCGATCGGGGTCGTGTTGGTGATCTGGGGCTGGTCGTTCACGGGCGTGACGTTGACGTTCACGGTTTTCGTGTCGATCAGATTCGCGCCTGAGAAGAGATCGTTAGCGACGATCACGAGAGTGTCGGGTCCGTTGAACTCCAAGTCCGGGGTGTATTTCAACCCGGGCACAACGGGAGTGGCTCCTGGGTTTCCCGCCAAGGCCGCGTTCAAATCCGAAAGGGTTCCTTCGACGACGATGTTCGCGCTGTCGTTGGCCGTGGGAGACACAAACGTCAAGCCAGTGGTTGTGGTGAACTTCAGCTTGCCACTCTGCACCGACAAGCTCAACCGAGTGACGCTGCCGGCGTCCGGGTCTGCGACTGAGATCAGGTTGTTATTGGCCGCCGAGAACTCCAAGGTGGTGTCTTCTTTCATCGATTGCTGGAAGGGCGCCATGAGTCGAGGCGCGTCATTCACGGCTGTCACGGTGATCGTGAAGGTTTCTGACGCGCTCGTGTCATCGCCGGGATTGGTGCCGCCGTTGTCCTTCAGGGTGACGGTGACGGTCGTCGCGGAAGCGTTCGCGTTGGGAGCGGTCTCAAAGGTCAAATGACCTTCCGGCGAGATTGAGGGAGGAACAGTGAACAAGCTGGCGGCGCTGGTTGGAATTGTGACTTGGAAAGTCAACACTTGCCCAAACTCACCGCCCCCAGGAGTGATCGCCGTCGCCCAATTCGAGAAAAACTGGGCGGGGGCATCTTCTTCGATGGTGATGTTTGGCCCTTTCGTGAACGAAGGTTCGTCGTTCACCGGGTTGACCAGCACATTGAGATTTACCGGCTGCGTGCTCACGGGATTGGCGGTGCCGTCTTGGCTGGTCGCACTCACACCAAGCGCGAAATCGGCGTCACTATTGGGCGGCGGAATGATCTTCAACGCGCTCAATTGGCTTGATGTCAGGGTCGCGGATGAATTGTTGATGGTGATTGGCGTCGTGCCGGACAGCAGCGTCGCGCCGGACGGGATGGTGTTGATGGTAACGATCAGGGTTTCAGTCGAATCCGTGGCGGTGACGGTGATGCTGAGCGAAATCTCCGAGTCCTCATTGCCGCTCGCGTTTTGCACCGTCAAAGTCGGCGCGTCTGAAACCGCATTGACCGTCACACTCAGAGTCGCCGGAGAATTCGATGAGTTGGCCGCGGAGGCACTGCCATCCGTGCTGGTGCCAGTCACGCTCAGATTAAAGTCGGCGTCACTGTTTGCCGGCGGCTTGATAGAAAGTTGGTTGAGTTGGCTCGCCGATAAAGTCACAGATCCCACGCCCGACACGAAAGTTATCGACGGCACGTCGTGCGACGAATTGTCCAGCGACGCCCCGGAAGGGATATTTTCAATCTTGACCGTCAGCGTCTCCGAGAAATCCGTATCGATGGCCGTGATGTTGATGTTCAAAGGAATCGCGGCGTCCTCATCCCCCGTCGCGCTCTGCACGGTCAAGGTTGGCGCATCCGACACGGGATTGACCGTCACAGTAACTGTGGCTGAATCGGACAGCGCGGCGGGCGTTGTGCTATCCTCAGCAATATAGCTAAACGTTGCCGTCCCGCTGAAATGGGAGGTCGGAGTGAAGACAACATCGGTGCCGTCGATTGTCACTGTGCCGTTGCTTGCGCCGAACACAGACAGGATTGTGAGGGGCGTGACTCCGCCGGTGTCATTGCTCAGAAGTGTTGTGAAAGCGATCCGCAGTGTGGTGTCCTCATTGGTGGTTGCGGTGTCATCCCCTGCGGTGAGAGCGGCATGAACCTGAGACGCACCACCAAGGGCCACAACCGCCAGGAGGAAGGCTCGGATATACTTATTGGCGTTGATCAAGCACGTAACGATTGAATTCATGAGATCAGGTGTTTTGAGGGTGAGCGGAAGGGTCATGGGTGGAAAGTGAATGGCCGGCGCTTCTTCTTCGGAGAACAACCAGAGGAAACGCGAATCCTGCCGGATCGGGTCTGGACCATGATTAACGGTTAAGAGTGCTCTTGATCTTCCACTCTGTTTTGGTTTCCACGCTGGCTATTACTTTTCGCTGACAAAGCAGAGCTACCAAAGCTGGCAACGTTTATACACTAATCCTTGAGAGAAACCAAGCCTAAAAAGCGCGCTCATTGCTGCTGTCTATCCGAACAAGGCCTTTCAAGCTTGGCGCACAAATTTGAATTGTGCTTGGCCAGTTTGTGCAATGAACCTCTGCTCAAGGAAAACGGCTGAACAGAAGTAGTGGAGTGCTGGAGTGATTCGAATCCCAACACTCCAGCACTCCAACACTCCCTTTGGGTCTATGCCATTTCCTTGAATGGGAGAATCCCTTGCAGAGGATCGAGGGTTCTGAGACTGGCCGAAGTATCGTGCGGAAAACCGCGGTGAGGGTGAACCGTCCTACTCCACAATGATCCGGTAGAACTGCAATTCGCTCGTTGTGGCCTGCGGATCTTGAATGGCCACCGTGCCGGTGACGGGGCTGGGAGTGAGATTAGTCCAGTTCGTTAAATCGGTGGATACCTGAACGGTCGCCCGTCGCCCCGCTGGAATGCTGAGCCGGAACTGAAA
>JACQWK010000167.1 GCA_016209525.1 Verrucomicrobiota bacterium
GAAGAGGAATACATAGCAGATGATTTGCCATATTTCATTCACTGGAACGCTCATCGTTCGACTCGCGCCCCTCTCCATGTGGGAGAGGGCCGGGGAATCGGGCCAGTCCCGTTTCCCACGCCGGTTCCGCTGGGCGACACGGCAGGCCGGACGTTCGCCGTTGCGTCCATCGCCACCTCCAAAGTGCGCGCTGTCCGCGCCAATTCACTGGCCGATCTTGACGCAGCTAGGGGTTTCCCGGAGACTTGCGCGCATGTATAGAATCGTCGGGGCAGATCAAAAGGAGTATGGATCCGTCACCGCCGAACAAATCCTCCAGTGGATCAAAGAAGGCCGCGCAAATGGACAAAGTTTGGCACGCGATGAGGATGGTCCGTGGAAGCCGCTCTCAACCTTCCCGGAATTCTCGGCCGTGGTCGGGACCTCTGCGCCTCCTCCTCTGGCCGCAACCGCGCCTGCGGCGATCGGTGCGGGCCAAGGCACGAAGACCCACGGCATGGCCATGGCGGGTTTGGTCTGCAGTCTATTAGGGATCGTTTGTTGCGGCCCGGTGTTCGCGACCTTGGGCTTGATCTTCTCCGCCATCGCTCTGGCTCAGATTAGCAACAAACCGCTCCAGTTTTCGGGTAAAGGCCTGGCTTGGGCCGGCATCATCATCTCCTTGGTCGATTACGTCTTGTTTGTCGTCTTGATTCGGAAGACCGATATTTTGGACGAGATCTTGAAGAATCTGCCTCGATGAACGCACTCAATTGCGGCCTCGGCCACGGCAGCCGGGCTCATTATTAATGAGTTCAAAAGTAAACAGACACCCCTCACCCGGCCTTCGACCAGCCTCTCTCCATCCGATGGGGAGAGGGCTGGGGTGAGGGGCTGGTTTCACATGGGTTTACTTAGGAACTGTTTAGTATGTATTGCATTATTGGCGGAGATCAGAAGGAGTACGGCCCGGTGCCGGTCGATCAAATTCGGCAGTGGATCCTCGAAGGGCGTGCCAACGGCGACACGCGCGCTAGATTGGAAAGCGGCGCAGAGTGGCAGCCGCTCCGGAGTTTCCCCGAGTTTGCCGACGCGCTGGCGGCCCAATCTCCACGGTTTGGCTTGGCGCCTCCGCCCATCCCGGCCGAGGATCCAACCGCGCGACTCGACGAATACGCGGCGCGCGGAGCCACGCTTGACATCGGCGCCTGCATCACGCGCAGTTGGGACTTGTTGAGAGATCATTTCTGGCTGCTCGTGGGCGCGTCCGCGCTGATCCTGGTGGTCAATGTCGCGCTGGAGTTCATTCCGGCCATCGGACAGGTTGCCGGTGCCGCGCTCAGTTTGGTGTTGTGGGCGGGACTCGACTGGGTTTTCCTGAAACTGGCGCGCGGCCAGCCTGCCGACATGGCGGACGCGTTCGCGGGCTTTCAGATCAACTTCGTCCAACTCATGCTGGCGAGCATTGTCACCACGGTCCTGATCTTGGTGGGAATCTTCCTTTGCGTTCTGCCCGGAATCTATCTCATGGTGGCCTGGCTGGGGTTCGGCCCGCTCTTGATCATCGACAAACAGCTCGAATTCTGGCCCGCGCTGGAATTGAGCCGAAAAGTCGTGCATCGAAATTGGTGGACAATTTTCGCGCTGTTCATCCTCACGACGGTGATCGCGATCGCGGGCTTCATGGCGGTCGGCATCGGCATCTTTGTCACGTTGCCCCTGGCGACCGGCGCCGTGGTTTATGCTTATGAAGATCTTTTCGGCGTTGGCCGGCCCTAAGCGTCTCGACCGCCCAACGGCTTGGGCCTGCGTCATGGCCAATTTGGCCGTGCTTCCGGGCCTGGGATCCTGGATCCTCGGACGGAGCGTCGGCCTGATCCAGATGGGGCTGGCCCTGGTGGGTTTTGGACTGACCACCGTCTGGTGTTTCTGGTTCGTGAAAACCTGGATCGTGCTGAGACATTTCCCGCACGAGCCCGGCCCTCACTTTGGCAAAGGTTTGGCGGGTGTCGTCCTGTTCTTAGCCGCTTGGATCTGGGCTCTTGCCAGCAGCATCGCGATACTTCGCCAAACAAGATGGAACGAAACGAAATGATGCGAAGACTGGCCCCGCCGTTCGCGTTCGCAAGCTTGCTGGCCGTCATGGTGGCGACGCCATTGATCGACGCCGCGCGGATGTGGATCCCCACCTGCGGAATGCGCCGAATCACCGGACTGGCCTGTCCGCTCTGCGGCGGTACGCGATCTGTGCTCGCTTGGACACACCTCGATTTTTCAGCGGCGTTTTGGATGAACCCGCTCGTGGGGTTAGCCTGCTTGGGAGTTTGCGGCTGGTTCCTGTTCTGGGTAGCGGATCGAATGTTCCGGCTGAACCGGCTGAAGGAGGTGGAAGATCGGCTGCTGCGCCTGCCGCTCTTTCGAATCCTTATTCCCGCGGCGCTGGGGAACTGGATTTACCTTTGCCTCTCGTCCGGCCTTTGAATCCTTTCGACCTTGACCTCGCGCACCAATCGTTCCACGTCGGCTCGGTTGACTTCTCCAGCCTGCAGCGTCAAAGCGTTGGCGGCGCCGGCGGCCATGCCCCACCGACATGCTTCCTCCAGCGCTTCACCGCGAGCCAGCCGCCAGACCAGCGCGGCCGTCAACGCGTCTCCCGAACCGATCGGATTAACTGGCCTGAGCCGCGGGCTCAAAATCCGCCAAAACGTCCGGCCATCAAACGCCAGAGCGGGATGTTTGCCGGCGGTCACCACCACACGCTGAGCGCCTCGTTCGCACAACTCCTGCATCGCTTCCATCATGGCCGCTTCGTCTTCCAGCGGGCGCCCCAGGGTCGCCGACAACTCCACTCGATTCGGTTTGACCAGCTCCGGCGCTGCTTTTAGGGCTTCGATTAACGCCGGGCCTTGCGCATCCACAACGGCGATCACTCCGGCTTCCTTCGCCATCTGACCGCACGTGAGATAGAGGTCGGAGGGGCCTCCCGGAGCAATCGTGCCTGACATCACCACCGCGCGGGCGCCCCGGAGGCGTCGTCGGATGATCTCCACGAGCTTTGCGAAATCAGCCGCATCAATCGAGCCGCTTTCCTCCACCAACTCGGTGATGGTTCCCGCCGATTCGTCGATCATCGTGACACACTGTCGTGTTCGCGTGGCAACGTTTACAAAAGCCAGCTCGATCCCCCGCGCCTCCAGCAAAGCGCGCAGATAATCGCCACGATCCCCGCCCAGGAAGCCCGCAGCGATTGGCTGTTCGCCGAGGGCCTGCAACACCTTGGCCACATTGATTGATTTGCCCGCCGCGCCGTCCAATGTCTCCGCGGCCCGGTTCACCGCGTCGAGCACGAGCTTGCGGAAGATCATCACGCGCTGGACGGCCGGAGTGGTTCCAAGGCAAAGAATCATAGATGGTTGCTTTTCCTCCTTCATTCAGACTCCTTGTAGCCTGCCTCTCGTTGATCTTCAAGCCGGTTCACAGGAGAATGCTGGCTCAGCACTTTGACCGCAGTCAAAGGCCGCCCCGCGAGTCAGTCGGTAAGCTCGCCGTATGATGATCATAGCCAGGGTGTGTTTTCTGTCTGCCGCGTTTTTTCTCAGCCGCGGGTTCGAAGGCAGAGCCGCCGATTCGAAAATCGAGGCAGCGCCCCTGCCTGATTTGACTCTCCGGGTGTCGGAGCAGACCGGCGAGCTGGAAATCCTTTTTCAAGACCGCCGCTTGATGCTTTACGTCTTCAGAACGAATCAATTCAAGCCCTACGTACGCGAACTATTCACTCTGTCCGGCCAGAATGTCCTTCGCGACGCTCCCGCCGACCACCTCCACCATCACGGCCTGATGTATGCCATTCGAGTGAATGGCCACAATTTTTGGGAAGAAGCGAGCCAGGCGGGACGGGAACACCCGGTCAAAATCCTCACACACGGCACGAGCAAAACTCGGGAAGGTTTGCCCCTGGCTGCCTTCACCCACCTCATCCATTGGATCACGCCCCTCGACTTAACCGCCGCGGATACCGCGCGGGCCGCGTTGCTCATTGAGCGACGCACGATGACGTTGACCCTCGACCGGCCGAAGCAAGAAGTCACGCTCCAGTGGCACAGCGAATTTGAGGTGGGGCCGGGCGCAAGGGGCAAGGCGGTATTGACGGGCAGCAATTACAATGGACTCGGCTTGCGTTTCCCGACGTCGCTGGACCGTGTGGCGCGGCACCAAAACTCGGAGAACCTGCCGTACCATCCCAGGAACGAACAAACCGTGATCGCCGCCAAATGGAGCGCGGTCTCGGGCCTCATCGACGGCCGCGAGGTGTCGGTGGCGCTGTTTGCCGATCCGAAGGCGATTCATGGAACGACCAAGTTCTTCACCATGCTGGAGCCGTTCACCTATTTGTCCGTCACGCAAAGCTTGAATGAAAGCCCCTTGGAATACCCGGCCGGCGGTTCGTTCAGCGTGAATTACCTCCTCACGATTTATCCCGGCGCTAAAGACGGCGACTTCCTGCAACAGCGATACGGCGCATGGGTCCAAGGAATAAACTGAACCTAAATGTCCTATGAGCAAAATTTCCCTCGGAATCAACCTGGAGTTCGTCCGTCACCATGACAAACCCTTCGAATGGGGCGTCCAAAAGGCGGCTTCGCTCGGTTACACCCATGTGGAACCCATGGTGCATTGGGGCCGTGAACTCCTCAGCGAAGCCGGATATTTCCACAGCGTTTCCATGTTAGATGATCCGCTGCGGGTGCGGCGAGCTTGCGCGGCCGCCGGCGTCAAACTCTCCGGACTTTCCGCGCACACGCCGCTCTGCAAACCGGAGATCGGAGTCGAATACCTCAAGCAAGCGATTCGTTTCGCCGCGGAATGCGGCGCCCCGGTGGTCAACACGGACGAAGGACCCAAACAACCTTGGACCAGCCGGACAGAAGATTTCGTGTTGATGCGCTACACCATTCAGGAGGCGGCGAAGGTCGCCGAGCCGCGCCAAATTCTCATCGGCCTGGAACCCCATCAACAGTACAGCCGCCGACCCGATGGACTGGATCGAATTTACGGACTGGTCAAAAGCCCTTGCATTGGGATTAACTTCGACACCGGCAACTCTTACCTGTGCGGATACGATCCGTACCTCTGGCTGGAACGAGTCCTTGACCGAGTGGTTCATATCCACGCCAAAGACATCACCATCCAACAATCGTCCGCCCAACGCGGAAAGGTCACAGGAACACCGGTCGGCTGCGCGTGCGGCGACGGCGTGATCGATTGGAGGCGGGTGATGAAGATTTGCCAGCGTGCGCCACGCGACCTAGTGCTTTCCGTGGAATGCGGCACGATCGAACAAGCGGAACGATCCATCGAGCATCTGAAAGAGCTGATGCCGCCAGTCGGCAACCGGAAGGCCAAAGCAAATTCGCGCGGCTGAGCCGTTCCCGCTCGTTCGAGGGAGAGGGTCAGGGTGAGGGTGGGCGGCTCGGACAAAACAGAGCCGTTGGGAATTGCCGATGTCTCTCCCTCACCCCGGCCCTCTCCCGCTGGGAGAGGGAGAATCGAACGCTGGGGTTCTATGCCCAGAGCATTCCGAGCTGATCGACGCCGAGGCAGCCTCGTTCCCCCTACGCAAACCGATCTCGCTGTGCTAACATGGTGGCGGTGACTGTTGAATAACGAACGCAAAACCCAAGGTTTGGTGATTCAGCCGACCAGAATCCTTCTGATCGGTGACTGTTCCGACTTGGGCAGCGAACCCGCAGCCCCGCTGAGGAAGATCGGTTATGAGGTGGACGAGGCTCTAGCGGGCCGGGAAGGCCTCAGGCTGGCTCGCGAGAAAAAACCGGGTTTGGTGCTCCTGAACGTCGCGCTGCCGGACCTCAATGGCCTTCTCATTTGCAAAGAGATCAAATCTGACCCGGCGCTCGTTGGAACGTTCGTAGTCCTCATTTCCAAGACATCCGTTTCCTGGGAGGAGCGATCTGCCGGGGTCGCCGTCGGCGCCGACGAGTACCTGGCCAAGCCCGTGATGCCGCGGGATCTCGTCCTGTGGGTGCAAGCAATGGTGCGAGTACAGCAAGCGGAGCGAGAACGCCGCGCCGGCGAGCAACGATTCCGCGCCCTGGTGGAACGCTCTTCGGATGCGATCGCGGTGACCAACGCGGAGGGGATCTTTTCCTACGTCAGCCCTTCAACGACTCGCATGCTCGGATACGCGTCGGAAGAACTCCTCGGTCACAGCGCCTTTGACCTCGTTCACCCCAGCGATCTGCCCGCGGTTCTGGACCAGTTCCGGCGCCTGCAAGAATCGCCCGGGGGGAGTGAGTCCGGCGAATTCCGCTACCGCCACAAGGACGGCTCCTGGCGGTGGCTCGAAGGGATCGGAACCAACCTGCTGGCGGATCCTGCGGTCCGGGGCGTGGTAGGCAACTATCGCGACATCAGCGAGCGGGTGATGGCTCAACAAGCGTCGCGAGCCAGCGCCGAGAAGCTTCAGATGCTATCCTCCCGCCTCATCGAAACACAAGAGACCGAGCGACGCCACTTGGCCCGGGAAATTCACGATGAAATCGGGCAGGCTCTGATCGTGCTGGAACTTAATCTGCAGTCGATGCTGCAGAAGCCTGCGGCTGCGGAGGTCGCGCCCCAAGTCAAAGAAAGCGTGGCTCTGGTGGAAAAATTGATCGAGCAGGTTCATGGCATCGCGCTCGACCTTCGCCCGTCCATGCTGGATGATCTGGGCCTGGTGCCTGCGCTACGCTGGTACGCGAATCACCAAGCACAGCGAGCGAATCTCCGAACGGTGTTTTTTGCGGATTCCCTGCAAACGCGACTGGACGCGGCCATTGAGACCGCTTGCTACCGGGTCGGGCAGGAAGCCGTGATCAACGTGGTTCGACATGCGCGGGCCCGCGAATTGACGGTGCAACTCGTGCCGGAGGACGAACACCTCCATCTTCTGGTGCAGGATGACGGCGACGGCTTTGAGTTGGCAGCGGTGCAAGAAGCAGGTGCAACTCCGCCGAGACTTGGCCTCCTGGGAATGAAAGAGCGAGTCTCTTTGGTCGGAGGTAGGATCGAAATTAAGTCTGCCCCAGGTCGTGGAACGGAAGTTCACGCCTGGTTCCCGTTCAATTATTCCGACCGTGCGGACGATCCCGTTCTTTCGCCGCCAAGCTCTTTGCCATGAGTCCGATCCGCATCCTGCTCGCAGACGATCACACGCTCGTGCGTGCCGGCATCCGATCGTTGCTGGAACGAATTCCCGGTGTCGAGGTCGTCGCCGAAGCGGCCGATGGACGGGAAACACTGAGTCATCTCTCGTCCTGCCATCCGAACATCGTGATCATGGACATTGGCATGCCGGGGATGAACGGGTTGGAGGCGACCACGCGGTTGCTGCGGGAGTTCCCCGACGTTCGCGTGCTGATCCTCACCATGCACACGAACGAGGAGTACATTCTGCAGGCGATGCGAGCCGGCGTATCCGGTTATCTGTTGAAAAAAGCCGCCACCACTGAATTGGAACAAGCCATCCGTGCCGTCTCCGAAGGCGCAACGTTTCTCAGTCCCTCCATTCCGAAAAGAGTGACAGACCTGCTGCAAGCGAAAACCATCGATCAAAAGCTTCCACTGGAATGTTTGACGCCACGCCAGCGCGAGATTCTGCAGTTGATTGCGGAGGGAAAAACCACCAAGGAGATCGCTTCCCTCGCCAACCTGAGCGCGAAGACGGTTGAATTCCATCGGGCCCAACTCATGGACCGGCTCGGCATCCACGATGTTCCAGGACTCGTCCGCTACGCCATCCGGGCCGGGATCATCCCGCTCGAATCGACCGACCCAGGAATTGCCTAGCTAGCAAACGCGCGGTGTTTGGGTTAAACAAAGGGGAAAGAGGGAAGCAAAGTCCGGGACTAGCCGTGTCGATGCGGACTGAAAATTCTCAACATAACTGGCTTCTCCAAAGCGCATTGTGTCAAAGATAGAAACGATTCGCGTCTTCGTGGCGGAGGATCGCACGCTCCTGCGCGCGGGTATTCGGGGCCTGCTGGAGCGAATCCCAGGCGTCTCAGTGATTGGTGAGTCGGAAGTCAGCCGCAAGCTCTTGAACACCCTCAAGGCGAAGCGACCCAATGTGCTTTTGGTCGAGATCGGAACCGCAGGCCTGGCGGCACTGGAAATCATTACGAGTGTGACCAGACAGTTTCCGGAAGTGCGGGTGGTAGCTCTTTCGGCGTTGGCGAACGAGGAGCGTGTTCTTCCGATTCTTAAAGCCGGAGCTTCGGGATATCTCCTAAAACGGTCCACCGTCGAGGAACTCTGCACCGCGATTCAGACGGTTGCGCGGGGGAAGCTTCACGTCTCCCGATCAGTCTCGAGTCGCCTCAAGAAAGCGACCGCGGAAGTCCTCCTGAGCAGGGAACGCCCTTTCGAACGCCTGACGCCTCGCCAGTTCGAGATTCTCAAGGCAATCGCCGAGGGCCGGAACACAAAGGAGATCGCGTTGCTCATGAACTTGAGCCCCAAGACCGTTGCCTTCCACCGCGTGCAACTGATGCAGCGGCTTAAGATTCACAACGTTCCAGGATTGGTGCGATACGCTATTCGGCTGGGACTCGTTGTGCCGTGACCTAGGAATTTCCTAGTAGCGCAATTCTCGGCGAACTGGCAGACTTCCTTCCAACGAAGGTTTTAAGGGAATGCAAAGAAGACGGTTTGAAGTGGGTCGGACCGAATGAGACAAGGCGAGATTGCTAAGGACGAACACTTCAGAAAGGATAATGGTTAAGGATCGAATTTGTTGCGGCGAATGATTTTGAAGATTTGATTCGGGTAGCAGCACGTTTCTTCAGCAGGGTTCTCCACCCTCACCTCCTTGGCGTCTGCTGCCCGAATCTTTTTTTGCCCCAAGCTGTCGCTTGCGCTGTGATCGAGATTTTGGAGAGAAACCCATTCACCAGCACCTTTGACTCGCGTCATGGGCCTATTCGACCGATGCCTCAGGATTAGCGCCGCGATGAAAGAAGAGACTGGTCGGGGACTTCTAGCGACATTCGGTGTTCTGTTGACGCTGACCTGTGCGGGTGCGCCAGCCGATGCGCCAAGCAAATCGCTCCCCAAAGTGAGTCTGGCCCAAGAAACCCGAGGGTTCAAAACAGAACGCGGAGAACCTTACCATCCATTCGGTGTCAATTACTTCCGTCCTGGCACAGGATGGGCGCCGCAACTCTGGAAAAAGTTTGACGCAGACGCGACCCGAGGAGACTTCCGTCGAATGAAGGGCTTGGGAGTGAATTGCGTGCGGGTATTTCTCACCTTCGGTTCTTTTTACACAGAGCCAGGCGTGCTCGCTTCCGAAGGCCTCGCCAAATTCGACCAATTCTTGGCTCTCGCCGAAGAATTCGGGATTTATGTTCATCCGACCGGACCGGATCATTGGGAAGGATTGCCCGGTTGGGCAAGAGGGGACCGGATCGCAGACCCAAAAGTTCTCGATGCGCTGGAATCGTTTTGGAGATTGTTCGCGGCCCGATACCGGGGGCGAAACGCCATTTTCGCCTATGACCTCCTGAACGAACCTTCCGTCCCGTGGGACAGTGCTCCGCTCCTGGAAAAGTGGAATCGCTGGCTGGAGCGAGAATACGGTTCCAAATTGAAAGTGGCCGAGGCTTGGCAAAGTCCGGGCCTTCCACTTGAGTTTGGCAAGATTGGAATTCCTCCACCCAAAGCAGCGCCGGGCGACAAACAACTCCTCGATTTTCAGCATTTCCGCGAAGAAATTGCCGACGAATGGACCCGCAGACAAGCCGCGGCCATCAAGGCCGCCGATCCCGAGGCGCTTGTCACTGTCGGCTTCATTCAGTGGTCGGTGCCCTCGTTGCTGCCCAGCGTCAAACAGTACGCGGCCTTTCGACCCTCGCGGCAAGCCAAGTATCTGGACTTTCTCGAAATCCATTTCTACCCCCTGGCGCACGGCGCTTACGAATATCGCGACTCCGAGGAGGAACAGATGAACCTGGCATATCTTGAGGCCGTCACGCGGGAAGTCGCGAAACCGGACAAACCGGTTGTTGTTGCGGAATTCGGTTGGTATGGCGGTGCGAAGCCAACCTTCGATAACGGCAGACACCCTGCCGCGACCGAGGAACAGCAAGCCCGATGGTGCCGAAAGGTCGTGGAAACAACCGCGGGACTGGCCACGGGCTGGCTCAATTGGGGGTTATACGACCATCCCGAGGCTCGCGATGTCAGCCAACTCACCGGGTTGTTGAGCGTGGAAGGCGAGTTGAAAGCTTGGGGCCGCGAATTTCAGAGGTTGAGCCGCAGCTTGCCGAAATTATCGAAGACCCCGCCGCGTCCAGATCCTCGGCCGGTCCTCGAATGGGATCGTTTCGTCACAAACCCCAAAGCCGCCGAGCAATTCCGAGAGGACTATCTCCGAGCCTTCCGGAGAATGGAGTGAATTTTGTTCGTGTTCCGTGAGACCTGGCATTATACGATGCCGCCGTGAGCGCCGGGGCAATTCCCTGAGCCAAGAACACAAGAACGACAAACCACAGCTCCATTAACTCATGAAATCACGAAGTTCCTTTCTCGCGGCGATCCTTCTCGTCGCCAGTGTGCTCAGCCACGCCCAAGAGACGAAAACCCAGCCTTCGCAACCACCCGTCGCGGCCGCAAAAGCGTTCAAAAACATCGGCGTCGATGAATTCCAGAAGCTGACCGCCGACAAAAAGAACGTCATCCTCGACGTGCGGACTCCCAAGGAATTTGCCGCCGGACACATCGCCGGCGCCGTGAATATCGACTTCAACGCCCCGGATTTCGAAAAGAAAATCCGCGAACTCGACAAGAACAAGACGTACCTCGTGCATTGCGCGGCTGGAGTCCGCAGCACGAAGGCATGCCATAAAATGGAAGGTCTGAACTTCAAACAGTTGTTCAATCTGGAACCTGGTTTCAAAGCCTGGGAAAAAGCGGGGAAGCCGGTCCAACGTTGAACCTGCTCGAATGGCCCGGGGCTCGCCACAGGCTAAAGTCCCACAAAATCCACCGAAGTACCCCTATGAAAACTCGATTGATGCTGCTCACAGGCCTCGCCACCGCTCTGGTCTCAGCCGTTGGCCTGTGGGCGCAATCCCAAGACGATGGCTTCCTCTCGATCTTTGATGGCAGTTCGCTCAAAGGCTGGCACATCAGCGCCAAAACCGGCCACAGCCGGGCCAGCAAGAATCAAACAGGCGGAAGATGGGTTGTCGAAAACGGCGCCATCGTCGGCAGCCAAGACATTCCGGGAAACGGCGGGATCGTCATCACCGACGAGCAATACGGCGACTTCGAAGTGGCGATCGAGATGAACAACGACTTCGGACCCGACAGCGGCCTCTTTCTTCGCAGCACGGAGGACGGCAAAGCTTGGCAAGCCATGATCGATTATCACGGCCGGGGCAACGTGATGGGGATTTACGGCGAAGGATTGGGCGGCCGGCCCAGCGTTCGCAACTACAGCTTTGCCGGGTCGCCGGACCGCATTGTGATTCAGACGAACACGCCGGTCGCGTTGCCGGTCCTTCCCGAATCTTGGCGGCATTTTTGGCGGCACGGCCAATGGAACGAACTGCGCGCCCGCATCGTCGGAAATCCGCCCCATATCACCACCTGGATCAACGGAGTGAGAATCATGGAATGGCAGGAAAAAGAACTGCGGCATCCAGATAAAGGCGGGATTGCTCTTCAAGTCCACGGCGGCGGCAATTCCACGAATCAATTCGTGCGCTACCGGAACATCCGTGTGAAACCCCTCAGCGCGCAACAGCCAAAGTAGCCTCAGGATTTTTCGGGAGACCTGCTCAGCCGCGCCACGAAGCCGGCATGTTCCGGTGAGCCGACGCCCTGCCCAACAATTTCGAGAACCCGGGGAAGATCCTTTCTCAAGAGAGCCCCGACATCGAGCCAGAGGCCCGGAAAGATTTGGCTTCTCACGATGCCATCGGCCTCGGATTCGATAGGCAGGTATTGACCGTCGCGCAGCTCCCACCAATAGATCCGTTGCTCTTCGGTTACCCAGACCAAGTATTCACGAACGCCGTTGCGGCGGTAAGCGTTCTTTTTTTGGTGCAAGTCGTACGATGCGCTGCTGGAAGCCACCTCGGCCGCGAATTCCGGCGCACCTTCGACAAAATCATCCTCGCTGTCGCTGGTCTGCCCGCCCGCTTCGGGAAGAATCCGCAGAATGGCGTCCGGTTGCGGCTCGTTGTCCAAGTCGAGTCGGACGCTGGCGTTGTCACCCACCTCTACCCCTGGAGTGTAAGCGGCGTAATGAAGAAGCCAACCGATGATGGCGCTTTGTGGCGCTCCGTGTCTCTTGATCCGGACAGTTGACGGCATAAAGACGACTCCTTCAATCAGCTCCGCCTTTTTCACTTCTGGCATGGCCTCGTACCGCCGCTCGAACTCCGCGCGTGTGAGCAAATCGCCATTCTCCAGGGGGCGTGGAAGTGGTGTGGCCATCTCTGCAATGTTTCGTGTGGCTAAACTCATATGCAGTGTATGAGGCGGGAGAGCGCAGTTTTCAACTTCGCTTCACCATTTCGGTCATCGTTACACGCGCCTTCACATTGCCCAACACCGGCGGGCGTCGCTCTCGTCGCTCTGGCTGTCAATTCTCCAGCGCCGTTGGCGGACCGAGGACCACGGAGGCGACGAAGGCCTGACGCACAGAGCTCCGGCTCCGGACCAACGAAATCGCGGAGGCGATTTCCGGTGAGCCTTTCCCATGAGCCCGGCGGCTGCTCATTGACTCGCGCCGCTTGGCCTGTTCAACCGCCTGATGCAGGCGCGCGCTTGCTTCGCTGTGGAGTTGCTGAGCCTGTCTGTAAGCGGCTATGGCCGGGGCAACCCGGCTGCTCTCCCGACCTTCTTCCGAGATTGACGCCACTGGCGCGGGCCGTGGCGGCTTCACCATCGTTGGCGGGTGGACCTGCGGCGGCATGGCAGGGAGCAGAGTTTCCTTGACGACGACAGGCTTGGGAGGCGGTGGCGATGCTTCGCCTTCCAGCAACCGGCGCAACTCCTGTTGCCAATCAATTCCCCGGACTGGGCGTGGCGAAGGCTGGCCCGGCGCGTCAGGCCGGCTCACCGGGGGCGGCGCGTTCTGCGGGTGGGAGGATTCACCGTCTTCGCCGGCAGAATCAATCTGCCGCTGCTGGGCCTTCTTCTGCAACCAGCTCGAGACGGCCATGATCAACAACAGCACGATGGTGCCGAGCAATGAATCCATAGCTAATTCCAGTTCGCTTTCAAAATGGGACGATTACCCCTCACCCCATCCGATGGGGAGAGGGTGGCCGGAGGACGGGTGAGGGGTATTTCAAACAGCACTTCCACGCAATTCGTCTCATCTTGATCGCTCATTGGTCTCACTGGCTTCCCGCCGGCTTTCCAGTCGGGGCAGAGGGACCGGTGCCAGCGATGCTGTCGCGCATGCTGGTGTCGGCTTGGATATTCTTGAACCGGTAATAGTCCATGACGCCCAAATTGCCGCTGCGAAACGCCTCGGCCATGGCCAACGGCACTTGGGCTTCCGCTTCGACGACTCGAGCGCGCATTTCCTGCACGCGAGCCAGCATCTCCTGTTCGAGCGCGACGGCGGCGGCGCGGCGCACTTCCGCTTGGGCTTGGGCGATGAGTTGGTTGGCCTCGGCCTGCTCGCCTTGCAGTTTGGCGCCGACGTTTTCTCCCACGTCCACGTCGGCAATATCAATCGACAGGATTTCAAACGCCGTGTTGCTGTCGAGCGCTTTGTCCAGGACCGTTTTCGAAATGCGGTCAGGATTCTCCAGGACTTCCTTGTATGAATCCGCCGAACCAATAGTTGAAACAATGCCTTCGCCGACGCGAGCGATGATCGTTTCTTCGGTGGCGCCTCCGACGAAGCGGTCCAAGTTCGTGCGCACCGTCACGCGCGCTTTGGCTTTGATGACGATTCCGTCTTTGGCGACGCCGTCGATCGAGGTTTTGCCGGAGGAAGGATTGGGGCAATCGATGACTTTGGGATTGACCGAAGTCTGCACCGCTTCGAGCACCGTCTTGCCGGTCCCTTTGGTGGCGAGATCGATGGCGCAAGCCCGGTCGAAATTCAGGTGGATGCTGGCCTTGCGTGCGGCAATCAGGGCGTCCACCACCATTTTCGGGTTGCCACCGGCCAAAAAGTGGGTCGATAGATCATCGATGGAGACATCCAGTCCCGCCTTCACCGCGGTGATGCGGTTATCGACGATCAGGCCGACGGGCACCGAGCGCAGGCGGAGCGCGATCAATTCGGTAAAAGCGACTCTCGCTCCGGAAAAGAGCGCCCGGATCCACACGCTGAAGAAGTTGATGACGACGATGACGATCACCAACAGGACCACCGCCACCGCGCCCAGCATGAGGAATTGCCAGCCGCTGATTTCCGTATCGCCGATTGTTAAGGCCAGGAACGTGAATGGGTTTTCCATAGTTCAGTAGGTTCTAGTTGGTTTGGCTGCCGCGTCGCAACAGAATTCGGTTCAAACCGCTCGGACCACCACTCTGAGCCCTTCAACAGCCACGACTTTGACGGGTGTCCCGCGTTCGATCATGCCGCCTTCGGTGACTACGTCAATGCGGCGGCCATTGATGAGAGCCGTGCCTGACGGACGCAGATTCGTGAACGCGACGCCCGTCAGACTTAAAAGCTCCGGTTTTTCCACACCCAGATCGCCGACGGTCTGTTCGGAGACAAAAACCTTCGCTACTCGGCTATCTGGAAAATATTTGATCCAGCACAACGTGCCGACGACCAAGCCGGCGCCCACGCCCAGGAGAATCAGGTTTCCCGTGCGCGCGCCAAAGCTGGCATAGCCCAGGATAACACCGCCGAGAAGGCAGAGCACCCCCAAAATCCCCGCGATCATGCCGGGCAAGACCGTTTCGAGAAGCAGCAGTGCTCCGCCGGCAAGCAGGAGAGCCCCAATGACCCATCCGCTCACGTCATTGGGAGGGGCAGCGATGAG
This sequence comes from Verrucomicrobiota bacterium, assembly GCA_016209525.1. Taxonomy (GTDB): domain Bacteria; phylum Verrucomicrobiota; class Verrucomicrobiia; order Limisphaerales; family SIBE01; genus VHCZ01. The sequence goes on from JACQWK010000167.1 coordinate 15,006, forward strand.
CCATGAAACGCTCCAAAAATTGCAGGCGAGAGCGGGTTCCATGGATGACAGATTAAAAGATGGAATTCAGCGCGCAAGCGCAATTGGCCGATCAGTTTGTGTTTTCCGGCCGCCGAGCGATGACCGGCTTGCGCTGCGCCTGAATGATCGCGACACGATCAGTCGCACGCCGGATTTGGCCGTCCGTCGTCAAGATCTCGAAATCCAGCGTGGCCTGGTGCCCTGCGCCACCGGGCAGCCTGGGGACCCGGCCGAATTTGCGCTCGATGCGCCGATGGTTCGGGAAATTGGTTCCCGGCTCGATGCCGGTGACGTAACCCTCCGCTTCCGCCGCCGTGTTCTTCCAAAGCGTCAGATAGGGCAGTTCCTTGACTGAGTAGATCATCGCCACCGCGCGATCTTTGCGCCGGTTCCGAAGCACGACGAGCGTGCGTCCGTCTTGTCCCGCCAGCGGGCGCATGCAATACACCTGTTCGATGAACCCGAGTGTCGGACCGAGATACTCCGAGTAAGTCGCCACGGCGTTGGCCGCGCGTTCGTTGATTGGCGTGACGCGCTCGACGGGAGCCAGAAACGACGCGCCTTCCTCCAACAGCGGGCGGCCATAGTTTGATTCTCCCTGGTTTGTCATCTCCCAGGTTTCAGCGTGCAGATTTTGACTGGTTTTGGTGAGCAGTTTGCGAAACGGCTCTCCCGCGAAGGTGGAACTACAGAGGAGACCGTGGGATGGACTACACGCGGAAGGTTTGTAGTCCCGCCTTTAGGCGGCCCGAACCGGCTAAAGCCGGGACTACAAACGCCGACCTGTCGTGCATCCAACGCTCACC
>JACQWK010000208.1 GCA_016209525.1 Verrucomicrobiota bacterium
CTTTGCAGGGGTGCACCAAGCTCCTCGAATCCTCCCTCTCCTCCATCGGATGGAGGAGAGGGTTGGGGAGAGGAGGCACGTTGTTATTGGTTCCCCTCTCCTCGGTCCTCTCCCCACTCGTTCCTCGCGGGGAGAGGATGAAGAGCTTGATGCAGCCCTGCTCTCTTTGGGATTGCAGCACGGGCTTCAGCCGAGCGTCTTCAGGTCGTTTCCAGCTCGCAGTCTGACAGCCGGGAATTAGTCGTTGGTGATTGACGATTGATTATCGGCCATCGCATCCAATGACCGATAGCCAAACTTCTATCACCGATTCTTAATCACGCCCCGACGGTGATGTTCGGATGCTGCGCCCGGCCGGCCGAACTCGAATGCTGTGCAATGCTTGTCCAATTTGGGGCAAGAAGCGGAGATTGCCCTTCAGAGAGAGAGAGTGTGTGTCTTTACGGTCGATTGGCCCGCGTAGGGCAGGTTTCCAGCCTGCCTTCTTTGTGCAGGTCCACAGCGCGACGAAGCCGCGACCAAACAGGGTAGAGTGAGACTCCTGTCGAGCCCTGGCGCTCTTTCGGGTAAAAAAGTCAGGGCTCGACGGGAGTCTCGCCCCACCGACTGGCCGGTTCATGGTTCCAGTGCACGCCCTTTGAGCTTGGAGACTTTCCAAGAACTTGCTCCCACCACATCAAAAGAAGGGGACCGCGACACTTCTGGCGGTGTCAGCGTGTGCTTACGGCTGATCGTACTGTCCGAGTGATCGCACCCAGATATTGCGGAAACGCATCGGATTGCCGTGATCCTGCAATTGAATGAACATCTCCGGCGCGTGCTTCTTGTTGAAGGTGCCGACCTTTTGATGCGGTGAATCGCCGATGTACTCGCGCCGGTGGTGCAGCACAAGGCCGTTGTGGATCACCGTCACGTTGGCTTTCTTGACAAGTTGGCCGCTTTCGTCCCAGCGCGGCGATTCGAAGATGATCTCGTAACTTTGCCATTCACCGGGCGGTTTGCTGGCGTTGACCAGCGGTGGCGTCCAACCATAGAGCGCGCCGCACTGGCCGTCGGGATAGGTCTTGTTGCCGTAGGAATCGAGCACCTGCACCTCGTACATGCCGTTCAGCAAGATTCCGCTGTTTCCCCGATTCTGGCCCGTTCCTTTCACGACGGACGGAGTGGCAAACTCGAGGTGCAGTTGAAAATCGGCGAATTTGTCTTTCGTCTGAATGCTTCCCGTGCCGCCCACCACTTCCATGTAGCCCTTCTCAACCTTCCACTTTGCTTCCCTTCCTTTGGCATCTTGCCACTTCGACAGGTCCTTGCCGTCGAACAGGACCACCGCATCCGAAGGGGCCGGAGCCAAGTGGCTGAAGGCCGCGGCCGGCGTGACGATCCGGGGCTGCGGCCGGTCGCCGTCATGCACGTGCCATTGGGTGCCGGGGACGATCGGCGTATCGCTGTAGCCGAGTTTCTGTGGCTCGGCGGAGAACCCGGATGTCGCTGTGCCAAGGCTGGCGATAGATAAAATGAAATTGTGAAGGATATGCTTTGAGGTCATGCGGAGACTTTTTCGCAGCTCTGCCGAAAAGGCAAGCTCTCTTCGGCCGATTCCCGCGCGCTCTAAACCGGCTTCATCCAGACCAACTGTTGTTCCACCCGGTCGTGCAACTTGTACGGTTTGATGTGGCCGGCGATGGGCTCCCCCACGACCTCGATCTTCTTCAAGTCCGCTTCACCCAGGCCGGCCTGAGCGCAGTAGTTCAAATAACCGATCTTCGCAAAATCGATTCCCATCAGTTCCACGGCCACTCGGTCGGCGGCCAGCCAGTCGAGGCCGCTGACACAGATACGGTGATCCACCGCCGTTCCGCCGACCGGCCCATTGCCCTGCATTCCATCAAAGCCGTCGATGACTGAAAGGTGCGGATGGAAATCCTTTTCGTCGAACACCTGAACTCGCTCCACGTCTTCCTGGTCCAGAGCTAGAGGTTAAGGATGAACCGAGAAAATCCCGGCGGGTGATGCCTGTGAATTTTTTCATACGACTAATTTCAACGGGAGATTGAATCATGCCGGCGACTTAAGAAAGGACCAGCCGGCCAAGACGATTCCCACGAGGAACAACAGAGTCAACACCGAGTTAGGAATCAGCGTCTTCCAGCCGATGACTGCATCCGCTACAAAGCCCATGGCTTGTGCCAAACCTGCTGAAAGCAGCAGCGCCCAAAGCGCCCAACGATGCCCGTGGATAAGCGCCCCCCAGGTCACGAACAACGACAACGCGGCAAGACCTGCCGCACAGCCGTTGAAGAGGATGGCCAAGGATTTCGTGGCGGCCAGAACTTTGGAATCGAGGCGAGCGATCTCGGATTCTTCGAACACGATGAAGAGCATCGGCGCGTGCTTCTGAAACAGCGTCAAAAGCATCAGGATCAAGCCCGCGAGGAGGAAATTGAACGCTCCCCAGACCGTCAAAAGTACGCAGCCGACCTTTAGCATGGTCTCCGTTTTTGCACTTGGTGAAAATCAATCGCGGCCATTCCATGAAAATGGGGAGCGCACGCGCCCCGCCGATCGGCACACGCAAGGCGCGTGTGCTTCCCGATCCGAATTATTGACGAGACCGTTGAATGAACGACGGGGCGGCGTTTGTAGTCCCGGCTTTAGCCGGTTCGGGCCGCCTAAAGGCGGGACTACAAACC
>JACQWK010000209.1 GCA_016209525.1 Verrucomicrobiota bacterium
ACCGGGCACGAACCCCAAAACCCAACCGCCGCTTTACCGTGGCGGCTTTTCATTTCATACGGTGGAAGAAACAATAATTTCAAACCGGCGGTTTTCCCCCGTTTTCACGCCGCCGTTCACAATCTGGCCGCCGTCGATCACGAGACACTCGCCAGTGATGTATTCGGCATCATCGGAGGCCAGGAAGGCAAAGGCCGCGGCCACCTCCGAGGGACGGCCCGCCCGGCCCCAGGGGATGCTCCGAGCGTACTGCGGCCATTTCGGATCGCGCATGATGAAATCGTGCGTGTTCGGCGTGTCGATGATGCCTGGACAAACCGCATTGGCCCGGATGCGATGGGGCGCCAGTTCGAGGGCCAGCGTTTTCATGAGCAAAATGATGCCGGCCTTCGAGACGTTGTACGAGGCTAGGCCCGTTTCGGCGGAAAGGCCGTTGACCGAGGCGGTGAACAGCAGAACGCCGCCGCTGCCCTGGGACCGCATCTGTCGCGCGACCCGCTGGCTGAAGAGGAACATTCCTTTGAGATTGACCGCCATCAACCGGTCCCAGTGTTCTTCGCTGATCTCCAGGAATGGCTCGTTGTAAACGAATCCGGCGTTGCTCACGAGCACATCGATCCTGCCAAACGCCGAGATTGCCTGCGCGACCGCCCGGTCCACGTCACCGGCTGCGGCCACATTGCCGGGGCATTCGATCACGTCCAGCCCCTCGGCTCGAAAATTGTTGGCGGTCTGGCGCAGTTCCTCGGGTCGGTCGGCAAAGATCAGCACGCGTCCGCCTTCGCGCGCGAAGCGCTCGGCAGTGGCCTTGCCGATGCCCGACGATCCGCCCGTGACCAAGATCGACTTGTTCTCAAAACGCCGGAGTGAGGTTTTCATCGCGCTTGGGCTCTTTCATCCTTTTGTTCAACGCATCCTTCGCTCTCGCACAACAAGTAAACGGCACCCATCGCCAGGACAATACCCGCCGTCTGCGCCGCCAACGGCACACGGTGATAGAGCGCCAGCGATAACAAGACCGTGATGACCGGAGCCAGCGCGGTCATGGGCACGACAATGATGGCCTTTCCGTGCCTCAGAGCATAGACCAGCGCCAGCGTGCCAAGGGAATTCAGCAGGTGCACGGGCACGGCCAGGTACGGCCCGCCCAGGCCCCAGTAGATCGGGCGCTCAAAGTCTGTCATGCCAACCGCCACTGGCACGAGCAGCAGTCCACCGAGTGTAATATAAAGAAAGACCGACTCGGCGCTCATGACGTTGTTCGAGAGCTTTATGAAGAAGGCCTGAACACCCCACCCGATGAACACACCTGCGGCGAGAAGCACCCAGAGTGCGCTCTGGCTCACGCTGTCGCCAGCCGGGCTGGTGGAAAGAAGCGCAATCGCGGGCAGGGCCAGGATAATGCCGACCCAGTGCCGGCGGGAGGCTGACTCCTTCAGCCAGACGCAGGACATCGCGATGGTCAAGGCGGGGTAAAGAGACACCACGGGAAAGACCAGGTACGCCGGCCCCAGGCGCAGGGCCTCGAAGAGCACCAGTTGACCAGCGGCGCCGGTCAGTCCCAAGATCGCGCCCAGAAGAAGCGAGCGCCGGTCTCGCTCCCATTTCCAGTTTCGCCGCCACAGTGCGAATGCGGCGCAAGGGACCATAGTGAACGCCCAGACCGCGTAACCCAGCGTGGCGGGGAAGCCCGCCTTCTCGGGAATCTCAATGAGAGCGCCCCAGACGCCCCAGGCGATGGTCGTGAAAATCGCATAGACAAGCCACGGACGCGCGCCACGCGAGGCGGTGTTGTTGACCTGCGGAGTGAGCGTGGAGACGGGTTCTGGCACCATGTTGCTCACGGCCTTTCTATCGACTCATTCCAATTTGCTTTCAAAATGAGACGAATGCCCCTCACCCCGTCCCTCTCCCCATCTGATGGGGAGAGGGTGTCCGTAGGACGGGTGAGGGGTATTTCAATCAGAACGTTCATAAGATTAGTCTCATCTTGATCGCTTATTAGAATCAGCTCAGCCGCGCTTTCACCAACAGCCCGCAATGAAATGACGGAAGCTGGAGCGAGCCATGGGTGATCTTTGCCTGCGCCGTCCCGTCATTCCAGGGCCAAATGGTCGTCGTGGCCATCGCGCCGCTCAGAGTGCCGAGCTGTGGGAGAGTTAGTTTCTGCTCCTTCACCGCCTCGGGTTCCTCCTGATCCTGCAGCACGCGGTACCAGGAATCCGCCCGGTTGCGCGCCCAGGCGAGCAGGTGCTTCTTGCCCAGAAGCGCGTAGAACCAAATGCTTTCATTGCTGAGATCAATCGGGCGGAATTTCTCTCCATCGAGTTCTACTCCGGTGAGAAGATCGGCCAGCGGTTTGTAGCCGCCCCAGAGATTGTTCCTCTCGATGTAGCTCCAGAACCACATGTGTCCCGTGCCGGCCGCGCCGGCGAAGAAGGCGGGATAGCTGCAGTCGTGACAGACGATGCCCCGCTTGTCTTGCTCGTAAAACGGAAAGCGAGCCGAGTGCCGATCCCTCACCGCTCCCGTCTCCGCGAGGATCACAGGCCGATCCGGCCGGCGAGTCCGCTGCACCGCATCGGCAGAGAAGAGCGGCGGCTCCAGGTGGCAAATGCTCCAGGGCGCGCCGTTATCGAGGTATCGATGCACTTGCTGGAAATCCATTTCCTCCATTTTGAAGTCATCGTACCAGGACTGAAACTTCTCATCGTCGAAGCTGCCGATGGAGTTGGTCACCAGGTTTCTGGGCGCCTGGCGCTTGATGAGCGGCAAGGTCTGTCGGGTCCACTCGCGCTGCACCGACCAATTGGTTGTGTGGCAGCAATTGATTTCGTTCCAAAGTTCCCAGGCGATGATGGCCGGGTCGTCGCCGTAGCGCGCCAGGTAGGCGCTCAGCTTCCGCCACCACCAATTCTGCCATTCCGCTCCCTGGAACCAGGCGTCCATGCTGGCCGGAGGCTGCCCGTCGGCGGGGCTCTTTATGCCGAAGGGGAATGACTGGCCGCTCGGATTTCTCGCCGACTCCAAACAGACCTTGAGCTTGATCCCATACCGGCGGGCCAGCTCCACGACCGCGTCGAGGTGAGCAAAATTCGCAAGATTGAGCTCGCCCGCAACTTCGGTCTGCGCGTTGAAGTAGCCGTTGGAAAGCCAGAGGCGGCAGAAATTGCACCCGTTCTTCGAAAGCTGCTCGAAGCGCTGGCGATAGCTCTCTGCACCGTAGGTTCCGGTTCTCCGCTCGCCTCCCGCGCCGGATGCTCCGCCTTCCCGCTGCCCTGCGGGGGAACAGAGGTTGAGGCCGATAGCACAATAGGGGTCGCCATTGGAGAAGGCGAAGTAGCGCGGGTCGCGAGAGCTGATCCTGACATAACCGGGGTCGTGAGAGGCTTCGGACCTGAACGCGCCCCGATCCACGACTTCCTCTCCAGCCAATGCTTGCCACCGATAGCGGCCCAGTTGCACGGGCGTGAATCGAACCGCTGTGACCTGCACGCCCTGCGGCTCGATTGTCTCGAATCCCTGGTGATCATAGACCAACTTCGCGGGCTGATGGAGAAAGGCAGGCCGCGTTTCCACCTTGCCATCCGGCCCCGTGAACTCCACGCGCGTCACCTGCTTTTCGGGCGGGAACTCCTTTTGCCATCTCCCGTAGCGCGAAACCGGCGCTCCGTTATTCGTGCGAGTGCCGACGCCGGCCGCTCGCAGAGGGCCGGCCAACCCCAGACCCATCGCGCTCACTGCGGTCCGCCTGAGAAACTCACGTTTGGTCAAATTACTTCGGCTCGCTTCGGCTCTCATCAGTTTAGGCATAGGTTCCGGGTTTGATGCTGTTTCGGTTCAGCCAATGCGTGCGTGGCTCCGCCGGCTGGGCTCGGGCATTTCGTTGACGACGTTTTCGAGTCATCGTCGCGTCGGCCTAGCGCCCTTGGCCCGAAGCTGGTTCAGGTCCCGGGCGGCCCAGCGCAAGTGCTCCTGCATGGCTTCGCGGGCCTTGTTCGCGTCTCGCGCTCGCACGGCCTGAAAAACGGCGCGATGCCACTGCAGGGCACTCTCAACCCCAGAATATGCGAGCGTTCTCTGCCGGGATTCACGCAGAAATCCGGCCAGCGTTTCCAAGAGCAGCACAAAGACCGGGTTCCCCGTGGCCTCGGCGAGAATGCGATGGAACCGCACGTCGGCCTCGATGCGGTCCTGCAGGCCCGACGCGGCCCCCAGATCGTGGACGGCGCGTTCCAACTGCCGCAGATGTTCGTCGTTGGCCCGCTCGGCCGCCAGCGCCGCGATCTCGCTCTCCAACGGCCGCCGCACTTCCACCAGGTGCAGCAACGTGGCGCAATTCCGGCGCAGCAACATGTCCAAGCTCGCAACGACAGCTTCGGGATCGGGCGGTCGGACGCGGGCCGCTCGGCCTTGGGACATCTCCACTAACCCTTGGGCGCGCAAACTGCGCATGGCTTCGCGGATGACCGTGCGCGAGACGTCGTGCGACTTGGCCAGTTCGCCCTCCGGCGGCAGTGCCACGCCAGGCTCGAAGCGCCCGGACATGATCTCATCGGTCAATTGTTTCAGGACCGTGGCGACCAGGTCTGGGCGTTCGCCGTCCCGCGACTGGCCTGAGTGTTCTGCTCTTGCCTCGTTTGTATTCATGCGGTGCCGGTTTCGTTTGTGATTCACGTCGAAGCCGCATCTTCACGGTTTAACGGCCTCGATCAAACCAAATGGGCTCATTATTTTCATCTTTCCCATCGGCTGCCCAACCCGAAATCGGGTTACGGCGCTGTCGCCGGCCTGATTCAGACTTATACGATAAGATGTTGATTAAAGTCAAACACTCTCTCCTCTCAAAATGGAGCATGATGCGAGAATCACGGCTCACGACAATCCGATAATTGGCTTTAGATACGGCTTACATAGACCTGGCGCGGCGCAAGAACTCTGAAAACAAGGCTTGACGAGCCTCTCTTAACTTATATGATAAGTTTAATGACTCTCACGAATTCCACAGCCGCCTTCTGCCCTCGCTGCGTGGCGCATCGGTCGCGCGGCTGCCGGCAATTGTGCTCTACATCGAACACACTGCCGCGTCCTATCGCGCGTTGAACTATGAAAAAGTCCCGTCGATCTCCCACCGGTTTCACCCTCATCGAGTTATTGGTGGTCATTGCCATCATTGCCATTTTGGCGGGGATGCTTCTGCCGGCTCTGGCCAAAGCGAAAGAGAAAGGAAGCCGGATCGCATGCCTGAATAACGTCAAGCAGCAGACTTTATACATCCAGCTTTACACGGATGACTACAACGACATCTTTCCGGCGCACCGCAACCAGGGGTTTGATACCACGGACAACAACATCTCAGTGACAAACTGGTGGGGCACGGCCATCGTCGGGTATGGCCAAAACCAATCGAATCTCTTCCGGTGCCCTTCCATCAAGGGGAAACGCCTGGATAACGGCGTGAGGTGGGAATGGAAATTTGATGTCCACAAGGTTGGTTACGGGATTAACACCTGGTTTCTGGCCTTTTGGCCCTATACAGAAGCCCAGATGACGGTGGGCGGCGTCCGATTTGAAACCCGGCGATGGTTTAAACGGGGTGCAATCGTGAATCCGTCCGATTGTCTGGTCGTCGCCGATTCCATGCCCAAGGTGGACGGGTTGTGGAGCAGCAGCATGTATTGGCCCTGGTCGAGCATGGACCCGGCGAACAGTCAGGTAAAAGGATTCGAAGGCGTGGACAAGGCGCGGCATCTGGGCACGGGGGTAGTGGGTTTCACCGACGGCCATAGTGAGGCTCGGAAAGACGCTCAGATTAACCCGCCTCGAGATCCGGCTTTCGGAGACGCGAAGGGACTGATTAATTCCCGCTACTGGGATCCGCTGCAACGCGGCGGTCTGCGCTAAAGCGAAAAGATGTTTCCTGGAGCAATCAACAGAGGAATGGCCCTGGAGTTCGGGAATGGCTGTCGTTTGCTTCCTGGACCACCAATCTCATCGTAACAACAACATTATGGAGGTTCTGAAAATGAGCATCGCGAGACGGATACGAAGCGTGGTTCTGATTCTGGCATCGTTGTCGTGGCTTCCGGTGTTGATCCTGCCAGCCCAGGAACCGGCTAAGACCGATCCGTCGAAGGCCGAGAAGATTCTTCTCAAAGACTTTCGGCCGGTCTCCCGGTACAAGATTCCGCGAACGAAAGTGCCGAAGGCGCGCTACCCCGCCATTGACGTGCATGGCCACGACTACGCGAAGACCGAAGAGGAGGTCGCCAGGTGGGTGGAGACGATGGACAAAGTCGGCATCGAGAAGATGATCGTCATGACCCAATCGACCGGACCGAGATTCGATCAGATTGCGGCCAAGTACAAAAAGTATCCGGAGCGGTTTCAACTTTGGTGCGGCCTCAACTTGACCGACCATGACCAGCCTGGTTTTGGGCAGGCGGCGGCCGCGGAATTGGAGCGCTGCTACCGCGCCGGCGCACGCGGGGTCGGAGAAATCTCAGACAAGGGACTGGGGGTAATCAATCAGGACCCGAAAGCGCCCGGCCTGCACCTGGATGATCCGCGGTTGGCCCCGCTTTTCGAGAAATGCGCCGATCTCCATATTCCCATCAATCTCCACGTCGGCGAACCGATCTGGTTCTATCTCCCGATGGACGAGAAGAATGACGGCCTGATGAACGCCTATCACTGGCGCCTGGACAACAAGACGAACCTCCTCTCCCACGCGGAAATCATTCAGGTGCTGGAGAACGTGCTCAAGCGTCATCCCCGGACGACGATCATCGCCTGCCACTACGCCAACTGCGAGTACGACTTCTCGATTCTGGCGCGGCTGCTCGACACCTACCCCAATCTCTACTCCGATATCTCGGGCCGGTACGAGGAAACAGCGCCGATCCCGCGTACGACGTCAAACTTCATCACCAAGTACCAGGACCGGCTGCTTTACGGGACCGACATGGGCCGCGGTCAGGGCGCGTATGAGTTCAGTTTCCACATTCTGGAGACGCTGGACGAGGCCTTCTATGAAAACGGGTATCGGTATCATTGGCAGTATTACGGCTTCGGCCTGGAGGACGCGATCCTGAAGAAGCTCTATCAGACCAACGCGCTGAAAATCCTGGCGAAGTAATGAACGCAAAACAGACCCACTTTCTAACCCGCCGCCAATTCTTAGCCAGGACCGGCACTGCCGTCGTTGCCGCCGCCCTCGTACCGCGTCACGTCCTGGGCGGACCAAAGTTCGTTCCTCCAAGCGCGAAGGTGAACGTCGCGATCATTGGCGCGGGCGGCCAAGGCCGGACCCTCGCCCGTGACCTGTTTAACGAACCCGACGCACAGATCATCGCGGTGGCCGACCCGAATGAGCGGGATGATTACAGCCGGTTTTACTTCCAGGGCGTTGCGGGCCGAAAGCCGGTCAAAGCCGAGATTGAAAAACACTACGCCCACCAACCGCCCGTCAAAGTATTCTGGCATGACGGCGGGCTGCGACCTGAAATCCCCGAAGAACTCAAGGAAGGGGAAAAACTCGAAGATAACGGCAGCGGTATCCTCTTCCTCGGCGACATAGGCGTGATCTCCTGCCGCGGCACTGGCGGCGCGCCCAGGATTTCCCCGACCTCGAAAATGGAATCCTACGCGCGGCCCGCCTCAACCCTGCCACGCCCCAAGGGCCACCGCCGGGATTGGCTCGATGCGTGCAAAGGGGGGAAGCCGGCCGGCAGCAATTTCGAATACGCTGCGCGCCTGACGGAAATCGTGTTGCTCGGCAACGTGGCGCTGCGCGTGGGCAAAGAGATTTAATAGGACAGCCAAAATATGCGCGCCACCAACGCGCCCGAAGCTGACCCGTTCGTCAAAGGAACCTACCGCAGCGGATGGGAGGTTGGATGACTGGGACCGGAGGAGTGACGATTCGGCTTGCTCACGACTACGAAGAGGATTCTCAAATGAAACGATCCGCGTCCCTAGGTCTCGCGGTCGGCTTGCTTCTCACACCCGCTGTCCCTCCGGCCTTTGCCCAGTCCATTGAAGTCCGCTCAGAAAGTATCGGGATCCAATACGACAACCAGTTTCACCAGCAAGTCCGCTGGCTGCAAGACCAGCGCCGCAACTTCATCGTGTTTGATCCCGCCGTGCAGGAGAGCATTGAGGTGAACGGCTGGGAGTGTGCCGAGTTCGTCATCGACGCGAAAAACGTTGTCCAGAGGCGAATCGAAGACACTGAGTTTGGCCAGGCGTTGGAAGGCATCATGGTTGGCGTTTTGCGCGATCAACAAAAGCAAATTGCGCTGGAGCGGCATGTCCGGCTCCTGCTGCCGGATCGGTTTGCGGATGTCGTCATCTTCGAGAAATCTTACCAGAACCTCGGTGCTAAGCCCGTACACTTTGGCCGTGTCTATAGCCAGAGAGTGCTTCTGGATCGAACGTTGGCAGAACCCGAGCAGCCTTCCTACTTATTCGCGTCCTTTCAGGGCGGGGCCTACAAATGGGGCAAGGATTATTCGTTGATCTGGCTCAACCCCGGTTTTCGGCAACTCAATTTTCAGGGAATGGACGAGCGGACCGGCCCGGAGGGCGAGGGCGGAGGGATGCCATTTGTCGATCTCTGGGCGCCATCCATGGGCCTCGCGCTCGTTCACCTGGAGAAAGTGCCGCAGTGGGTAAACCTGCCCGTTGAAGTTCGTCAGGACGGCAAAGTAGAAACGGCCATTTGGGAACAACCACTCGGCAAGTTCAATCAGCAGGAATGGCTGGCGCCAGGTGAGCGATTCAACGCCCTAACCACCGCGATGATCTTTCACCACGGCGACTATTATGATGCGTTGCACACTTATGGCGAGCTGTTGCGAGCGCGCGGAATCGCCATTCCCACTAGTTCGCCGGCCTCCGCTTATCAACCTTACTGGAAGAGCTGGGGGTTCGAAGCGGATTTCACGCAGGAGAAAATTTTCGGAGTTCTGCCCGAGCTCAAGGCGATGGGCATCAAAATCGCCAACCTCGACGACGCCTGGTTCGATTACTACGGCGATTGGCAGCCGAATCGATCCCCGGGAAAATTTCCAGCGGGCGACTCGGACATAAAAGCGTTTGTGAAGCGACTTCACGCCGAAGGTTTCAAGACTTCGCCATGGTGGTATCCGCTCGGTGTCAGCACGAACAGCCAATTGGCGAGCAGTCATCCCGAATTACTGGTGCAGGACGAAAATGGCAACTACCCAGTTGACGATCGCAAAGTGCGCCAATTATGTCCGGCCTTTGAGCCGGCGCGCCGTCAGATTGCGGGCGTGCTGGACCGATTCATTCGCGACTGGGAGTTCGATGGCATTTACGTGGACGGCATCGGCTTGTCGGCTGTGCCTCCCTGTTTCAATCAGGCTCACCGGCACCGATCCCCTTTGGAATCTTTCCAGTCCCTGCCCGAAGTCTTTCGGCTGATTCATGACAACCTGCACAAGCTGAACCCGGATCCCTATCTCGAAGTCTGCGTCTGCGCGATGCCGCATTCTCCGTACAATATGCCGTACTATCCGATCGCGAACGCATCCGACCCGACCAATCTTGTCCAGGTGCGACGGCGCGTGAAGCTGGAGAAGGCCATCCGCGGGCCCACGTTCTGTGTCGGCGATTGCTACCAGGTTCCGATGAATGAATGGAAGGGGTACTCGGTTCCCGAGTCATTCGAGAGCGCAATGGGCACAGGAGCGCAACTGACCACTTTTTATGCGCATTTGACGGATCCGCAGCGCGAGAAATGGATTCGCTGGTTCCGCCTTTCCGACGAACTCGGCTTGAGCAGCGGCGAGTACCTGAACTTATACGACATTGCCTTCGACAAACCGGAGATTCACGTGGTACGCAAGGGAAAGGATTTGTTCTACGGGATTTTCGCGGATCTGTGGCCGCTGAACCGTCCGATCGAGCTGCGCGGCTTGAGCAAGAGCGCGCGTTACGCAGTCTATGACTACGCCAACGACCGGCCGCTGGGTGTCGTGTCGGGCGCCAAGCCGCATTTGAGCATTGCGTTCAAGGACAGCCTGCTGCTCCGCGTCCGGCCTCAGTGAGCGCGGCAGTTGCACATCCACCTTACGCGGCAATAGCTGAGCGCTAAACAGCAATTGCGCAGCCACGAAAGCGCGCATGGAACCCCAAAGGAAGAACAGATCAGGACTAGCACACTCGGGGTGGTCGGCGAGGGCGCCGGCCACAGCACGCGAGGGCGCGTGCGCTCCCCAGTGCAGCTCGTTGTCAATCACCGCCTGCCCTTCGCTCTGCATCTCGCGCACCTGCTCCTTCACCGCCGGCGAATTGAACTTCTCCTCGATCACATCGCGCAGCAGGATCGGTTCGCCGCAATTCGGACAGAACACCTTCCCCTTGCCGCCGGGAGCCAGCGCTTCAGAGATCGAATCCCAACGGGATTCCGTCTTGAAGCCCAGGGTTGCGAGGTCGGCCCGTCCGGCTCGGACCGAGCTACCCTGGGCAACCGAAATGGAACGCACCTCAACCCCCAACGGGGTTGTGTCGAGATCGCCGTGACGTGACACGGACGCAACCCCGTTGGGGTTGGCGGCCATTCCGATCCGACACCCAAGGTAGCTCCTGCGTCGCAACCTTGGGCTGAAGGACTCAATCCCTTTGGGATTGGTTGAAAGCCGCCGCCGATTTCCAGAGGTCGGTGCTCTGAAATGCCACCTCGTGATGCAACCGCACCACCAGCGTCGCGTAGATGTCGTCCGCCGGGCCGTCGAAGCGATACGTCACGAGGACGCTGGGAACCTCACTTGGAAAGTCCCGCAGGGACGAGCGAGAATAGCCCAGCGATTCATCGCTGGGACAACGTTCAACAAACCCGCCCAAGCCCCACAGGGGCGAAAGAAATCGTTGAGCAAGGTGACGATCATCTCTTTCGTCCCTGGGGGGACTCGATCCCTCGTCGTCCGGAAACCCAGCGTTGAAACGCTGGGCTATTGTCTTTCGCCCTGCCGGGCTGCGGAATTCCAGCGCAACACCCCCTCGTCCTCGCGCGGCAGGCGTTTGAAATCCTGGTAATCCAAACCCCAGGCCAGCAACTCGTCCTCGCGGATGCAGCCAGCCCCTCGCCCACGGGATGCCCTTCGCCCATCGGATGGGAGAAGGTGTCCGCAGGACGGATGAGGGCAATGGGAGTGGGTTTGGGAGAGGGTGCCCGAAGGGCGGGTGAGGGCTTTGGGGTCGAGAACAAATCTCGGTGATGCTTCCGCACCTTCCGCACCACGGCGGCGGCGGCGTAGCGACTGAGCACCTCCGGCCGCAGCAGGATGAAGCCGCCAAAGTCCAGACGCTGGATCATGCCCGACCCGGCCAACAGGCCCACCACCGTCCTCCAACTCCGCCAGTTCGAAATTCGTGACGCGCAGCGTCATTTCCATCCGCTGCTTCAACTCGGCCAGGCGGATCAGGATCAGGCCGCTGTCGCGCAGGCTCAGGATTTCCTGCTTCATCCGGCGGTAGAGCGCGGGCGAGGTTGTCTCCGGGATGCTCTTCCAATCAATGGCCTGCACGATGGCTTCGCGGAGTAGGTCGCAGCCCTTTCCGGTCTTCGCGCTCGTCTCATGCAGCGGGCCGAGGAAGCCTCGATCCCCCATGAACTTCTTCATGCTGGGGGCGCTGACCACGAGGCCGCCGCAATCAATGCGCGTAGGCGTTGATACGCTCCGGTTGGAGCAGCACCCAACTGCCGAATGCCAGTTCCCACATCCCACCGGGACCGGCCAGCAGCGTCGCGCTGAGAGCAAACACGCGGCGGCTTGCGGCTACAAGCAGATCAAGCGGCAGTCGAACCAGGCGCGTCGCCCTCGCACTCAATCGCCCATTTCCAGACCCGCATGAACAGGTATCGAGCCTGGGTTCCCTCTACGCTCTCCTTCTTTGGACCCTTGACGTTCGTATGGGAACGATTATCGGGCAGTGGAGCATGAACGACGCTTTGACGAGGAATCTTCCGAACATCGCCAGCCGCCATCTGGATTACGCCCCCTCGCCAAGCTCGATTTGTCGCCCGTTTCTTGGTTTCCTCGGGTGTTGAGTATTTGCTCCAATCCGTTGACATGCCCTCCTGCTCTCCTTCGCCGTGATTGACGAAAACGCCGACGTTTGGTTTGCCGTTCTGAACATAGTTCCGATGGACACGCATGAAGAGCAGATCAGCGTCCGGAACGGGTTCTATCGGCCAATGCTCGCTCATTGCTCTGCTGTGTAAGCGAGCCACATGAGGACGCCCGGATCAACTTGCTTGGTCGATTCCAGTTTTCCACTGGTGCGGTTGCAGTCTGGATTCGCAGCATCGTCACCGTAGTAGGTTGCTGGCTGCTTTGGGTTGGCAGGCACGTTCAGGAGCAGTCCGTAGGGGGCGGCAGTCCAGTAAAGATCCACGCTGCCATCGGGGCCGGCTGAAATGACCGGAGACCGGATCACAACTCTCGCTTTTTGCCACACTGACAAGGCGTGCGCCGTCAGGGTCCTGATCGCGCGCCGCCATGTTTCTTGTGAACAAGTTAGTCCGAGCTCGTCGCTTGGGTCTTGCGGGCGGTTGACGACTGCTCTTGATCGTTCGATGGCGTCTGAAATTGACGACAGTTCCGGTGGCAAAAACGGCAGAGTGCCTTGATTCGCCTCTTGGCTGACCTGCTCCCTACTGCGTGGATGCAAAACTCGTTTCTTAAGCCCGGAAAGCTTGCGCTGAATGTCAGACATCTGCTTGGAAAGCTGCGCACGCATCTCCGCGACTTCGACAGCCAATTGGGCGACATCGTGTGTCACTACCACCTGAACCTTGGAGGGGTCTCCGCACAAATCAGGGACTGGGAATCCCGTCGGCTGCATTTCGCGGCAAGGCTTCCACTCGGACCAGACGCTTCGAATGCCCAAATCTTCGCCTTCCAACGGCTCAGGGCTGATCAGAATTCTTTTCATCGCTCAGCACGAAAATTTGAAGAGACTCCTTCAGCAGTTCGAACAACTCCACCAAGTATGTTCCGCTGACCGTTACCTCCACGGTCGAGCGTAGTCGGACCTCAACTCGCTTCCCCTCGCTCTCCAGGGACCATGTGATTCTCTGGATTGGGGCGCCAGTTACCGAAAGGGTACCGCCCGTCAACTTCATGGACGCTCTCGGCGTCTTGCTTTCCACTGACAGTGTTCTGAGGAGGCTTGATTCGGGGAGTCTGTCAAGCGGCAAAAGAAAGACACCCACGCCCCGAAGGTCGATCTTCTGGCCGACGAACGGGCTCAGTGAAACCTGAATCTGCGTCCAAGTGCGAGTCAGTTTGGGCTTCCACGGACCACGAAAGAACGCCGGCGTAGCGATATCAAAATGCAGATGCCCGCCTTCATTGAAGCAAAGGCGCACGAATCGTCGGAACCGTCCGTGCTTGACCGCTGCAATCAGAGGTTGCTTTTGGGAGAAAAACTTGCGCAACGATTTGTCCCTCGTCACGACCCGACCGCACGCCGTAAACGATTGGCAGCCAGCTTTTTCAATCTCTGGAAGGGCAAAGGTCATTTCAAACGCAGCCGTCTTGTAACGAAGAACCAGCATTCACCGCAAGCAATTTTCCCACGTAGCAGTCTGCTGTCAAGTGCCCCACCGGGCGCCAGTTGATGTAAAGGAATTGCGCCAGGGAGCCTTTGATGGGGGCGTCGTCGCTCCGCAGGGGAATGAAGCGGCACTGATGGTTCAGCGGATCGCAGAGGAAGGCCCGAAGTCTAAAGGCTAAAGGCTGAAGGCTGAAATCCAACTTCTGCCTTCTACGTTCTGCCTTCGGAAGCGGCCCGTCCTGCCGCAAACGCTCCACCAGCGACGGCACCACCGCCTTGTCCTTTGCGCTGTGGCTAAGAAAGACGTCCTGGGTAAATCCTGATCTCATTGAGTTTAACACCTAGCTCATGACCCGCGCTATTCCGTAGATAATCAGACCGAGACCCAGGATTGCTAGCGCTATACTAAACCAATTGGTTGCACTCTCTAAGCTGGTCGCTTTGGGGGGAGTTGTTTCGTCTCCGAGTTGCACCGCTACTGCATCCACAACTTTTCGGTTTTCTTCAAGACGGACACTCATCCGCCTCATGGCATGCCAGGCCAACGTCAGGATGAGTCCCGCAACCATGAGTGCCCACCCAACAATCCGAGCGTTTCCTGCTTCGCTGCGGCGAGGACTGCAGCTCCCACGCCCAATGCCAAAGGTGGCGTCTGCCAGCGCAGGCGATCCAGGTGTCGGAAGTACTCGAGCTTTTGTCGGTAGACTTCCAAGAGAATCTCGCGGTCGTTGTCGTCCAGTTTCGTCGGTTTGACTTTTGTCGAGTGGTTCGATGTTGTTGGTTCGGCATTCATAATCGCCTCTATTGCTCAACACTATTGTTCGGCGGATTTCTGCCCGGTGTCGCGCTTGTGGTTGTTTGAGGAATCGTAGAGCCGCGGGGGGAATGAAGCGGCGCTCTTTGTTCAGCGGGGCGGGAGTTGGTTGAGAGTTGAAAGTTGAGGGTTGAGAGCGGGTCAGCGACTGCGCCCAGTCCGAGCCGAACGCATTCGCCGACATGCCGGGCTTCGCAAATCCGAAATCCGAATTGGAAATGCTCCAGCCCTTCCTCAATCTTCGCCGCCCTCACCCCTGACCCCTCTCCCATCCGATGGGCGAGGGGAATCCGGGGCTTGAGCACCCATTCATCGAACCACACCTTCAGCCCGTCGTTACGCAAACGCTCCGCCAGCGGTCGCACCACCGCCTTGTTCTTCGCGCTGTGGCTGAAGCAGACGCCGTATGGCAAATGGTCAGGCATGGTTTCTTCGTGGGCTTTGCTCGAGGTTCACTGCCTGATTCGGACCCGATGGACTTCCACGAGAAACAGTTTGCCGTGATAGAACTCCTGTTGTGGATGCGCGTTCAGAAACCCCAGCAGCCGCTCCATGAGTTGCGGGATGATCTCCGGGTGGTTGTGCAGTTGAATGCCAACGATGCCCAGGTGGCGGGTAGGCGGATAGGCCACGATGTCGGCGAAGTCGCCATTGAGGGAGAGAAGGATCGCGCCCAGTTCCTGCGCCTTGGCGATGACCACCGGGTCAAGCGAGCGGATGGGGAGGACTTCCCGCAGCAAGGTGACCTGGTGCCCGTGGTGACGAAGAGTGTCCGTGATTTCCGCCGGCACGCACTGGTCACTGAAGAAACCCAGACTCATGCGGTCACAACTTCGAACTCTGCCAGATCGCGGGCGTAGTCCAGGCAGGCCGCCACGTCCGCCGCCGTGAGGTCAGGGAACTCCTTCAGGATGGTCTCGGTTTCGCGCCCCGCCGCCAAATAGCCCAGAACGAGGGCGGCCGGAATGCGCGTGCCTTTGATGCACGGTTTGCCCCGCAGAATTTGCGGATCGCTAAGGATTTTGTCTCGCCAGTTCATAAGTCAACGCAACCTTACCGTCCCGCCGATTGGGGGGCAATGGGTGTTTGGGACGCACACTTGATCGCCGCGACCGCGGGAGGCTGGGGGGCCGGCTTGCGAAACAGCACGGTGCTGTGCTCCAGCCTCGCCCAGTCCGAGCCGAACGCATTGGCCGACATGCTGGGCGTCGCAAATCCAAAATCCAAAATCCAAAATTGAGTGGCACCTCCACCTCATCCTGGTGCAACCGCTCGGCCAGCTTCGCGCGGGATCCCCTGGCCCCATGACCCTCGCCCCCGTTCCAAATCCTGGTCAAGGGTTGATTTAGTTAAGTCACCAGGTAGGCTTGGCTCCATGAACCTTTGTCCTTTCCTTCCCAACCTTCCTTTCGTGGCCGCTCTGGTCGTCACGGTGCCAGCGTTTTCGAAAGAGCCGAAGCTCCACGGGGTCGGCGCGGCCATGGAACAAATGGTCGCGAAGAACGAGATCGCGGGAGCGGTGACCATGGTCGTCACGAAGAACAAGATTCTCCACATGGAGTGCACGGGCTTTGCCGACATCGCCGCAAAACGGGCCATGAAGCCGGACACGCTGTTCTGGATTGCCTCGATGACGAAGCCGATCACCGGCGTCGCCATTCTAATGCTGCAAGACGAAGGCAAGTTGAAAGTGTCCGATCCAGTCGCCAAATATTTGCCCGATTTTGCCCATCTCAAAACTCCGTCGGGCAAACCGGCAAATCTCACCATCACACAAATCCTCACGCACACTTCCGGCCTGGGCGAAGCGAGCGGGCCGGCGGCGCAACAGGCCGAGACGCTCGCGGATCTGGTTCCGCTCTGGCTCGCCGCTCCGATGAAATATGAGCCTGGCGAAAAGTGGCAATACACCCAGAGCGGCATCAACGCCGCCGCGCGCATCGTCGAGGTCGTCAGCGGAATGACCTTTGACGCGTTCCTCCAGAAGCGGCTTTTCGATCCGCTGGGAATGAAGCACACCACGTTTTATCTGGATGCCGGCCACCGCGCCCAACTGGTCACGGCCTATAGCAAAAACAAGGACACCGGGGCGCTCGAACCGGTGCCGCTCCGTCCCGAGTTCGGCCCGCGCGACCGTCCGCCTCAAGGGAATGGCGGTCTCTATTCAACCGCTCCCGATTACGCCCGGTTCTGCCAAATGCTGCTCAACGGCGGGAAACTCGGCAACCGTCGCTATCTCAGCGAGGCGGCGATTCAGTTTCTCTCCACTCCACAGACTGGCGAATTGCCCACCGGGTTTTTTCAGAGCGATACCTTCGGCAGCCACGGCACGAATTACGGCTGGGGGATTGGCACCTGCGTTTTGCGCGCGCCGCATGAAGGCGTCGCTTCGATGCTTTCGCCCGGAACTCATGGCCACGGCGGCGCCTGGGGAACGCAGGCCTGGATCGATCCCGCGAAAGGCGTGGCGTACATCCTGATGGTGCAACGCTCGAATTTTCCAAACAGCGACGCCAGCGAAGTCCGCCGCGAGTTCCAGCAAGCTGCCGCGAAGGCACTCGCAAAGAAGTAGGCCGCGACGCTTCCTTTCCTATCAAGGTTATCGCTGGACGCGCACGCGGTGGAGTTCGACGAGCTGGGGCTTGCCTCAGAACTCTTCAACCCGCGGGCAAGATCCCAACGCCGCTGGAATTTGACTGGCCCTCGGTTGCCCTCTGGCCCCACTGCTGTTGAATTAAGAATGAATTCGATTCCATCCCGAGCAGGTCTTGCTTTTACTCTTACTCGTAATCTTAATCTCTCCAGGGAGTTCCGGAGTAAGAGTAAGAGCACGATTAAGAGCAAGAAACGGCCGGTTGACCTTAATTCAACAGCAGTGC
>JACQWK010000010.1 GCA_016209525.1 Verrucomicrobiota bacterium
GCGCCGTCTCGGCGCCACCATCGCCACGACTGGCAGCGAGACGCCGCCAAAACCCGCAGCCGCGACGGCTGCGCTACCCATGGCTAAACACATACCTCCCTTGAGGGAGAGGATCAGGGTGAGGGTGGACGGCTTGGACAAACCAGAGACGTTCGGGTTTGCCGACGATTCTCCCTCACCCCGGCTCTCTCCCGCTGGGAGAGGGGGGCTAAACCAGCTTCACCACCGGATAGTCCCGCAGCGTCAGTTGTCCGGTCTTCAAATCGCGCGCGGTGATGAGGAGGCGCTTGTGGGCGTCGATCCCGAATTCCACCGCGAATCGAGGTTCACCCTGTTGCGCGGCAGGGGTCGCCCGCAAGAAGGTGGGTGACTGCTCGTTGATCCAGAAGTAGGTCCGCCGCTCCGCTTCGTCCGGCGGGACTTCCATGACACGCGCTGCGCCGCTGGGATCGAAGACTAATTCCACCACCGGTTTGTCGCCTCTGCTGTGGCATTCGCCGATTTCAAAGATGGCAATGCCCAACTCCACTTGGCCGTCATACGACGCCTTCACGGTCAGGCGCCGCACCGGTTCGCGCGTCGGATATGGAGTGCCTCGCTCGACCAACAGGCGATATTCGTAATCGCCCTTCTGGCGGTTTGTCCAGCGGATCGCATAATCGTGCTGAATATGATCGTAGAAATCGACGCCGGCCACAAAGGCCGCCGCCCCGCGCGCCACCGCGTCGAGTGGACGCTCCAGCCGGACCAACTCTTTCCCGAAAATCCGCTGGACGGTCTTTTGCACGGCGGGAATTAAGCTGCTGCCCCCGACCATCAGCGCCGCTCTGATCTGGTCCTCACCGTAGCCCCGGTCTCGAGCCCCATTCAACGCTCGTCGGATCGTGTGGTCGATCTGGCTGAACACGTCGTGTCGATCCAGCAGCTCTTCAAAGTCCGCGCGAGTGAACTCGGCCGAGAGCGCGGTGCCCGGACCGGGCTTCGCGACGTGGACGGCGGCCCGCTCAGCGGATGACAGCTCTTCTTTGATGGCGCGGCACGCGGCGAGCAACTCCGCGCTCACACCGCGGATGTCGTCATCCGCATCCGACCGATGGTTCCGGCGGAGCACCTCTTGGAAGATCCATGTATCGATGGTGCTGCCACCCAATTCGCGGCCCGCCTTGCCCAGGACCCGGCAGCGACGACCGGCCGCCAGCCGGTCCTCTTCTTCGATCAAGACCACGGCCACATCGAGTGTGCCGCCCCCGAAATCAAAGATCAGGTAAACGCTCCCCGGCTGGACATGGGCTCCGTAGCCCAATGCCGCCGCCGACGGTTCGTCAATCAATCGGAAGCGCGGCAACCCGGACGCCTCGACCACTCGCGTAAACCAATCGACATAATGTTCGTAAGCTTCGACGGGAACGGTCAACGCCACTTCCTCGTCGCGCAGATTCAATTCTTGGGCCGCAAACAGGATGACGGCCGAGAGAAAGTCTCTTCCGGCTTCAAAGTGGGAAACGGTCTTTGCTCCGAGCCGCCGCGTGACCGGACTGCGGTTGGTGATGTACCGCTTAATCAGGCTGAAGGTGCGCGGCGAAGAGACGAGATTCTTTTGACAGACCTGCTCGCCGATCCAGCGCCGTCCATCCTCGGCGTAATGAATGAGAGTCGGGATGACTGAAATGGCTTGTGCGGAGGGGTGAGAGCCGGATTCAGAGTCTGGGGCCGACATCTTGTCTGCCGGTTGCGGCGGCAGCTCGCCGTTTGAACCGCTCGGTAAGGATACCCCTTGGACCGGCGAGCTGGAAGCCTGCTCTACGGGGTCCGAAGCGGTCCAGGAGAATGAATTCGAGCACGGGCTAAAGTGACAGAGCCGTCCAAAGTCCGGAATGTGGAGCGTCACGCCCTCGCGCCGCGAGTCATCCCACACGGCGACCACCGTGTTGGACGTTCCAAAGTCAATTCCCAAGCGGCCCGGCATATTCAGACAATGACGAATTATCCCTCCAGCTCAATATCGAACTCACCGACGGCGATCCGCGGCGCCTCGCCGACTTCGATATCATACCGGTGCCGATGGCGCATCAGACCGAAAAGAAACTGCATCCAGCCGCGTTCGGCGTCCGACAGCCGCGAGTTCGACAAGACGTTCTCAACCCATTCCAAATCCTCCAGGGTCGTTTGGCGGATGGGCACGCGACGCAATCGCGCCAATTCAGACCGCCAGACGCGAATGGTTTTGTCCGCGCTGCCGGTCACCAGCGTCCGTCCGTCGCTGCTGAAGCGAAGGCAGGTGATCTTGTCCTCATGCCCCTCCAGGGACTTGAGAGGGGCTCCGCCAGGAACACTCCAAAGACGCGCCGTTTGATCGAAGCTGCCGCTCGCGAGCACTTTTCCATCCGGGCTGAAGGCGAGGCAATTGACCCAACCGGAGTGGCCGTCATTGGTGCCAATCGTGCCCAAAGTATCGAGGGGTTCGCCGTCCGGCAGCTTCCAAAGCCGAACGGTGGTATCCCAGCTCCCGCTGGCCAGCAGGCGGGAATCCGGATGAATCGCCAAACAAGAAACATCTTCCTTGTGGCCTTTGAGCCGGGCCAATTTGGATCCCGCCGGCAGGCTCCAAACCAGGATTGAGCGGTCTTTGCTGCCGCTGGCCAGCAGCGAGGCGTCGCCGGCAAAGGCGACGCAGTTGACCATGGCTTTGTGGCCTTTCAACGTCGCCGCCAGTTGCGCGTCCGGAAGGCTCCAAAGACGCACGTCGTTGTCGTAACTCCCGGTGGCGAGCCAGCGGCCATCGGGACTGAAGGAAAGACTGCTCACGATGTCGAAATGGCCTTCGAGTTTCCCGAGTGACCGGCCTTCCGCCACGCTCCACAATCGAATCGTGGCGTCACTGCTGCCGGAGGCGAGCAAACGCCCGTCCGGGCTGAAGGCCAGGCAACGAATCTCGTCCGTGTGGTCGCGCAGTTGGTGGAGCGCGATTCCTTGCGGCCAGCTCCAGAGCCGGACTGACTTATCCCGGCTTCCGCTGGCGAGCACGCGTTCGTCTGGACTGATCGCCAAACACTCGACCCAATCCGAGTGTCCTTCGAGGATGCGTTCGAGACCTCCAGTGTCCAAACGCCACAGCCGAACCGTGTGATCGTGGCTTCCGGTTGCCAGCGCTGCATGGTCTTGGCTCAATTCGAGGCAACTCACGCCCGCGGAGTGGCCGGCCAGCGGCTTCTCGCTTCTCAACAGGCGGCCAAGAAATGGCGGCTCCTCCCGGCATCCGTGAGCCAACCGAACCAACTCCGCCAAGTCCGCTCGAATGCGGTCATCTTTTGGACTCCAGCCGCACTGTTCGAGAGGGCTCAACAAACGAACGCTCCAGTCGGCGGGCGCAACCTGAGCCATCTGCCAAAGATCCTCCCACCGGCTGTTCTCGCGGAGCACGGTGACGGCGGCTTCCCATTCCTCGCCGGTCATTTCACTCAAGCGACGGTCATAGCGACGGCCCACGACCGCGGTGAGCCATTCCGTGCGGCCGGAACGGCGGCCTTTCTCTGCCACGCGGCACCGGAGCGTCCGGTCTCCCGACTCGTAGGCACGGGCGAGCAACTGACGATCGAAGTCCAAATCTTCGTAAGCCTCCCATTGTTCCGTCAGGAAATAAAACAAGGCCCGCTGCGACGGCTCGCGCGGCGCATATCCCGCGTTGACCGCCGCCTCGCGAGCCAAAGGCTCATCGCGTTGAAGCACGAGACGGCAGAGAGCTTCGCGCGCCAGCGGATCCCTGAGTTGCCAAAGCGCGGTCGCGGCACGGTTGGAAACTTCCGGATCCGCATCTTGGGATGCTGCGAGCAACGGCTCAATTCCTTCGGGACCGCTCCCGTTGGCAACCTCCAGTTTGCCCGCCTTTAACGCCGTCAGAATTCTCACATCTGTTGGTTGCTGAGCGATGTACCCAGCCTGCTGCAATGCCTCCGTTACCGTGGCTTCCCTTCTCAGCTTCCACCGAAGACAGAGCGCATCGATGGTCGCCGGTCGGCGCAATTTTCCCAGGCAAACACGGGCGCGTGACGCGATCTCTTGATCAACATCGTGGCACGCCTCGACCAGCGGGTCGATGAGTTCGGGGCCCTCGTCCAGGATCACCTCCAACCGCTCCGCCTTCAGTGCTGTGAGCACTCGGTTCCGAGCGGGCGTATCGGCGATCCACGTTTTCTCCGCCAGCAACCGAGCCAGAACCGTCGATCTCCCGGACACCCAGACCTCGCACACGGCGTCCACGAGCGAAGGCAAAGCACTTCCTCTGAGAGCGTTCAAAGCGAAGGCGCGCAGCGACTCATCCAGGCAATTGGCGGCGAATTCCGAGAGGATACAAGTCGCTTCCGGCGTCGCGTCCTTAGCCAACGTTCGAACCGCTCGGCGCCGCAACCAAGGGCCGAGAAGCGGCGTTTGGCTGGACAGCCGCCGCCGCTGCGAGTCTAATTGTTTTGGCCGCATCCTGCGGGACCGACATCATCGTTCCGTAACGCAGGCTGAAGCGTTCAGCCAATGATTCGGCCTCGGGCCCGACGGTATCATTTCCGGGAGCCCAATCAATAGATCGTCAACCCTAGGACCACCACGAAGAGCCCAAACGCCAATCGGAGCGCAGTGACCATCTTGAGCCGCTTTTCGCTGGCCGTGGCCCACTGAATCAGGTCGCGAAGGCGCCAGGGGGAAACGGTGAACCACATCCCGGCCAGGATCCAAACGTAGGCCCAAACGGAAATGACCAGCCGCCATTGCGAATCATGCCACCGCGCCGTGTCCAACATGAGTTTGGCGACCATCAAGAGAACTATCGACAGGCCCCGCACCGCCAGGAAATCCTGCACGAAAACGCAGGTGGCAATCCCGAGCGCGCCGAAACCCATGAGCATCCACTTTTTGTAGGCGGCGAAGTCCGAGATCGACTCCGCGTTCAGATTCCAGAGGAACCAAACGGTGCCCAGACCCATCAACGCGTAACCCCAAGGCAGCGACCTGGGAAATCGTCGAGCCGCCGAGCCGAATTCGCGCGGCTTGAACAGCCCGTAAGCATTGGGCAGCGCCACCAGGATCCCCAAGCCGACCGCTAAAGTTGAGAGTTTCATTCAAGCCCGATGATCGCAGGATCGCCGTACAGGGTGTGGGCGCTCGCCCGGCGAATCTGCAAATCCAAAAGTTGCCCGCAGTGGCGCGCCGATCCTTCGAAGACGACGATTCGATTGCACCGTGTCCGCCCCTCCATTCGAGCCGGGTTCTTTCGGCTCGTCCCTTCGACGAGGATTTGAACCCGTTGCCCGACGAGACTCTGGAACTTCTCGGCGGCGATCTCATTGATCACCTTCAGCAATTCCGCGTGACGATCTTCGATGATCGTCTGAGGAAGTTGATTGGGCATGGCTGCGGCGGGCGTATCCCTTCGTTGGGAATACTTGAACACGTAAGCTTGATCGAATCGAACTTCTCGCGCCAACGACAGCGTCTCTTCGAAGTCCTCTTCCGTCTCGCCGGGAAAACCCGCAATGATATCCGTGCCCAGCCCGATCTTCGGCTGGACGCGGCGCAGCTTCTCGACGATGCCCAGGAATCGGGCGCGCGTGTAGCCGCGATGCATCAATTTCAGGACCCGATCGCTGCCGCTTTGCACCGGCAAATGGGCGCTCTCACAAAGCTTGGGCAGTTGGCGATACGCCTCAACCAGATCGTCGCCGTACCCCTTCGGATGCGGCGAGGTGAATCGGATACGCTCGAGACCTTCGATCTCGTGAACCGCTTCGAGCAGTTGCACGAATGCGGATTTGCCATCCTTAACGCCGATTTCACGCTTGCCGTAGCTGGTCACGATTTGACCGAGCAGAGTGACCTCCTTCGCGCCGCGGGCAACCAATTCGCGGCATTCCGCCACAATATCAGCGATGGACCGGCTCCGCTCCTGGCCTCGCGTGTACGGCACAATGCAGAAGGTGCAGTATTGATTGCACCCCTGCATGATGCTCACAAAGGCCGTCGCTTGAAGCGAACCTTCGCGAGAGCGTGTCTGAAAAATGGGTGGCGCGGGCGACTCGCCCGCTCCGGTTGGCGACTCGCCGACCGGCGTGGGAGTGCAGCCCAGAGGGTTGCCGAACTCAGGCGAAGCTTTCGACGCCCTTTCCATTCCGTCCGGCGAGTCGCCGGACGGCACAGGCTGGTAGCCTGTGCTACCCACACCCGCTTTCTCATTCGCCCTCGGAGAGTCGTCGATCCCAGGGTTGCCGGAGAGAAGGTGTTCTTTGATCGTCGCCTCGCTCCCGACCTCCTCACCGACGTCGCAGACCTTGTCACGGCGCCCAGATAGGATGGCCTCGAGATACTCGGCGGCCCGATGAAATTTCTGCGTCCCAAGGACCAAATCCACGTCGGGCAGCCGGTCGATCAATTCCTGTCCGCGGCTTTGGGCCATGCAACCCAAGAAGCCCAGCACGACGTTGGGCCGGTGTCGCCGAACGTCTGCGGCCAGATTCTGCATTTTGCCGAGCGCCTTCTGTTCGGCGGCATCGCGGACGCTGCACGTGTTCAGCAGAATCACGTCTGCGGTGGCCTCGGACCGCGCCAAGGTGTACCCCTTCGCCACGAGTTGGGCGGCGACGGCTTCCGAGTCGCGCTCGTTCATCTGGCAACCGTACGTTTTGATATAGACGCTAGGCATCTTTCCGAAAGCGCGGTGAAATTACGACAAGCCGGCGCGCTTGGGAAGGGAGAAGATGGGGTGAACGGGAATGACGAATGACGAATGACGAAAGAATGACGAAGGTCGAAATCCGAAGTACTGCACAGCGGCCATGGATGTTCTCCCGCTTCAGTCATTCGGATTTCTTTCGTCATTCGTCATTGGTTATTCGTCATTTCTATAAAACCCGGTTGCCCGCCTTCCTTGGTCTTGTTAGAACGTCGCCACCATGAACCCTGCGCCATCTGGGAAAACCGACATCCACAGCGAAGAATTCCTGCACCGGCTGATGCGGCGTCAGCTCAAATTGTCCATCGCCTGCGCGGCCACGTTCCTAATCGCTTTGCTGGGCTTGCCGCTGGCGAATTATTTCCTGCCGGAGCTCATGGCCACGCGCGTTTTCGGCTTTACGCT
This sequence comes from Verrucomicrobiota bacterium, assembly GCA_016209525.1. GTDB lineage: Bacteria > Verrucomicrobiota > Verrucomicrobiia > Limisphaerales > SIBE01 > VHCZ01. The sequence goes on from JACQWK010000010.1 coordinate 7,121, forward strand.
GACGTGGCTGATCTTGGGGGTGCTGTTTTTTCCGTTGGTCTGGCTGATTTCCTACTTCTTTATCAGGCGGTCGATTGAACTTGAAGACGCGGAAGTCAACGAGGCCGTCGGTGCTGAAAAGGAAGACGGGAAAACGGGAAAACGAGAAAACGAGAGGTAACATCTATGGCGAAACAAATCCGGTATCACTGGGAGTTGGACGTCTATAAACTGTCCGTGGAAGCGGCGATGGAGGTTTTTGAATTGTCCAAGAGTTTTCCCAAAGTGGAAGCCTATTCCCTCACCGATCAAGTCCGCCGGTCATCGCGATCTGTTTCCGGTCAAATCGCCGAAGCGTGGAGGCGGCGAAAGTACGAGGCCGTCTTCATCAACAAACTGAACGAAGCCGAAGGCGAAGGCGCTGAGACTCAGGTGTGGCTGGAATATGCCGTCCGCTATGGTTACTTAACGGCAAAGCAGGGCCGGGGTCTGATCAAGCTCTATAACCGAGTCCTCGGCAAACTCGTGACGATGGGCAACAACCCTAAACAATGGGTACTTCCACGACGATCTAAGTAGCACAACTCGTCCTCCCGTTTTCTCGTCCTCTCATCTTCCAAGGCCTGAACTTATTCGCCGAACAATGCACATCGACCCCTACATCCTCGCCTTCAGCGCCCTCACCGTCATCGCCACCATTTGGATGGGCTTTTGGTCGGCGAAAAAATCCAAGACGGCGCACGATTTCTTCGTCGCTGGACGCAGCGTGAGCGTCGGGTGGAACGCCAGCGCCATCTCCGGCGAATACTTGAGCGCCGCTTCGTTCATGGGCGTGGCCGGGATGGTGATGAGTTCGGGCTACGACGCGCTTTGGTATCCGGTTTGTTACGCGTGCGGATACTTGTTCCTGCTGCTCTTCATTGCCGGACCCCTCCGGCGGTTTGGCGCTTACACGATCCCGGACTTCGCGGAAGGCCGCTACGATTCGCCCGTCTTCCGCAAGATCGCGGTCGTGTTCGTTTTGTTCATTGGCTTTTTCTACACCATGCCGCAGATGAAAGGAGCGGGAACAACGCTGGCCTATATCTTCCAGGACGTTGATTTGCGCGGCACCTTCCTTGAATTACTGGCGCCGCACAAACAGGGCGAAGCGCTCAAAGGATTTCCGTACTGGGCGGGAGTCCTAGTGGTCGGCGCGGTGATCACGTTGAACGTGGCGTTGGGCGGCATGAAAGGCATCACCCTCGTGCAGGCGTTTCAATACTGGCTGAAGATGTTCGCCATTTCGGTGCCGGTGTTCGTGCTCATGGTGGTGTATGGGGATTATGGACGGCAGATCGAAGCCATCGGCCAAACGAAGCCGTCCGGACAAACCGGAAACGCGTTGGCGCTGGCCGACCTCAACATTCGATTCTTCGATGCGCAGAATCCGCCAGGCATCCCAAAACCCAGGGATGCGGTGACGGGATTGGCGCCGATTGACGAGTGGCTGAACAAGGCCACGGAAAAGCTCAAGGAATACAAAGAAAGAAGAAACCTTCGAAAAGCCAAAAATGCCGACTCGGTGAGCGTGAAGCTCAGCCAGTATCGTTTGCACGACCTCCTCGCCTTGTACGGGAAGTTAGCCGAAAAGCAGGTTTTGTTGGCCAACATAGCTTATCCACAAGACGCTTACGACTTAGACCTCGTCGGTGTGAACGCGAACGAGGTCTTGCAGCGCGTAGAAAAAATGCTCACAACAAACGGGGTTCACCTTCTCGGTTATCAGGAGCTGGTCTTGGTTGCAGCCCCCGCGGCTTGGACAAACCGAGTTGCGGCTATCCTTTCCAATTTCGAATTGAGTCAACCGAAACGAAAGCCCTTGCCGGAACTGGCCCCCTCGGATGCAACCTGGCTCAACCCCTTCGGCCCGCTGACCACCAAAGCCGCGAAAGCCGCTAAGCCTGCCGCCCAATACGATGGACTGCTGGAGCGCGAGGACGTTGATTTCGGCGGTACGCCGTGGAGGGCCCGAATCCAGCGCGTCTTTTCCGTCGATGATCCCGTGTTCGCCATCGCCATCGGCGGCACGCGGACGGCGTGGGATTTGGTCAAAACTTATGCGGACTACACGCTGCTGACGGAGCGCTTCAATTTTCGCGACCGCATCAGTTATCTTCGGAGCGAAAAGCTGAAGGAGATTCGACTGCGCTGCAATATCCGCAAGGACGTGCCTTCGGTCATCGTTCCGCAGATGGCGAAGATCCTTGCCGACGGCGGAGTCACGGTGGTTCGCGAGCCCGGCAATGTGTTCAAGGCGTTTCCTACCGCGGACGCGGTCATCATGCCTGTGGATCCAAAGCCGCTGGCGTTGCTCTACACCTATTCGCTGATCATCGCCCTGGTCTGCGGCACGGCGGGGTTGCCGCACATTCTCGTGCGGTTTTACACCAACCCCGACGGCGTCGCCGCCAAACGCACGACGATGTGGGTCATGATTCTCATCGGCGTGTTCTACCTCTTCCCGCCGATCTTCGGTGTGATGGGGCGGAATCTTTCTCCGGAGCTCTACGCGGGAACCGGGGCGAAAGGGACGGACAAGGTGGTGCTGGAATTGCCCCGCATCCTGAATCGAGAAGACGAGAAGACGGGAACACGAGAAGACGGGAGTGGATCCGCGCAGTCTCAGATCTCGTCTTCGGCTAAGAACACCGACCCTCAATCGCAAATCGCAAATCGCAAATCTAAAATCCCTTGGGGCAGCATCCTCTCCGGCATCACGTGCGCCGGCGCTTTCGCGGCTTTTATGAGCACGTTCAGCGGTTTGCTCGTCTCAATGACCGGCGCGCTGGCGCATGATGTGTATGGCCGGATGCTAAGGCCAAACTCCACGCCGCAACAGCGGTTGCGCATGTTTCGGTGGTCCGCGGTCATGCTCGGGGCGGGCTCCATCGTGGCGGGAATGCAGGTCGAACCGTTTCAGATCAACTTCATGGTCGGACAGGCGTTCGCCATCGCTGCCGCAAGCTACTTTCCGCTCCTTTTCATGAGTTCTTGGTGGCGCGGCATGACTATGAAAGGCGCCGCGGCGGGAATGATGGCCGGAGGCCTCTCCGCCGTGACGGCGATTTCACTGACCAGTTTCAGCGATTTGAAGTGGCTGCCTTTGGACAGTTTTTGGGCGGCGCATCCGTTGTTGCGAATCCTGTGCGAACAACCGGCCCTCTGGACGGTGCCGCTGGCCATCGCGTTGATGGTCGCCGTTTCCAAACTGACTCGGAAGGAAATGCCTTCCGACATTCGAATGAAAATGCTCGTGCTGCACGCGCCGGAAAAGCTCGGGTTGAAACAGGAATACATCCAAGAGCATCAGCACGGGCATTGAGCGCTCATGCAAAAATAGCTTCCGGGTTTGCGGGATCTTTCGACGGGGAGAACTTAACTTCGCTCGAAGTCCGAAATCCGAAACTCGAAATCCGAAACAAAGCCGAAAGCCTGAAATCCAAATCTTAAAACGATGTGGCCTGGCGCGGTTCTGAGCCTTGGAAGCTTTCGGATTTTGAATTTGGTTCGGATTTCGGATTTCGAGCTTCGGATTTGTCGTACGGAAGTACCGCTTGCTGCGGGGCCCAAAGCGCCGTATGAGTTTCCTGCATGCGCTGCGGAACGACGCTGGTTTGGATAATGCCAGTCCAGGCGGGTTGGAGACCATTGACGATCGTCGGCGTCTTCTCGGTTGCCGCGGCGTTGCGTTGTGGTATGAGGCCCATTGCTGCACGCCCAATCCCCCTGTGGCGTAAAGTCGCCGCTCTGGCGGCGCCTGTCGCGCTGCTCACACTGCTGTCAGGGCACCGCGAGTCTGAAATCAGCGGCTCCCGCCTGCAAACGCACGAAGCTGCCACTCCGGGAGAAACCATCGAGGTTCCGCGACTGAAGTTCGAACTGAGGTCCGATCTTTCACCCGATGACCGGCTGACCGCGAATATTCATGTGACCAATGTGTCGCAGGCCCTCGCCATGTATGAGGAACTCATCGGACGCCAATTGCTCCCCCGAACCAAGAATCTCATGGAGAGGCTGGACGAATTGTTGCACGGACGGCTCAGCCGCTGGCGGCTCGTCCAACCCGCGCCCGCGCCGGACCGCGGCGTAAGTTTCCATCGCGATGGGCTGTTCACAGCGGGCCAGCTCAAAAAGAACCTTGAGGTTCTATTCAAGACGTACGGAATCACGCTGGCCCCAGTAGGTCGTAAGCACTTTCGAGCGGTCCTGCCGCCCAATCCCAAAATCTCGTCGGATCGTCCTGAGAAGGACGAACAGCAGCCATTCTGCCCTTGAGCCCGCGCCTTTGCATCCCTCCCACGAAGGGAACGGACAGTAGCGGCGCGCAACGCGGTTCCCCTCCTGGGAGGGGTGCAGGGGTGGGTCGGTTCATGGAGAGCCCCCAAGCCCAAAGGGCGCGCATTGGGACCATGAACCGTTCCACCGGTGGGCGAGACTCCCGTCGAGCCCTGGAA
>JACQWK010000180.1 GCA_016209525.1 Verrucomicrobiota bacterium
CCGGAGAGTGGTCGTCAATGAATAGAAGGTCGACGTCCAGGCCGAGCTTCACGATGTCGTGAAACAGCGGTTCGACATTGTCCTTCTCGTTGTACGTGGGGATGCAGATCAACACTCGGGGAGCCCACGCCTGGGATTCGTTTGTCACAAAGTCCTTCTCTTGCGGCGGTCAACCGCGGTCGACGATTGAGCCATGCCATGGTAGAGCCTTCGGTTGACCGCGATCAACGCGTGCCCTCGCCCGAGTTGCAGGTACAATCGCACGTCACCCGCTCGTCACCAGAGCGCCGAAACCGGACCGCAGATCGCTACGGCTCGGCCCAGATGCTCCATCGGTGGCGGCGAGCGTCACGCCGTTTCCCGATCGAGTTGACCGAGAATCGCAGGCCGCCCATAACTGTCATGTCCAAGCTGCGCCGAAGCGTCCTGCAGACACCGCGTCTGCTGGCCGTTCTCTTCGTCTTGACGCTGATCTTCCAGGTCGCCCTTCTCGTCGTAATTACCCGCAACAGCCCTGATTCGATTTATGCTTCTGAAGACAGCTATCGCGATATTGCCCATAACCTGATCGATTACCGCACTTTCTCAAGTGGAGACTATCCGAATCTCGCGCCGGAGATCACCCGAACTCCCGGGTACCCGATGTTCATTGCGGCCATCTACGTCCTTTTCGGTGACAGCCATGTCGCGGTAATGATCGTCCAAAATCTCGTGTCTTTGGCGTCGGCAGGAGTTCTCTACCTGCTTGGCCGGCGGGTGTTCGATGGGCGAACTGCCGCGATCCTCGGAGCGGCGATCCATTTGCTGTCTCTCCATCGTCTTTCTCTAGTCAACAGTGATTATGCAGAGACGCTCTCGATATTCTTCTCGGTCACATCCATATATTTCATGGTCGGCTACCTACGCAAAAATAAGTTGGTTGACTTGTCGTTGGCCTCGACGGCTCTCGGCGTCGCGATTCTTATTCGTCCCGGTGCATTGTTTTTGATCTTGTTCTTTCTTCCGTTTGTGTTCTTACGTGCGCGGTCTGCACGGCGGTCGTCGGGTTCGTGGGTTCGGTATGGTTTGCTCGCTGTGTTTGTTTTCGCGGTGCCGCTTGCCATCCTGGTGGGCGGATGGACGGCAAGGAACTATGCGCGGGCCGGACTGACCTCGGTGTCAGAAGTCGGACCGTATTCCCTGTATTACTGGATGGCGGCGCGCGTCCTATCTGTTGACCAGGGGATCACATGGTATGAGGCGCGGGTCGCGCGGCGGGCGCGGGCGGATGCCGATGGAGTAGATAAGATGTCGGCAAACGCCCGCAACACCTACTGGGTTCGAGAGGGGCTCTCCGTAATTTGGCACAGTCCGTTGACCTACGCGAAGGTGCAGATTCTCGGCATGCTGAGATTTGCAGGCGAAGGGGCGATGAGCTATGGTCCTCTCATCTATCTTTATGGTGAGGCGGACCGCGCGCGGATAACCGAAATACAGAAACTGCTGCCTTCGTCCAACAAGATCGGCAATGAAGTGACTAGATTGACCAGCCTTGTCAACGAGGGCTTCTACGTGGTGGTCGCTGCAAAGCTCTACATCGGGCTCTGGCACGTACTGGCGTTCTTGGCTGCGACTGGTTATGTTCTCTGGCGCCTCGCGCGCGGCGGGTGGCGCGATCCAGTGTTACTGCTACTGCTCACCTATGTCGGCTACTTGTGGCTCGCTGCCGGGCCGATAGGAACTTCTCGGCACAGGCTCGAAGTCGAACCATTCATATGCCTTTTTGCAGGCGCAGGCGTCGCGACCGCAGCGGCATATATTACTTGCCGTGTATCACGGCGGTCCCGCATCGCAACGAGCATCACAGTGGGCGGCTCGGGCGGCGGCTCGGCTCCTGAGCGTGCCGAGTCTGGCTGATCTCTTCTGACGCATTCCGTGATTGAGAGCCTGAGAGCGAAGCTCTTTTCCGTATACGCAGGAGTCTTCGGCAGAGTCCCATTTCGGGACCGCTACGGGTTGCGCTATTACCTCTGGACAGACACCAGACTGGTCGGTTCCGTTCTTCAGGGCGTCAGGACCGACGACTCAGGGGTCATCTTTCACGTGTTCAAGATCTTGGAGGCTCTCGCCGCCCGTCGCGGAACCATCATATGTTTCGACGTCGGTGCCTACATCGGGGTGATTTCGCTCGCGATGGCATCTCGATTGCGAGCGAGCGACGTCGTACACGCATTCGAGCCGAGTTTCGTGAACTACGGGCGCCTGCTGAACAACATACGCTTGAACCGGACGGATAAGATCATCCCAAATCGTCTGGCCGTGTCCGACGCGTCGACATCCGTGATTCTCAAGACACCCCGAAACCTCAGTGAAAGCTTTGTGGGGAATCAGGGCGCCGCAATCAATGAACATGGAAAGGAGACGACAAAGGAGGAAACCGTACAGACTGAGAGGATCGATTCCTTTGCCGCCAGAAACCGTATCGCGCACATTGATCTGTTGAAAATAGACGCCGAATATCACGACGATAAGGTCTTGTCAGGCTGCGGAAACCTGCTGAACCCCGAATCGATCTCATACTTGATATATGAATTCCAGGAGGGCGAGGCCTGCGCGGAGCGATGCTGGAGGATTCTTGAGAGCAGCGGGTACGCCCAGTTCTTCATTGTCAGGAATGGAGAGTTCCTGGTTCGGAGGCTGTCCGACTACCCACGCGAGCGATTCAAGCCTGTCTTGAACGCGCTGGCCATTTCCCCTGTTGCGCCGTATTTCGCCGGCGGTCTCGGTCTGGACGTCCGCTAATGTCCTGAATCCGAAGCCAGGAATCGAAATTTCAAATGGCTGCGTTCTCCGAGCAATCAGTCATCGTCGTGAGTTGGCAGATGAGTCTTGTACCAGTCGACGGACCTTTGAAGCCCGCACTCTACGTCGATGGTCGGTACGTAATTCAACAACTGTTTGGCCCGCGAAAGGTCCGCCTGGTAGGTCCATACCTCGCCCGCTCGCGTAGGTTTGATCATGATCTCACTGGCGCTGCCAGTCAGTTCCCGCAACATCCTTGCTACCGAAACGATTTCGACGCTGGTCCCGGACGAGATGTTGATCGGCTTGCCGCGTGCGGCATCGAATCTCTCCAGCGCGCGCCGTATCCCGTCCACGGCGTCGTCCAGATACGTGAAGTCAAGCTTCTTCTCCGGTCCGTATACGACCAGCGGCTCGTTGTGCAGAGCGCCCCGAATCCACAGAGGTACGACCCTGCTTGAGTC
>JACQWK010000184.1 GCA_016209525.1 Verrucomicrobiota bacterium
GTTCGAGACTGAGGGAGTGCTTGGCAATTCGAGGCGTCCGCAGAATGCAATTCCGCGCTACGCAATTGCCGCTCTATGGCCGGGCAAGACCGACCGATTACGCCCGGCGCTACTCCAGCCGACAACCCCAAGGGGCGCTCGCCGGTCTGGCTCCTAGAATTCCGAACTTGCGTTCGCGATGGGAGCGGGGCTAGGATCGGTGCCACAGGCACACGACCCGTAAACCTTGAGCAACTGGTTCTCTCACACACGAACAGTGGACAAAGCGCATTCAGTCCTAATGCAGTAGGCCATCTCGCAACAACCCATCTCCCAATAATTCGATTCGGAGGCATTCTATGAAGAAAGTATTCGTTCCAGCTTCGGCATTTCTGTTTCTTGTCGCAGCCCAACCGGCGGACTCCGCCGTCTATAAGGAGGCCGGCGGCAGGGTTGTGGTGGAGGCAGAACATTTCGATGCACGCACCAGCAACACGACCGACAACCACCATTGGGCCATCATTCCCGATGAAAATGGAAAGCCCGACGCGGCGGCCGATCCCGGGTTCTCGAACGCGCGCGGTGGAAAGTATATGCAGACGTTGCCCGACTCGGCGGGCGGCGGCCAAAACAACAATTCCGTCGCTGGAGTGAACGCGGACCCGCATCTGGATTTCAAAGTGCAAATCGGCAATCCGGGCCGATATCGACTTTGGCTTCGCTGGGGAGGTTACGATGGGAGCAGCGATTCGATGTACGCGCAGATCCTCGAAGTGAAGGCAATGGGCGGACTCGGTCCCGACTGGTACCGCTACATTGGAAACAACAACGGCGATTTAGCCTCGGTGGCTTGGAACGGCAGCGGCGCTCCATCCACCGATGCGGCCAACAACGTCGGCGGCGGCGGCGGGGAGGTGCCGGCGGTCTGGACAATCGCCGCGCCGGGAACCTACACGATCCGCCTCACCATGCGGGAGGATGGCGGCGCGGTGGACGCCTTGATTCTGCAACTGGACTCCATGGCTCCTCCGACGCAGCCCGGCCCGGCCGAATCGGAGACCACGACGGGTCCCGATACGACAGCTCCGACTTTGACGGACGCCCAAACCTACGGGAACCCCTCGGGCGTGGCCGTGATTTTCAGCGAAGCTGTCTCGCCCGCCACGGCGACCAACAAGAACAATTATTCGGTGGATAATGGTGTCACCGTGAGCAGCGCCGCGATGGGGAACAACAATTTTACAGTGATCTTGACGACCAGCGCCATTGCGCCGGGCAGGCTGTTCCAAGTCACCGTCAATGGCGTGCAAGACACCGCTGCGACTCCGAACACGATCAAAGCCAACTCCACGTTCCAGTTCCTTCAGACCGATGGCGTTATTGAACGCCGCGCCTTCCTCGGGATTGAGAGCGCGAATCTTACGGCCTTCATGGCCGCGCCAACGTTCGCGGCCAACAAGCCGGACGTAGTGGATTACCCCTCCATTTTCGAAGGCCCCGTGAACTGGGCGAACAATTACGGCACGCAGTTCCGCGGCTATGTCACCGCGCCGGCGACCGGCAACTACACTTTCTTCCTCTGCTCGGATGACCAGTCGGAACTCTATCTGAGCACGGATGAGAATCCGGCGAACAAGAGGCTCATCGCGAGCGAAACAGCCTGGTCGAATTCCCGGCAATGGCAGAACTCGGGCGGGAGCAGCGATCTTGCTCAGAAACGCTCCGACCAAGCCCTCGGGCCGATTGTGCTGACCGCGGGCAAACGATATTACATTGAGGCCATCCAGCGAGAAGGCGGCGGCGGCGATAACATCGCCGTGGCCTGGCAAACCCCGGGAGCGCCGGAGCCGGCCGACGGAGACTCACCCATTCCGGGAAGATATCTTTCGGCTTTTGGGGCGACCGCGAAAGCGGTGACCATTGACACTCAGCCGGCCAGCCAAAACGTCTTTGAACCAGGCCCGGCGACCTTCTCGGTCGTAGGCGCCGGGTTCCCGCCCCCAACCGATTATCAATGGTTCCGCAACGGCACCCCGATTTTGGGAGCGACCGGACCGAGCTACACGCTTCCGTTGACCAAACTTTCCGACAGCGGGTCGAAATTCACCGTCCAGGTGGCGAACGGCTATAGCAGGGTCGCCAGCAGCGAAGCCACATTGACTGTCACCTCGGATACCATACCGCCCGAGCCAACGGCGGTGGGATCGACGATTTCCCAAAGCAAGATCATCACCGTGACGTTCAACGAACTGATGGATAAATCCTCGGCCGAAGTGGCGCAAAACTATGTGTTCTCGCCCGGCGATATCAAGGCCACGGCGGCGAGCCTGGATGCCAGCCTCAAGACTGTCACCGTCACCGCAGGAAGCGCACTGAGTCCGAACGTGACAACCACGTTGTCGATGAGCGGCGTGAAGGACTATGCCGGGAACACCGTCGCCAAGGGCGCCGCCGTCAAATTCATCGTCACTCCGGTGACCTATCAGGACAACATCCTGTTCGACAAGCCGCTCGGCTTTTATCGCTTTGAGGAAACCAGCGGTGCCGTGGCCAAGAACAGCGGAACCACGGGCGGCGACGGCGCCTATTACACGGGCGACGAAGCCACGCCCGGCGAAGGCGGCGCGCCTTCGTCGCCGAAGGGTACGGCTGGTCCTCGGCCACCTGCCTTCGCGGGCTTTGACGCGAGCAATCGATCGGCTTCGTTCGATGGAGCCGGCGAGTGGGTGGATACCAAGAATCGATACTTGAACGGTTTGAGAGCGTTCAGCCTGGAATATTGGGTTCTGACGACGGATCGCGTCAACCAAGGCAACCGGATCGGAATTGTCGGACAGAATGACGCCATCGAGTATGGCTACATTAACCCGACCACCATCCAAATTTGGACGCCCGGTGGAGGCAATTTAAACACGACCGTTTCGTTCCCCGACAATGAATGGCATCACATTGCGACCATCGCGGACGGCACAAACTTGAAAACCTATTACGATGGCGCGCTCGTCGGAACCGGCGGCACCGCCACGTCGAACTACGGAACGTCCACTTACAATGTCCATATCGGCGGCGCCGGCGTCTTCGACGTCACCGGCAACTGGTTCAATGGAAACATTGACGAAGTGGCGATCTTTGACAAAGCGATCCCGGCGGAACGCATCGCGGCGCACTACGCGGCCGGAAAGCAAGGCGGATTGTTGGTGAAGATGATCGACACCACCCCGCCGCGGCCAGTTCAGGTGGCCAGCGTCAATGCGGCTTACAACGTCGTCACCCTGTCCTTCTCCGAGCCGATGGACAAAGTTTCGACCGAGACGGCGAAGAACTATGTCTTTACCCCAGGCAACATCGCCGCCAGTTCCGCCGTGCTCGATGCCGCCGGGACCACGGTGACGATTAGGACCAGCGCGGCGTTGACTCCAAGCGTGGAAAACACGCTGACGCTGAGCGGACTGAAGGACCAGGCCGACAACACCATCGTCGCCGGCACGAATATCAAATTCACTTTCACTCCGGTGACCTATGAAGCCAACATTCTCCTGGACAAGCCGCTCGGATACTACCGGTTCGAGGAGGCGAGTGGCGCCGTGGCCAAGAATAGTGGAACGACCGGCGGCGACGGCGCGTATTTCACGGGCGATGAGGCCTCGGCCAGGGCCGGCGGCACTCCCTCGACGGCCAAAGGAGCCGCTGGACCGCGGCCGCCGGCATTCGTCGGCTTCGATGCGGGCAATCGCGCGGCCTCGTTTGACGGCGCTGGCGAATGGGTGGATACCAAGAACCAATTCTTGAATGGCTTGGGCGCCTTTAGCCTCGAGTATTGGGTCCTGACCAACGATCGCGCCAACCAAGGCAACCGGATCGGAATCGTCGGACAGAATGACGCGATTGAGTACGGCTTCATCAATCCCACTACCATTCAAATCTGGACACCCGGTGGCGGCAGCTTGAACACGACCTACACGTTCCCGGACAACGAATGGCATCACGTGGCCACCATCGCCGAAGGCACTTCGCTCAAGACGTATTACGACGGTGCCTTGGTGGGGTCGGGCGGCACCGCGACCAAGAATTACGGCGTCTCCGCGTATAACGTCCACATCGGCGGCGCGGGTGTCTTCGACGTGACTGGCAACTGGTTCAACGGAAGAATCGACGAGGTCGCGATCTTCGACAAAGCGATCCCTGCCGAACGCATTGCGGCGCACTACAAGGCCGGAACAGATGGCGGCGTCCTCTTGACGAGTGGAGCGGTGACGGTCCCCGGCACCGGTGGCGGTGGAACCATCGCGCTGAATGTTGCGAGATCTGGGAACACGCTCACGATCTCTTGGTCACCCAGCGGCGGCACGTTGCAAACCACAACCGCTCTAGGCGGGACGGCGACGGTCTGGACAGACGTCGGGACCGCCAACCCCGCCACGGTTACTCTTGGAACAGGCAGCGGCTTCTATCGTGTCAAGGGGCCGTAGATCGCCCTAGCCGGTGACCTGACTGGCCGCAACACTGAAGATTAGACGTTACGCTTCTGTCAAGTGGGTAGGGACATCGCGCTGCGATGTCCCCGCCCGCGCAGCAGCGGGCGGAACAGAGTCTGGTCAAAGCCTCAATTGAGAATTGCTTTCCGGGTAGAACTGGCCGCCGGCCTGTTATGGTGGGCTGTCGGCTCGCCAGGCCATTTGGCGGCAAGTTGCCGCCAATCACGGGCTGGTAGCCCGTTCCACCCGTGGTACACACAGACTCGTAGCCTCCTTTTGTTCAGCCTTGTTTGGACGTGCCCGTGCGCCGCCGCGGAGCTCAATTGGCATACCGAGGGCGAAGTGAAATGGGCCGAACTGGACCTTCCGAAGGAAGGCAAGACTGGATTCACCTTGCTGCCAGCCGCACAAACCGGCATCCACTTCACGAACATCTTGGACGAGTGGTCCAGCGCCGCTAACCGCGTCCTGGAAAATGGCAGCGGCGTGGCGGCAGGCGACTATGATGGAGATGGCAAGCTCGACATTTTTCTGTGCAGCCTGAAAGGACGAAACGCTCTCTATCGAAATCTCGGTGCCTGGAGATTTGAGGACGTGACCGCACGCGTCGGACTGAGCGCTACGAACTATGTCTGCCGCGGGGCTGTATTCGCTGACTTGGACGGCGATCGCTGTTTAGACTTGCTCATCTCCACTCTCGGTCGAGGCGTTCTCTGCTTTCGCAATGACGGAAAGGGCAATTTCATCGATGCCACCCAAACCGCCGGAACCGAGACCAATTTCGGCAGCACCACACTCGCTTTGGCCGACATCGACGGAAATGGAACCCTCGATCTTTATGTCACAAACTATCGGACCGAAGACATTCGGGACCGTGGCCGGATCGACGTGCAAAAGGTCAGCGGCAAGCTGGCGGTTGCTCCTTGGCTGCGTGACCGTCTGGTTTTGACCGAACAGGGTCTGTTGGAGTTCGGCGAACCGGATGTGCTTTATCTCAACGACGGCCACGGCAGGTTCAACCAAGCGCCCTGGACCGGAGGAACCTTTCTCGATGAAACCGGCAAACCTCTGGTTGCGCCGCCCTTGGACTGGGGGTTGGCCGCCACCTTCCGCGACATCAACGGCGACAGCTTCCCCGATCTTTACGTCTGCAACGACTATTGGACCCCGGATCGGATTTGGATCAACAATGGCCAAGGACGGTTTCAGACCATCGCTCCGCCGGCCATCCGCCACACCAGTGAAAACTCCATGGGAGTTGATTTCGCGGACATCGACCGCGACGGGCATTTGGATTTCCTCGTGCTCGACATGCTGAGCCGCGATGGCCGCCGCCGCAAACGGCAGGCGCTGGCTCAAACGAAAATGCCGAACGTCCCCGGCGAAGTCGCAAACCGGCCGCAGATTATGCGCAACACTTTGTTCCATAGCCGGGGCGATGGCACTTTTGAGGAGATCGCCGATTTTTCCGGCGTGTCCGCGTCGGACTGGTCGTGGCAGCCGGTCTTTCTCGACGTGGACTTGGACGGATACGAAGATCTCATTGTCTCGGCGGGACACACCCGGGATGTGCAAGATTTGGATGCGACCGCTCGCATCCAATCACTGCAGCACCCCTGGCCCAAAGAGATGGATCGCCAAACGCAGCAGGCCGCTTTTACGCGTGAAATGATGGATCACGCCAGGCGTTATCCGACGCTGGCACTGCCGATGTTCGCCTTTCGGAATCTTGGGAACTTGCGATTTGGCGAAGTCACCTCGGTTTGGGGCACAAGCCAGTCCGGCGTCCATCAGGGCTTCGCGTTGGGTGATTTCGACGGAGACGGCGATCTGGACTTCGTCGTGAACAATCTAAACAGCGTGTGCGGAGTCTATCGCAACGACGGCCGCGCGCCTCGAGTCGCTGTGCGTTTGCAGGGCCTGGTTTCCAACACCCAAGGAATCGGGGCGCGCGTTGAATTGCTGGGCGGCGCCGTGCCGCGGCAAAGCCAGGAAGTCGTTTGCGGCGGCCGATACTTGTCAGGATGCGAACCGTTGCTGGTGTTTGCCGCAGGCGCAGCGCAGGGTCGAATGACTCTCGAAATCAGATGGCGCAGCGGAAAGATGAGCCGAGTGACGAACGTTCGTCCTAATCGGATTTATGAGGTCATCGAGGCCGGTCCGCCGAGGGGCAAACCTTAACCCGCATTTGAAAACGATTTCGGTTGGCCTCTCTCTCCCAGCGGGAGAGGGCCGGAGTGAGGACTAATCATCGGCAAGTTCAATGGCTCACAGATTGGTCGGCGGTTCGCAGAATGCAATTCCTTCCTCCAGGGATGCATCGAGCTCCTTGAACCCTCCCTCTCCTCCATCGGATGGAGGAGAGGGTTGGCGAGAGGAGGCACGTTTTTGTTGGTTCCCCTCTCCTCGGTCCTCTCCCCACTCGTTCCTCGCGGGGAGAGGATGAAGAGCTGTATGCAGCCCTGTCCTTCCTTCTGCCAAATACAAGCTTGCGCCTGCGCCATCCAAAGACTTATGAACTGCCCAATGAAAATCATGACCCGGAGGTTTTTCATAAAAGCAACAACCCTGGCCGGCTTTTCCGGAGTCAGCCTCGGTGCGCGGGGTCTGCTGGCAGCGGAGGCGCCGGCTCCCAAACGGAAATTCACCATCGGCCTGGCCTGCGGAATGATCGGCGTGAAGGGCGATCCGCGAAAGGAGCTCGAGTGGGCGAGCCAATTCGGCTTCGAAGCGGTTGAGCCGTCGGTCTCTTTCCTCGGCAAACTCTCCGAGGTCGAACTGCAAGCATATCTCGACGAGAAGAAGCGCCGCAACTTGGCTTGGGGCGCGGCGGGATTACCGGTCCAATTCCGAGGCGACGACGCGGCGTTCGAGCAAAGCATGAAGTCGCTGCCCGATTTTGCCCGGACACTCCAGCGCGCCGGCGTCACTCGCGTGGCGACTTGGCTTTCCCCGGGCCACAAGACGCTCACCTACTTGGCCAACTTCCGGCAGCACGCAAAGCGTCTGCGCGAAGCGGCCCGCGTGCTCGGCGATCACGGGCTGCGGTTAGGCTTGGAGTACGTGGGGCCCAAGACATCCTGGAGCGTCAGCCGTTTTCCGTTCATCCACACCATGGCGGAGATGAAGGATCTCATCGCCGAGATCGGACGCGATAATGTCGGTTTTCTCCTCGATAGCTGGCACTGGTACACGGCGCGAGAGACCGAGGCCGATTTGCTCACGCTCAAGGCCGGCGATGTTATCCTCTGCCACCTGAACGATGCGCCCAAGGATGTTCCGGTGGACCAACAGATTGACAATCGCCGCGGTTTGCCTTGCTCCACCGGTGTGATCGACCTGAAGGCGTTCCTCGGCGCCATGGTCAAGATCGGCTTTGACGGGCCGGTGGTTTGCGAGCCGTTCAGCCAGGAATTGCGCAAGATGCCCGCGGAAGAAGCGCTCAGCACCGTGGCGGCGGCCATGAAAAAGGCGGTCGCGCTGGTCGAAACGCAATGAAGTTCAGGCCGCAGAAAATCAAGAGATTCAGGCCGAAGAACGTCGCGGATCCAATCACCCGCCCCATGCGTTCACTTCGTTGCCTTTTGTTCGGAAAACAGAAGCAAACGGAGGACACGGAGAGGACAAAGAAAGGAATTCGATTTCCACATCCGTACTTGACGCACATCGCTGTTGAGCCCGGGAACAATAGTTCAGCGGAAAGAAACGAAAGAAACCAAAGAAATCGGATCCACTGCGCAAAGCCGCTCACTCAAATCGTGGGCGAACGGCTTCTGCCACAGAACTTCTTTTCTTTCGCCATTTTTCGTTTTCTTCGGCCATCCAACGGCCGGATGGAACAGGCCACTGGCCTGTTGCGGCGGGCTACCGGCCTGCCACAGTTTTCGGCAGCAAGTCGCCGCCGACAACGCGCTGGTAGCCCGTTCCACCCATTTTCAAAACACCCTCTGCGAGAAGCGCTGGAGCCCGCGGCAAGGATGTGGCTCGTCCGCCTCTTCATACTCCTTGTGTCCATGGGCATTTTCAGAAGCCCGGCCACAGCGACTGCGGCGCAACGTCCGAATCTCGTGATCTTTCTCGCCGATGACCATGGGTATTGGGATTCGCAGCTTTATGGCGCCACCGACGTGCGCACTCCCAACATGCTACGGCTGGCTTCGGCGGGCATGGCGTTCACCCTTGCCTTCGTAGCGTCGCCGAGTTGCGCTCCAAGCCGGACCGCCATGCTCACCGGCTTGATGCCCGCGCGCAACGGCGCCGAGGCCAACCACACCTTCAAACGTGAAGGCATCCGGTCGCTGACTGAAAATCTCAAGGACCTCGGTTACGAAGTCGCGGCTTTCGGCAAAGTGGCGCACGGCGCGGACGCAAGACGTCACGGTTTCGACAAGTTCGACAAACGGCATGATGCTGCGGTCGTGGAGAAATTCCTTGCGGGCCGCGATCCGGCGAAAGCGCTCTGCTTGTTTGTTGGCACGCCGGAGCCGCACGTCCCCTGGGCTGAAAATAGGACCTACGACCCGGGTAAAGTCAGCTTGCCTCCGACGCATCCAGATACGCCGGAAACCCGCGCCCAACGCACTCGCTATTACACCGACATCACCCAGATGGATACCGAGCTTGGCGCGATTTATGACCTCACGCGCTCGAGGCTCGGGACCAACATCCTGTTCATTTACACGAGCGACAACGGTGCCCAGTGGCCCTTCGGCAAATGGAATCTTTACGACGCCGGCATCCGGACGCCCTTAATTGCGGTTTGGCCTGGGACGGTGAAACCCGCCTCGAAGACCGGCGCGATGGTAAGCTGGGTGGACCTTTTGCCCACGCTCATCGAAGCAGCGGGCGGTCGAGCGCCTTCGGACATCGATGGCCGCTCGTTCCTTGGTGTGCTGCGTGGGACGACTGGAACCCACCGTGACGAAATCTTTGCGACGCACAGCGGCGACGGCAACAAGAACATCTATCCAATCCGTGCGCTGCGCACGGCTGAGTTCAAATACATCCTGAACCTGTTCCCTGGGAACGCGCACACGACACACATCGATCGCGGCGGCGGGAGCGGCGACGGCTGGCGTTTCTACAACGAGTGGTCCGCCGCCGCAAAGACCAATGCTTTCGCGGCCGGGCGTGTCCGCCGTTATCATCAGCGTCCGCGCGAAGAACTTTACCGAGTGACAGCCGATCCATTCGAAACGAACAATCTCGCCGCCGATCCCCAGCATGACGCTGTGCTGGCGGAATTGCGCGCTCGGCTGGAAGCATGGATGAACTCGCAAGGCGATACGCGGAAAAACTTCAACGAGCCTATTCCACTCACACCCGAAGGCCGTCCAGCGGTGGCGCCCTAATACTTGTCAATAGAGCTCAAGAATGGCAGGGACACCGCGGCGTCCCCGTGCCGTGCCGGCGCGGAACTCTTGTGCAGGAGACCCTGGCTCTGTCGCGCCAGCGTTTGGAGTGCGTGCGCTTGAGCGCCGCTTTTGAGTTGCCCGCGAGTCGGACTTGGCTTGAAAAAGCGCCGGTCAACTGGACGCACTCCAAACGCTGGCGCGCAGTCGCCCAGGTCCGGGAGTTTCGTCACTTGGCCGGCGAACTCCAGGCCATTCGCTGTCCGTTGTCCTGTCAATCCTCCAGCCGCACGCGGTAGAATTGAGCGACATCGCCGAACGTCGGCACGGTGAATTCCATTTCGTGTCCGTTGCCGGCAAGCTTTGTGGCCAGCGGTACCCAATTTTTGGCCGAAAGGCTCGCGGCGGCTTCGAGCGTATAAGTCTTGGCCTTCGCCGAGGGCCAGCGAAGCGTCAACCTGCTTGCGGCGTTTCTGGTCGCCTTGACGCGCAGGTGCGATCGCACGTCGTTCGGATCAGTGCCCGTGATGTATTCGTTCCAGTTGGAAACGCCGTCGCCATCGGCATCGGCGCCGGCTTGGGACAAATGATTCAGCACGGTTCCGAAATAACGCAGACGCCAGGTGTCGGGAATGCCGTCTTGAAACGTTGAACTCGCGCGGTCAGTGGCCAAAGCCAGACCGTCCTGCGACAGGATCGGAAACGGAGTAAATCCATTCGGCGACGCGGAAACGTGGTCGAAGTGGACGCGGTAGGCCGCGTTGAGCGCCGCTTGCGGAGGGATTGTCAAACGCAGATAACCAACGTCCCCGCCATTGCGGATCCCCGCCACAGTGTGGTCCAGCCAAGCGGCGGCGAAGCTGCCTCGGCCTTTGGCATCGCTGAGAGTCGGCGTCCCAATCTCGCGGACAGGAGTGAACTGGACCGTTTCGTTCGATGGCAGCGACCCGTCCAAGGGTTCCACGGTTGCTTTGAACATGAGCACCCGCACGGGGTATGGCCCGGCAATTTCCGCGCGAATGGGAATTTCGACAGTCTCGCCAGGAGCCATCCGTAAATCGTCGGCGCGCAAGATGACGGACGGACTCTGAGCAAATAAGGCGGCTGAGAGAGTTTCCGCGGGCGAGTTGGCCATTGGAGCGGCGCCGTCTTTTTTCACGGTGTTCAGTTTGCCTCGAAACAGGTTCGTCACTTCCGCGGCTTGGCGCTGGCCGCTGACCCAATACCGTGCGTACCATTTCAGCGACGGATCGAGGGAGCGTCGGAACGTCACAAAAATGTCCGCCACATCCAGCTTTCCGTCTCCATGGGTGATCAGGTTAATGTTGGTGAGGCTTCCATCGAAGACGTTGGTGATGACCGATCCGCTCGGTCCGTTGCAGCACGAATCCAAGGCATCGAAGAAGTCGGTTCCAGCCGGTGGGATGGCGAAACCGTGGATCGCCGCCTGGAAGATCTGGATGAGATCGTTGTTCAGAATATCGCGGTCGCCAAAGTCACCGGCGTTATACCAGCGGAACGGGACCGCGTCTCCGACGATGTAGTGGAGTTGGCCCGGTCCGACACCTCCTTCGATCACTTGGACATCTTTGATGGCATTCATCGAACCGCCTCCAAGCGCGCCGTCGGTCGGCACATCAATGAAAACGTCCCGGCTCAAGGCATCGGCCGCCGAAGGCCGGCCGGCCTGGATTCGGTACTTGGAGCCGACGGAAGCGGCGGCCGGGATTTGGAACGAATAGCCGCCCAGCACGGCCTTTCCGTTGACGCCAGAAAATCTTCGATCATGGGCTTGAGAGATGGTGACGAGGTCCTGATTCTTGGTGTTGTAGAGATTGGTTCGTCCGAAGAGTTCGAGCCATCCAACGCCGAGGAGGTTTTGCGTTGCGTTGGTGAAGAGCAGATTCCGGAAGACCGGCGCAAGATTGGTCGTGATAATGATACCCTGAGGAGTGTTATTCGTGATGATTTCTACGACGTCATAGCGCTCGAACATCCTCGGCTGGATGATGCGTTCGACCGTGATGCCGAGGACCGGATCGAACAGAATCTCCAAGAGCATGGATTGAAAAGTGAAAGCGCCTGGAGTCAGGGCGACCGCGCTTTCGCGGTTGGTCACCGTCAGGTTGAATTGGAGGGTGTAGAGCTTTTGATTGGGCAGCAAGGAGAGCGTGACCGGCGCCATGAAGTTTTGGCCGGCGGACCCGAAGAATTGGCTGGAGGCCTCTGCGCGTTCAAAGCCGAATGAAATCCGATTGGCCTGGAAATCCGTCGGTTGGAAGGTTTTGGTCGTGATTTCGCTTGGTTTGTAGTTTCGCCGGAAGCCGCGCGCGCGGAAAGTCACGGCGTTGGTGATCTTCAAGCTGAGAGTGTCGGACGAGGCCTGGATGCTGGGCAGCGCGTTGGTCGGGACCGAACCATCCAGGGTGTACCACATATCCGCGCCCACGGTCTCGTTGGTTAGGACGAACGAGGCCGGATTGTCTCCGAGGATCACCGGCGTGGCCACTTTGAATTGGATGCGGGCCTGGACGACATCGCTCGGGCGCCGGCCTTGGGCGGTGCTGATCGCTTTGATCGTCACATCGGGCCGCGGCTCCAAGAGGGAGGGTTTGACTTGGCTTGGGGACAAGCCGTCTGCGTAGGGCGGCGCCGGCTGGCTGTTCAGCGAGTCCGGGATCGGAATCGTATCGGCTTCGAAGAGGCCCGGAGTGGCGCCGCTGGTGAAAAACGTCTCGGTGCGCGGCTCGGCCAGGATCGCGATAATGGGGTCGTTATCGAAGGTCGTGTCCGAGAACGACACCAGCCTGGAGACCAGTGCGCCGGTGTCCCGGTCAAGCACGAACACGACGAAGCCGATTTTAGGATTTTCGACGCGCGGCAGTTTCGGTGTGACTTGGATGCGGCGGAGCGCGTTGTTCCCGGAATCGGCGATGAGCAGATCGCCCTCGGGATCGCGGATCAACCCGCTGGGCGAGCTGAACCTCGCGGTCTGAACTGTGCCGTCCAGCGAGCCGGACGCGCCCGGGACTCCGGCGTATGTCTCCACCGAGAACTGATTGGCCAGGAGGTTGGTGATGGCGGCGTATGTGAAGTCCGGAGTCCATTTGGGGAAGAATTGGAGGACGTTGGTCACGTCGGTGTTCACGATATTCGGATTCGAAAAGACCGGATCCTGAAAGATCGGATCCTGAAAGACGCGCCGCAGCGTGTGATTGCCGCTGTCGCTGACGAGCAAGCCGACACTGCGGCCGGACCAGATCAGCGCGCTGGGGAGGTTAAAAAGGGCGTTCTCAGCGAAAATCGAATCGTTGGTGCCGGCCACGCGCGCCGGGCTGCCGGCCAAGTGCACGACGCTGGCCGCGTTGAAACTCAGCCGATTGGTGTGCAGGGAGCGGTTCACGAGATCGTAGCCGAGCAGCTTGATCGCATGGTTCCGGGTGTCCGCGACAAACAGTTCGAGGTAACGGCCGCCGGGGCCGAATTTCTCGCCCACGGCGACGGCTGAGGGTTCCAGGAAATTGGTGGCGACCGTGATGACGCGGTTAGTGTTGCCGACCGGCGTTCCCGAACCGGGGAAAGTCGTTTCTGTGATGCGAGTGAATAGTCGGATGGCGTTGTTCTTGGAATCGGCAATGAAAAGGTTTCCGTCGGTGTCCGCGGCCAAGCCAATCGGCGTATTGAAGGTTGCTTCGTTGGCCGGGACGCCGTAGGCGACCCCGCCAATCGTGATTTCGTTGGTGGCCAATCCGCGGACGCCTGCTTTGCCGACGAAGTTTGTCACCAGTGGCAGTGAGCTGGTCAGATCGATGAAGCGCAGTGTGTGGTTTCCGGAGTCCGCGACAATCAAACCGCCTGGGGCGCGCACAATGCCTTTGGGGGAGAAGAACCGGGCCAAGAAACCGGGACCGTCGTTGGTTCCCGTTCGACCGGCCACGCCGGCCACGGATGTCAGTTGCCCGGAGTCCGGCGCATATTTCAGTATCCGGTGGCTGCCGCTATCCGAGATATACACATTGTCTTGGAACACCGCGACGCTCCGGGGATCCGCCAAACGGTTGGTCAGGATTGAATCGACGGCAAATTGAGCGAAGGCGTTGCCGATCAGAGCGGACTCGGCAAGGAACCAAGTTAAGAATATCTTTCTCATGGGCTTTCATTTCCAGGCGATCCCGAAGGATCACCCTAGCAGAGGCCTCTGTGCGACTGTCCAGCGTAGCGCAGATTTCTAATCTTTCACTATCGCCGGAAATCGTCGCGGGCTGCGACGAATTCTCGTGGCGCAGATTTTCAATCGGCCTTGTCGCAGGTTTGCACCCTGCGGCACGCTCGAGCTGCCGCCGATTTCAAATCGGAAATACAGCAGATCAAAAATCTGCGCTACGAGAGCGGCGAGGCGCGCTCGACGCGTCCGCCTCAGCCAAGGGTCAAAGAGCACGTTGCGTTCCGTCTCGATTCTGACCTTCACTGGCCTCGGTCTTATCCCAAGCGGTTGACGAGAATCAGCGCGAATTTGAGGGCGTTTCCACTCGCACGCGATAGAACGTGGCTTCACCGCCTGCGTTCGGATCCACGAACTCCGCGATGTCACCACGGCCTGTCACGTCCGCGTCGGTGACGGTCCAGGTTTTGAAGTCTCCGCTTCTTTCGATCCGGTATTGTTTGCCAGCTTCAGCGAACCAACGGAGCTTAAGCGTCCCCTGTTTGAGGCTGGTCTTCCAGTCGGAGTCCAGTTTATGGAACCGCAGTTCAATCGGGCTGCTCCCGAACAGGTATTCCTCCACGTTTGAAAGTCCGTCGCCATCCGGGTCGGCCTCCGCTTGAATGAGCGCCGGATTGGCCTTGTTGAAAAAGCGAGCCTTCCACTCGTCGGAGATCAGATCGGTTTTTCGCAGTGCTGTCGTGCCGATCCAAACCGTGCCGGGCAGACTCTCGAAGTCGTATTGGGTCTTGAGGTCCGGCGATCCGTCGGCGGTCAAGATGTGGACCGCGTAGCTTTGGCCCGCTTGAGCGGTCGCTGGCACAGTGAACTGGACTTCGCCCAAGAAGGTGGTTCCTTCGAGCGGTGTGATGAACGGATTGTTGATGAGCGACCACGCGCCCACCGCTTGATTCAGAGGCAAGCCCTGTTGCGCGCCTTGCAAGGTGATGGGACGTGGCAGCCGAGTGTTGGGATTGAAGAGAGCCGGCTCTCTCACTGACGGCGCGCTGCCTTCCGCATCGACGGCGGCGCGAAACTGCATGCCGGCTACCTTAAAGCCAGGCGCCACCTTCAGATAAACCGGAACTCCGATCCGGCTGCCCGGCGCGACATTTTCCAGGGACAGCACTTGGACCAGCGCCTGGCGTTTCCAAGCGCGATCGGCACCCGCGGATGCAAGGACAGATGCAGGCCGGTTGGCTGCGGCCACCAGCGCGGCGTTGGTGGCGAAGCGCACTCCGCCCGCAGTCCAAAACCGTTTCCAATTGTTCGTCGTGAGGCGCAAGGAACGCTGCAGGATGATTTGCCAATCCAGAAAACGAATCTGGCCATCACCGCCCACCGCCGTTGAGGAGTCCTCGGGAAAAGCATCCATGGCATCGAAGACGTCGGCGAACGGATACGGCGTAAAGAGTCCGAGCGAAGCGTTGAAAGCGTTGTTGACGTCGTTGTTGTTGAGATCGCCGTTGCCGAAGTCGCCGGCATTGTACCAAGTGGCCACCGCCGAATCGCCGACCGCGTAGCTGACGTTGGTCACGGTGATGAGGCTGTCTCTCAATTTTTTGAGCCGGACGGCCTTCTGGAACCCGTCGGACGTGGCGGATGGTTCCAGGATGCTCACCGTGTAAGTCCGGCCTTGCGTCGCCTCCGGGGGAATGGGGACGGCGAGCATGGAGACCACCCCGGACTCGGAGAGGTTCAGACCGGAGGTGCCCCCGACGTACGAGATGGCCACGCCGGTATTGGCGCCGCTGGTGTAACTCGTCGCGTTGGGCGCGTTCGTGCTGGGGGGATTGATCCGGATAAAATCGTTCGTGCTGATGTCCAGGTTGCGAAATTGAGTCGAAATCGAGGGAGCCCCAGTTCCGGGCGCAATTTCGGCGCGGAACTGGAGCGATTTCAGAACATCGCCGGGCGTGATCCGCACTTCGACCGGCACTACGATTGTCGAACCGACGCCCGCCAGGAAGTCGCGTGTGATTCCAATCGAACTCGTTTGCAGGTCGGCGAAGAAGAACGTCTTTTCAACCTGGCTCGCCGTATATCCGGTTCTGGAAGCAAACACTCTGAAGACGATGTCGTTGGTGCCATTGACGATGTCCAGAACTTCGCCTTGGGCGTAGAGCCGCGCGTTTAGGTTGGTGCTCGGATCGCTTCCGTCCGTGGTGTAGCGCAATTCCGCGCTTTCGGTGGCGTTGGTCATGGAGAAGGCGCCGGGGTTGTTGCCGTTGATCACCGTGCTTGCGACCTTGAATTGGAATCGTCCGGAAACGATTTCGCTGGGCTGGCGTCCTTCCTGCGTGCTGATGGCTCGCAGGGTTACGTTCGATCCGTGCAACCGCGGCTCGATCAGTGACGGGTGCGGCCAGTTGGTCAAGCCGTTGGAATAGGCCGCCGATGGGGAGAATCCCGCCGACGGATTGGCCGCCAGGTCCAGATTGGGATCGAGCGTGTAATACGTGGAGACGTTATTGTCGGTCGGGAGAATGGCCGCTTTGATGTCGTTGAAAAAAGTCGAATTGGTGATCGGGACCAGGAAGGTGACGAGTTGGCCGAAGTTATTGTTTGTGAAAATGACGATGCCGACCATCGGATCTTTGACCGGTGCTTGCGGGGCGGTGACTTGAACTTTGAACAGCGCGTTGTTGCCCAAATCCGCCAGCGGGAAATTGCCATCCTGGTCGATCGCCAGGCCGACCGGGGATCGAAGGCTTGCAGGTGAGCTGAAATAGGATTCGACCGAATACGTCAGCAAGCTCGGATTGTTATAGATCCGCCGGACGCTGTGATTGCCGGTGTCGCTGACCAGGAGGCCGGTATTTCCTCCGACCCAAAGCAGGCCTCGCGGGCCGTTCATCAAAGAATTCGTGCCGAGGAGCGCGTCCCGACTTCCGATCAACGACGCAATGCCGCTGCCGGCGATTCGTCTGGGCGGCACATTGGTCCGGAGGACCTTGATCGCATTGTTGCCGGTGTCGGCGACGTAGATGTCCCCAGTGTTGGTATCGACCGCAAGGGCGCTGGGCCGCAACAAGCCGGTGGCGGTGGCAAGAGTCGTGACGTTGTTGTTGGGTTCGATCATGCGGATGCGGTTATTGAGCGTATCCGCCACAAAGATATTGCCCGCTCCGTCCGCCGCCAATCCAGCCGGCGAATTGAACCGGGCGTTGGCGCCGGCACCGTCCAGCGACCCAGCGCTGTTGCCGGCCAACGTCGTGACCACGCCGTTGGTGGTGACGGCGCGGATGAGATGATTGCCGGAATCGGAGACGATCAGCCGGCCGCCGGAGTACACGATGCCCGCAGGGCTAAAGAAGCGCGCGAAAATCCCGGCGCCGTCATCGCGGCCTTGCTCGCCCATGAAACCGGCCAAGTTCGTGGCGGTGCCGGCTCTGGGGTCGAAGCGGAGGATTCGGTTGTTGGCGCTGTCGGTGACGTAATGGATGTTGCTCCTGTCCACGGCCACGCCGTAAGGTTCAGCGAGTCCGTTCGTCACCAGCGGCTGCAAGAAGGGCTGGGCGGACGCGTCCACCAAACAGATGGCGCAAACGAAGACAGCAATCCACGAGGCTTTTTTCATAGGGTCACTGGGTTGAGATGAGTTGGGTTGATAACGGAATTGCGTGGGAAATTCAAGATGGCGGTTGGTCATCGGCGTCCGGGCATGTGCGTTCGATTCTAACGTTGCGCTCGATTTGGCAGCGGGGCGACCGCGCTGCATGGTTCGGGGGTGATCTGTCCTCATATGTCAGGCCTATTCCGAAGTGTTTTGGGTTTGAAGACGCAGCCGATAGAATCGGCTGGTTGAAAATGCGTCCGCAGGCATAAACTCTTGCACCGAGCCGCTCCCAATCAGATCGCTAGCCAGTGGTTTCCAGTCCGGCTCGAGCAAGCTGCCCGCGGCTTCGATGGTGTAGGTACGCCCTGGAATACCGAGCCAGCGCAGCACCACGCGATTCCTCGTGCCATCGACTGGCTGAGCTTCCAGACGCAAGGTGGAGGATGCGCTGACGGGACTCGTCCCTGCCAGGTATTCGCCGAGGTTGGAGAGGCCGTCGTTATCTGGGTCCCAGTCGGGTTGCGCTGATTCAGCAGTCACGCTGCCGAAGAAGCGGATTCTCCATTCGTCGGAGATGATCTCCGGCTTCTGCTGCGCGGTCGTTTGCACCCAGAGCGATGCGGGCCGAGTCTCGAAGTCATACTGCGTCGTGAGATTGGGCGAACCATCCGCGTTGGAGAAGCGCAGCGTGTAAACTTGGCCGGCCCGAGCCGTGTTCGGAAGCGTGACTTGGATCTGGCCCAACAATGTCCGGTTCTGCAAGGGTGGGTTGAAGGAATAATTCGGAACGATGGGCCAGCCGCAAAGCAGATCATTGGGCGCAATTCCGGCGTTTTGGATCGGCTTCGCCAGTCCCGCCGCGGGAACAAACTGCAGCGGTTGTTGCAACGGAGGAGCGTCGCCCTCTGGGTAAAGCGTCGCGCGGAAGGCCAGGCCAGAAACTTGAAAACCCGTGCCGACGGTCAGATAAACGGGGACGGCGACAGGCGCGCCAGGTTGAACGTTTTCTTGCGCGGCCGCGCTGATCGCCGCCTGACGAAGCCAGAATCCAGAGTTGGCGGACTCAGCTAGGCTGCTTGCCGGCAAATTAGCCAGAGCCGCGCTCTCGCCGGACGTCGATGTCCGAAGGCCGTTCGTGGAGTAGAGCCGGAACCAGCGGCTGGCATCCAATCCCAGCGACCGGCGCAACACGATTTGCCAATCCAAGAACCGGATCAGGCCGTCGCCACCGGCGGCATCCCGAGTGTCTTCCGGATAAGCGTCCAGCGCACTGAAGAGGTCGCTGAACGGATACGGCACTCGGACGCCGAGCGAGGCGCTGAAGGCATTATTCACGTCGTTGTTGTTGAGCGCACCGTCGCCGAATCCGAGGCCTCCGGAGAGCCGGTCCGCGTTGTACCAGGACGCCGGCGAAGAGTCGCCGGCCAAGAAACCGACTTCACTGACCACGATCTGACGAGGCTTCATCGGGCCGAGGGGCACCGCCTTTTCCAGCGCGTCGGAGGTCCCGGAGGGGTTGAGGATTCTTATTTCATAGCGGCTGCCGCTCGCCGCGGTGGAAGGGATGGGCACAGCGAGCATGGCGACAACCCCGAAGTTCTTTACCGAGAAATTGGCGTTTGTGCCGATGAATGTGATGGCGAGTCCCCGGGCCGGACCGTCGTCGTATCGAAACGCGCCGAATGTGCTCACCCCTTCGGACTCGGCGGAGGTCACGATGCGGATGAGTTCGTTCGTGGAAAAGGAGAGGGCCCGGAATTGATCGGGAATCGCGGGCAGATCGGCCGTGCTTGGCGCGACTTCGACTCGGAACTGCAATGACTTTAGTTGCTCGGTCAAGCGCAAGTTCACTGTGATGGGCACGATGGTGGTGGATCCTGGCCCGGCCGCTATGTCACGGGTCACTCCGATTTCGTTGGTCGCCACGGGCTTCCCTTTCACGACTTCGCTGGCGCTTGCGCCGACGAAGGCCACCACGCGCAAGGAGGTCAAATCACGAGTGGTTTCGCGCCACCGAATTGCGCCGACATTGTTGCTGAGCGCCAGCCGGAAGCTATTCGTCGTGGGATCGGTCGCATCGGTCGTGTAAAAAATTCGGTTGCTGAAAAACGAGTTCGTGTTCGGATTGATGACGGTAATATCCTGACCCAACGGATAGTAACCGGACTCCGGCGTGATGATCGGCGGCAAGACGACGAGATTGGTGCCGGCGCCGGCGCTTCCCGGCGCGGCCGTAAGCCCGGCTCCTGTGACCTCGCGCACCAGATGGTAGTACGCTTCAGTCGTGTAAACCTTCCCGTCAGAGCCGGCCGAGACTCCAAACGGTTCGCGCGCTTCGGCGAACTCGGCGTTGCTGTCGAACCAGCCGGGGAGAATGATGGGATCGCAGTTCAAACATTCCGGACCTTCCCACGCTTGAGGATCGACGCCATAGAGTGTCACGACGACCCCTTCGGGCCGGATGAGGCGCACCCGATGATTCATCCGATCCGCCACGAGCACGCTCCCGTCCGGCGCGCGCGCCAAATGGTGAGGCTGGTTGAATTGAGCATTCGCATGCGATCCATCCCGGAAACCGGCAACGCCGGTGCCAATCCGATCGATGATAGCTCCGGTCTCGGGATCGAGGAAAAGGACGCGGTGGTTGTCCGTCTCGCTGACGGCGACGAGGCCGCTCTCGAGGATGGCGATGCCGCTCGGCTGATTCAAGCCCTGGGCGACTGTTCGCGCGGTTTCCCTGCCGGGTTCAATCCGTACCACGCTTTTGCCGCCTGCGTCCGTCACGTAGAGTGCGTCGGTCCGGTCGAGCGCCAGGGCCGTGGGAGCGATGAACGGCACCCGGAGGGCGGAGATGTTCCCGAACCGGTCGATTCTTCGAAGCTGTGTGTCGCCCCGGGTCAGCACGTAGAGATTGTTGGTTCGATCGACGGCCAGCGCGACAGGCTGGTTGAGCCCGCTGAGGAATGTGCTCGCCCGGTTGGCGCTGAGGTCCAGTTTGCGAACGGCGCCGTTATCGCGGTCGGCAACGAACAGGTTTCCCGTAAGATCAACGACGACGCCCGCGGGGAAGTTGAATTGGGAATTCTGCAGCGTGTTGCCGTCCCTGTAGCCGGCGTCGGGTCCGGCGGCAGACGTGCGGCCGCCTCCAAGAGTTCGGACCTGGACCTGAGCGGCGAGAGGCGGAAGCCAAGCAAAGACGAGCAACAGAAGCACCAACCAACTTACAGAGGAGACGGTGGGATGGACTACCCGCGGAAGGTTTGTAGTCCCGCCTTTAGGCGGCCCGAACCGGCTAAAGCCGGGACTACAAACGCCGACCTGTCGTTCATCCAACGGTCTCGTCAATAAGGACTGCCGGGTGCACCGGCTTGTCGTGGGTAGCGGCGGGTGTCCTCGCTTGCCGTAGAGGGCGGCATCTTGCCGTCCGGAATTAGCCGCGAATCTCGACGCCTGACCGAATTCACGCCCAGGTTCCGCCGGGCGAGACGCCGCGGTTCTGCGGCAGGCGGGACGCCCGCCGCTACTTGTGCCGACCACTCGCAGGCGCATCCAAGACCGCCCGACAGATGTGCCCTTTGTTGTCAAAACTGATTCCATTGGCTGCGACGCATATTGCTCACCGGAACGCCGGTTTTGGCACTGGCTTGGTCCAGTCGTGCGGTTTGCCGGAGTTCCAAGCCGACCCTTCTGTGTCTGGTTTCTCAACAGCTTTGTTCTTCAGGAAATCGGTGCTGGTCGGCTGGAAGTCATGGTCTTGGACAATCGTTGGGGTGACAAAGATGATCAGGTTGGATTTCTTGCGGGCTTTGGAGTCGCGGCGGAAGAGCAAGCCGAATCCCGGCAAATCTCCCAGAATGGGGACCTTGGAGTAGGTCTTGGTGGCCTCGTCACTGATGAGTCCGCCCATGACCAGCGTATTGCCGCTGGGGATCATCACTTCGGTCTCCATCCTGCGGATGGCATAGACGTTGGCTTCGTTGATGTCGCCATTGATGATTTGCCGGTCTTTGGAGTCGATGTTGGACACTTCCGGCACGACTTTGAGCACAATGTTGCTCTGGGCCGCGATGCGAGGGGTGACTTTGAGGATCGTGCCCAGGTTGGTGTAAGTGATTTTGGCGGTGGGAGGAGTTTGCGCCGAGCCGGGGGTAATCTCAAAAATCGGAAATGCGCGCGTCACCGAGAGAGTGGCGACCTGGTTGTCGGCCGTGACTTGGCGCGGCGTCGCGACGACTTCGGTCTCGTTGTCGCTGTTGAGAAAAGAAAGGACAGCCCTCAAGCCGTCGGCATTCAAGAACGCCGTGCTCGGATAGAAACCGCGCAAGGTATCCAATCCCAGGCCGCCGAAGCCGAGTTCGGTCGTGAGGTCGGTCCTTGCCGACGAGCCGGAACTGCTGGTCACCGTGCGTCCGCTGGGAAGCGTGATGGTGGATGCTTGCCCTGGGGTTTGTGTCGTGGTGGTCCCGCGCGTTCGGCCATTGCCGAACGTGACATTTTGCGCTTCGAGCGTTCCGGACCAGTCGATGCCTTTGATGGTTTTCGGATTTCGTGAAGTCTCAAGCAAGCGGGCTTCGATCAGCACCTGGCGGGTCGGAGTGTCGATTTGCGCGACTAAGTTGGTCACGGCTTCCGTTTCCGGCTCCGTGGCGACCAACAAGAGCTGGCTGGTGCGAAAGTCGGCGGTGACTCTGCTTTTGTTGGTATCGGCAAACGTGGACCGAATTAATTCCATGACATTCGTCGGGTTGCTGTACTTGAGCTGGAGCATCGTGGTGATCCGCGGCGGCTCGGTAGGTTTTCGAGTGACCCGGGAGATTTTGGTTTTCGGATTTTCCAGGAGCGTGAGGCCGTGAATGTCCAGCACCTCGACCAGCGCATCCTTGGCCGAAACGTTGTCCCATCGCAAAGAAACCGTCGGCACCGTGGGCCTGCCGTCCGGTCCGACGGGGGCCAGGTTGGTGAACGTGATGCTGGGATCGATGTGAATATTAATATTGGCTGAACGGGCGAGGAATTGGATAGCCATCGGCAGTTCCATGTCGAGGGTCAAGGGACCTTTTTCATCCGCAGCTTCCTTCGATGCGGGTGGCGCAGCAAGGTCCACGGGTTCCGCGGGCGTTGCCGGTTCCGGCTGCGAGGCGGCCTTTGGACCGGGTTGAGCAGACGGCGAGCCGGGTGTTGCGGCCTGTCTGGGGGCGTCGCCTGGAACGGGCTTCTGAGGCACTTGAGGCGTGGCGGGATCTGCGGCCGGCTGGCTGAATCCGGCGGTCCCGCTCAGGCCCAAGGCAACGGCAAGCAAGAGGGCGAGCTTAGTGTTCATACATCACACGTTTTGGTTTCAGCAACACCGATTGAATCGTTGCGGCTAGGGGCCAGCGGGCTCCCGCAGTTGTTTGACTCCGGGCTCACCTTCAACGGTTATTAGAACGCAATCGTCACGAATCTCAAGACAACGAATGAGAACTTTTTGAGCGTCGGCGGCGCCGGCGGCATTGGGGACGAAGACGGTGACAGAGCCCCGTTCTCCGGTTTCGAAAAGGGTTTGGTTGATCATGGCGAGCGGACGCGTCTTGCTGGGCCGAATGCCCGTGAGCTTGATGTAACTCGAAAGCGGCAGCCGCGGCGGTTGATTGGTGGACGGTCCGTCCGCCGCGACTTTCGGCAATCGAGTCGAGGTCGGGAAGAAAGGGTCTCGGCCTCCGGGGCGGCGTTCGAAGACTGCCTTGTGCGTTGCGAGTTCATTGCTCGAGACCATGCTTTCGGTTTTCGCTGTTCCCACATTGGTCGCCGGGCCCGCGGCCGCGCTCTTGGACGGAGCCGCCGCGGGGGCTGCGGGTTTGCTGCAACCCGCGATCAAGACCGAGACCCCGGAGAGCAGAAGCAAGACCATTCTCCGTTTTCTGAAAAACCTCGAATGGAACACGCGGCGTTTCATGCTTACATCACGCCGGCGGGTTTGTAGAGCACCACGACGCTCATCGAAATTCGCAACTGTTCTTTGGCGTCGCTATTCAAAAGTTCTTCCGGAACATCCGCCGAAGGGCCGGCGGCTGCCATGGGTGTTGCCAACGGCCAAACTTTCAAATTCTGAATGCGCAGGTAGGGAAAGCGGTTCTCGAAGTCGGCGATGAATTTCCCGAATTCGTGAAAAAAGGCGCGCAATTCGACCGTGTAGGCGGCGGTGGAGTAAGGATCGAACTTCGGCAGGAGCAGGAACTGTTTTCCGATGAGCGCATCGTTGCTTAGGTTCATCAAGGTGACGTCATAGCGGTCCTTAATAAAGTTAAGCAATTTGTCGTAGATCCATTTCTTTCCAGTTAATTGCTCGACGGGGAGCATTTCCGCTTCAACCTGGGCGATCTGCTCGTGCAGTTGCGCCAGATCCGCGTCGATGGCCGACCGCCGTTTCACGAGCCGTTGCGCTTTCTCAATCTTGTTTTGCGCGTCTGCGACGGCCTCATCGGTTTTTTGAAGCTCCGCGTTCTTCGGTCGGACCACGAGGTACCAGAGCACGCCGCAGAGCGCCAAAGTCGCGGCCGCAACCGCCATCAGTTGATTGCGCTTTTCCCTGGAGAGCTTATTCATTGGAGCGAACCCTCTCGGGGAAAGCGCACCGCACGGTAAAGGGGATGTAAGAGTCGGTCGGGTTGATCTTGTCCGACATGTCCTCGCCGGGCTGGATGGTGTCCGGCTGAACACTGCTGTTCGTTTTCCCGAGGAACTGGCTGAAAAACGGCGCATTGGTCGTGGCGGCGTAGAACGGATCCACGCGGCTTCCGTGCGGTTTGCTGTAGTCCCGTCCCCGGATGGTGAGCGCGATTTTTTCGGTAATCGTCTCCGGTTTCACAACCTCCATCTGGACGGCAACCTGGATTTTTGTCGTGCTGATATTGGGAGGGCTGATCACCAATTGCTGCTGGAACCGCGCGAAGTCGGCGCGGTTGGTGATCGAGCTTAACAAGGCGCCCGCCACCTCGAGCACGTTGGTTTTGAGCGGTTCCCGGCTCCACAATTTCCACCATTTGCGCGGAGGAAAGCTGAAATACAGATTCGTTGAGAAAACGATTTGGTTCTGCTGAGTCGAGACGCTGGCGCCGGTGAACGTGACGACGCGCACTTTTTCGTCGCTCACGTGCTGCAGGGCGTTTAATGCGTGCGACCAAAGAAACCGATTGGTGGAGTAGCTCTCCAGGGAGGCCAAGTGTTTCCGGATCAGGCCGGTTTCACGGTACCTGTTCGACACTTGCAAATAAGTGGGTTCAATCCGCTTCCATTCTCCCTCCTGGCGGGCGAGTTCGGATTGAGCGGAATTGACTTTGAACTGCAGGTTGAGAATCCAGAGCAGGACGAGGGCGACGACCGCGCTGCCGGCCCAGATCGCCCGCTTGACGGGATCGCGGCGGCGCGCTTCTTCCGCGGCTTGCTGCTCAGCCAATAAATTAATGCGGATAGGCATGGCGGATCAGAACACGGCCATCGCGCCGCCGGTCGCAACCGCCAACAGAGGGCCGGAGGGCTCGATTTCGCCCATCTGTTCCGGGGGCAGCGCGAGGTTCAGGAAACTGGTTGGGTTCCAGCTCCGGCAAGGAACCATGAGTTCGGTTTGCAGCGTTTCGACGATGAAGGGCGAGCGGGCCGAACCGCCCGAGATGAATACTTGGGAGACGGTTTTGTCTTCCTGTTTTTCAAAAAAATCGACTGAAGCGCGAAGTTCGCGTCCGAGCGGGGTCAACAGACTCATCAGGAAGGGCAGCGCTTCTTCTGCGACCGCGAGCTTGGCTTTCTCGGCTTCGGCGTAGCTCGTGTTCATTGCCTCCGCCAAGCCGGCGGTGAGCCTGTCGCCTCCAATCGCGACGACTCGGTTTAGACTCAACTCGCCATTGAGGAGGATGCTGATGGTGGAATGTTTGAATCCGAGGTCAACCAGGGCGATGATTTCCTTGGCGAAGATTTCCGGTTGCGCCAACTCGAACGCGTTCGCGATTCCGATCAGGCTGGGAGTGACTTGGTCGGCCACCAGGCCGGCGTTCTTGGCTGCTTCTTGGAGCGTATCGAGAAACTGTTTCCTGGCTCCACCAACCAGCACTCGGCATTTCTGGCTTTTCTGGGGCTCGGCACTGCCTTGTGCGTTCCTGGCGGGAAGCACGTGACAGTCAAAAATGTAGTCGGGGAGATCCTGTTGAAGATAGTTCTTGCTGCCGTACTTGAGCATGCGGCGCAGGTCCGACACCGGCATCATCGGAACCTCAGCGTGTCGCAAGAGTGAGTCGTCCACCCCAACCAGCAGCGAGAGTAGCTTGGTCTTGGCGCCCAGAGTCTGAGCGATGGCTTTCAGGTGAGCAGTGAGAGCATCCACCGCGGACGCTTTTTCGCGTGCCGGGGCTGGTTGCACGGCGTAGCGCAGCAATTCGAAGCCCTCCGCCTTCCGCTGGATGCAGACCGCTTTGGTGGTGTGAGAACCCAGATCAACTGCCACGGCC
This sequence comes from Verrucomicrobiota bacterium, assembly GCA_016209525.1. Classification (GTDB taxonomy): domain Bacteria; phylum Verrucomicrobiota; class Verrucomicrobiia; order Limisphaerales; family SIBE01; genus VHCZ01. The sequence continues at coordinate 26,046 of JACQWK010000184.1, forward strand.
AGCGAACGTTTTTTGCCCAAAGAGGTTTGGAATGGCAAAGCCATTGGTAATCTTTCTATATCCCGTTTCCCGTTCCTCTTTCAAGTCGCATCTGCCCGCCGAGAAGGGTTTCTACAGTGCGCGGTGAGGACACGAAAAGGGTCGCGCGTGCGGCTGACCCGAGGCCACTGCATGGACTAGCCACCCTGACGGCCCGAACTGCTCCGCCTTCAAGAAACTGAGGCCAGTTTCCAAGCTCCAATTCTGGGAGAAACGCGAGGGTGGGCAAAATCAGGGAAATCCTGATTTTGTGGTATGTGCCGCCCTGACATGACGACTCATGTTCTGCGAACAGGCTGCGACGGTCGCACAGCGGCATCGTTGGGCGCAGCACTAGAGATCGACAAATTCAGCCTCGATTCGGCCTTCTTCGCAGCGAAGGATGGCCACGCTTCGCTGCAAATCGAACCGCGGCCTTCCGGCATATCCTGGATTAAAGTAAAGCGTTTGCCCGACGGAGCCGCAGTAACGCCGATGCGTATGGCCAAACACCACCACGTCCGGCTCGTCAATCTGTAGCCGGCTCTTCAGTTTTTCTGACGGTGCCGCGACATCAACGATGTGGTGGATCAGGAACTTCCTTCCCGCCAGGCGGAGAACCTCTGTTTCTTTGAGTGCGATTCCTTCGTCGGTGTTTCCAAGCACTGCAGTGACCGGAGCAATTGCTTCCAATTGCGAAATCAACCAAGGCATCCCGATATCGCCGCCGTGCAGAATATGATCCACACCTTTGAATAGGCGCGGAATCGCCGGATCGAGGTAGTCGTGTGTGTCGGAAATGACGCCGATTCTGGTCATCCGAGATGCTCTGCTTGACTGGATTCGGAGTTCGATGAAGCGCGAGTGCCGGCCGCCTTCGAACTGGTCAGCGGCCTACGCTTTGGTTTCTTCAGGCTCGGAGGGTTCCGTCTCCTCTTCCGCTTCTTCCTCGTTTTCCGTTTCGGCGGCTTCCACCGCCTCGCTCAGCTTCATGGCTCCCGCAAACAACCCCGTAAAGAGTCCGCCGCTGAGGAGCGTATTTCGGAAGAGTTCCCAGGTTTCCGGCCATCCGGCTGTGCCTTTCGTCAAGGCAAGGAGCCAGCCGGCGAAGTTTTTGGCGTATTCGGGGTTCTTAAACGGATTAAAAAACCACGCTGCGGTGTTTGTAATCAAGTAAAAGAGAATCGCCCCTAAAACGCCGCCGCCGACGAGTCCCAGCCAAGAAGATTGGGGCTTGAATTGGCGGCCCAGCCAGATGATCAACGCGTACACAGTGTAATTCACCACTTGGTAGATCTGAAATGAATCGAGCCCAAGCGCAAACCAATAATAACAGTTGATCGCCAGGTCGCTGATGACGAGCGTGACCAGCGGCAGCCACCAAGCCATTGGATTCGGGAAGTAAACCCCGGCGCAAAACGCCAGTCCATACACGGCGCTGAAATTGGGAGGCATCAATCCGGGCCAGCGTGTCAGCGCAAACACGATCATGAGCAAGATTGCCAAGGCAACGTTCCACTTTGCTTTCACGGAAGTGAACGCTATCTGATCTTCGATCAAAAGACAAGGATCGACGAAATCTCGGATTACGCGACCCTGCTTGAACATTTCATCCCGCGGATTGATTCTAATCCCCTCGGCATAGCCAGTGTTCCATGTCGCGATTGTTCGAGATTATCGAAGAGGATCCAGATTTGCTGGTGGTGAACAAACCTGCCGGCCTGGTGTGTCATCCGACAAAACCCGACGGTTTTTCGAGCCTCGTCAGCCGGCTTCGGTTGCACCTCGGCCCAAACTCAACTCCCCATTTGATCAATCGCCTCGATCGTGAAACGAGTGGTATCGTCATTGCGGCTAAGGCTCGAGCCCCCGCTGTAGAACTCCGGAGAATCTCGGAAAAAGGCAGTATGGCGAAAGAATACTTAGCCATCGTTCGAGGGCGCGTGACCACGGACTGCGCCCTCATTGACGCGCCGTTGGGCAGAGACGAGCTCAGTCGAGTGGCGATTAAGGATTGCGTGAGGCCCGACGGCGCGAAGGCTCTGACCGAATTCTGGGTTGTCCGCAGATTCTCGCGAAACGCAGGCGATTTCACACTCCTTCGAGTCGTTCCCCGGACAGGCCGCAAACACCAAATTCGAATACATCTCGCCCACTGCGGGTACCCCATCGTCGGTGACAAGCTCTACGGCGGCGACCAAAACCTCTACCTCTCTTTCGTGAGGGGTGCACTGACAGATGCCGAACTCCAGGAGTTGCTTCTGCCCTATCACGCGCTTCACGCGCATGAAGTGAGATTCTTGTGGAGGGGCTGTGCTCGGTGTTTCCATGCTGCTCCAGAGAGGTGGTTCGCTGAGTTTCTTCCATCATCAGAACGAGTGGGAGACGACCTTTGAGACGATCCTTGGATCGCTTTTGCCCAAACGGTTCCGGGTAGTGATGTCCGAGTGGTGGGCATTCAGATTGACCGCAGTGGTGGGCGTTTCGCCTGGGCTACCCCGAATTGTGGCGCTCGGTTACTAGTCCGAGGCGACTTAAGCGTTCCACACCGGGGGTCTTGTCGGCAAGTTGAATGACGTCTCCTAGCAGCATGGATGGCCGCCGCCGCGCCACCGCCAGCAGTTCAAAGGCCCGTGGCTGTCAGAGTGCTAAACGACGTTCGGCATCATTCCTGCTTTCAGGCTTCTCTGGCAACACGGATGAATTCGAAGAAAATAGACAGAAGAGCCGAATAGTTATGCGTTCAAAAATTGGATAAAAATCTATTGACATGCACTCTTTGATTTGAGAAATTCGCGTCACACACGGAACAACTAACAGCATAAAATGAGAACAAAAGCACTCCTCTTGACGGCTGCGCTGAGCGCAGCAGGCGTCGCCACCTCCATGGCGCAAGTCTTCTCGGTGAATGCAGTGGGCTACGTTACCAAGTCACTCGACGCAAATAAATTCTATCTTCTCGCCAATCCTTTGATCGCGTCCGACAATTCGATCGGGGCGCTGTTCAAAGGTGTGCCTGCTGGAACGCAGGTCTTTTATTTCGATTCCGCGAAGGCATCCTTCGTCACGGCGACATTTGACGACTTGGATAACGCCTTCCTTCCGGCTGCCGCCGCTGCATTGAAAGTAGATCCCGGTCAAGGCGTATTCGTTAAGTCTCCGGCGGCAACATCGGTTACGTTCGTGGGTGAAGTCCCAACTGGTAATCTTGAAAACAAATTGGCCAAAGGATTGTCCATCGCCGCCTCTCAGGTTCCTCAGGGTGGCACAGCCAAGGAATTGGGTTTGGCAGGTGCGGCGGGAGATCAAATCTTCCAGTGGGATGTGGCGGCGCAGAGTTACAAGAGCTTCACTTTCGATGATCTGGATAATGACTGGGTTCCGAAGCTTGGAGCCTTGCAGGTCGGAGAAGCTTTCTTCCTGAAGAGCGTCAACGGCGGGTCATGGAAACGAACATTTAACGTCAATCAATAACGATCAACAAATCAGAACTCAACTCACTAGATCACCATGAAAAAGGTAATTATCGCGCTGGCTGCATTGTTTGTGATGGCTAACGCTTACGGTCAGGGGACCGTGCAGCTAAACAACCGAATCCCGGGTCAAGTCGATGCGAAAGTTCTTATGCCGGGTGGAGGGGTTGGTGTCAGTGATGCAGCGTTCAAAGCCCAGTTGTATGCGGCTGGGGGTGCGGATCAACCGCTGTCGGCCCTGAAGGCCGTCCCGACGACAACTGCTTTCCGGACTGGCAATGCTGCGGGTTATATCGTCCCGGTGGACGTGACAGTACCAGGCATTGCTGCTGGAGCCAAGGCCACTGTCGTGTTGCGGGTCTATAATGGCGCGGCTTTCGAGGGTTCCACGATTTTTGGCACATCCAATCCAATTAACATTGATCTGGGTGGTGCCGGAACGCCTCCTGGACCCGGATCCGTTCTGGCTGGACTCCAAGGTTTCACTCTTGTTCCTGAGCCCTCCACAATCGCCCTTGGCATTCTCGGGGCAGCCGCATTAATACTCCGTCGGCGCAAATAACTGAGATAATCTTAGCGTGTTCTCATTAAGCCGCCCGTTTCCGGGCGGCTTTTTTGTCTGTGGAATTGACAGAGTTGACGTCTTGAATAGCATCCGTGGTGGTGTGTGGCGCGTTCGTCTATCGGTTCAGGACGCGGCCCTCTCAAGGCCGAAAGACGGGTTCGATTCCCGTACGCGCTACCAACTTCTCGCATGCGTCCATTTCAGATCATTTTCAACCCGATCAGTGCAAGCGAGCTCACAAAGATGCCGCGAGAGCTTCAATTGTTCATCTTAGGGGAATTCAGGGGCCTGCCACAGCAGGTCCTGACGACTGACTTAGAACGATTTGGAAGGTTAGAGCGCGATGGAAGAGTCCTCCACCGATATCGCCTAGGTGATTATCGGGTTTACTTCGAGCGCCATGATTTGGGTTTGGTTGTGCATCGAATCCTGAGCAAGAACACGCTCAAAGACTTTCTCTTCCGGTCGAGCCTGCCTACCGGAGAGGACGCCGTTTTGCAGCGCAATCCCAAATTTTGGGACCTAATCGAGGTGGCACGCAGAAGCTAGTTCCGACCGTTAGGTTTCCTCCGCGATCTCGACGTTCCAGTAGGCTACATCCAGGAAGTGCCTCCAGCTATCGTGATAACTCAATCCGAGATTGACTTGGATGAAAGGCCTCCACTTCGGGCGCTTCGGTTTCCTGATCAAGTGCATACCCGCTTCTTGAGGCGTTCGATTCGCCTTCTTCGTATTGCACGGCACGCACGAGCACACAATGTTCTCCCAAGAGGTCGGGCCTCCCTTGTGCTTGGGAATCACATGGTCCAGATTGAGGTCTTTGCGATCAAAGGTGCCGCCGCAGTATTGACAAATATTCTTGTCCCGCTCGAAAACGTTAAATCGAGTGAACTTCACTTCCTTTTTCGGCAATCGGTCAAACAGAACGAGCAGGATTACTTTTGGAATGCGGATCCTGAAGGATATCGTGTGAATGCTTTCGGGATGAGGTTGGCGTTCTGAAAAGTCTTGCCACTCGGTGAAATTGAACGTCTCGAAAGCCCCATCATTCGTGCCCAAGACAACTTGAGCTCGTCCTTCGAACAAGAGAGTAAGAGCGCGTTTTGCGCTGCAGACGTTCACTGCTTGCCAGAGGCGATTGAGCACCAATACCTGCTGGTTCAAGCACGAGGTCATAAAACGTCGGCGCGGAAGCTAGCATATGCCCGGCGAAGGTGTCAATGCCATGAGTCTTAGGAAAACCAGGCCGTCCCTTCGTCGTGTTTTCGCTTCGTGCCGATCAAACGGGTTGCAAAGCAGATTAACCTTACATTAACCTAATCCTATGAAACGGCTTCTTGTAGCGACCGTCCTGCTTGCGTCCGTCAGTGTCAGGCTAGTGGAAGCAGAGGGACCGGACGCTCAATACGTCCAAATCTACAATCTGATCGGAGAAGCTGATCAATTAGGCAACGCTGGGCAGCCCGATTTAGCTCGTGACAAATACATTCAGGCGCACAACGAGCTCGAAAAACTGCAAGCGAGTTACCCGAACTGGAACGAAAAGGTAGTTCGTTTTCGGTTGGAGTATTTGTCGGAGAAATTGAAGGGCATCAGTCCGACGAAAGCCCCTCCAGCCAGTCGTGAGAAGATCGTTCCACCACAAGTTGTTCAGCCCGGCCTAGACGACAGAGACCGGCGAATTCATGCGCTGACCGAGGAGGTTCGCCAGCTCCGACAGGACAAGTCCGTCTTAGAAGCCAAACTGAGGGAGGCTCTGACAGCTCAACCTGCCGCGATTGATCCTCGCGAGCTGGCCAAGGCAGAAGAACGCGTCAAAATGCTCGAGAAAGAAAAAGAATTGCTCCGAGTTTCCTTGGAACAGGAGCAAGCGAAACTTTCGAAACAGGGCGAATCAGCCAACATACAAGATCTGAAAAGAGCCTTGGCGGATGCCACCAGAAAATTGAACGAGCAAACTGAAAAAGCCCTTCAACTCGCTCGTGATAACGAGATCCTGGAGGCGCGTCTTCAATCGATCCGCAAAGAAGCTGAATTGACCAAGAATTTGCAGGTTGAGAATCAAGAACTGAAGAGGCGGCTCGGCGAAGCCAGGCCCGTCAGTGAGATGAGCCTCAAGTCCGCTCAGCCGTCCAAGGATTCTGCTTCTCCACTTGATGACAAGCGGGGCGGCGAAACTGAAGTCGCACGGCTGCAAATCGCATTGAAAACACTTCAAGAGGAAAAAGCGAATCTCGAAACCACAAAGAGGGCTCTGGAGGCGCAGTTGTCCGCCATGACCTCCGCTGGTGCGAGTCCAAAGTCCAGTGAAGGCGAGCGGCTGAAACTGGTCGAGAAGGAACGTGATGATCTACTGCGCAAGCTTAACGAGACCTCGCGGCTTCTCTATGATAACAAAGCGCGCACCGAGACGGCGCGGAAGGAGCAGTACGACAGCGAGCTCGCAATTCTTCGGGCGCGGCTCGAAGTGTTCGAGGCGCGAACCATCCCATACACGCCCGAAGAGAAAGCGCTCTTTAAGGAACCTGGTTTGACGACAGCCAAGGTGGATGCTCGCGCTGGCAAAAAGTCCATCAGGGAGCCAAAAGGCACCGGCCCACTCGTCGAGGAGGCGGAGAGGGCTTTCAGAGCTCGACGATTTGACGAGGCGGAAAAGAGGTATCTAGAAATCTTGCGCGTGGACGATAGAAACGTTTTTACCCTGGCGAACCTTGCGGCCTGTCTGCTGGAACAGAATCGGCTCAACGAGGCAGAAAACCATCTGAAACGCGCGATGGAATCTGAGCCGGACGATCCGCACAGTCTATCGCTCTTGGGAATCTTGAAGTTTCGGCAGCTTAAATTAGATGAGGCCTTGGATGCGCTCAGCCGAGCCGCCCAGCTCGACCCGCAAAATCCCGAAACGCAAAACTACCTTGGCATCACGCTGAGTCAGAAAGGGCAACGGGGTCCCGCGGAAACCGCTTTGCGCAAAGCTGTCCAGCTCGCTCCGAGCTATGGAGGCGCTCATCACAATCTCGCGGTAGTTTACGCGACTCAGCAGCCGCCCTTCATCGAATTGGCAAGGTGGCACTACCAGAAGGCGTTGGCTTCTGGGCACTCGCCTAATCCGGAACTTGAGAAACTAATCGAGGGCACTCGCTCAGCCTCGGCCCCGAAATGACCCTATGACACTGACTGAGAAAATTCTGGCTCGAGCCGCTGGAAAATCTGGCGTTCAGGCCGGCGAAAATGTCTGGGTTAATGCGGACATCCTGATGACTCACGACGTCTGCGGGCCTGGGACGATTGGCGTTTTCAAAAGAGAATTCGGCCCGCAGGCTCGGGTTTGGGACCCCGACAAAGTGGTCATCATTCCCGACCACTATATCTTCACCGCCGATTCCAAGTCGAACCGCAATGTCGATATTCTGAGAGACTTCGTCCGAGAACAGTCGTTGCCTTATTTCTACGACGTAATTGATAAGCCGAGCGGCCGATGGGTCTTTGACTCTTCGAAGGGGATGCTTAAGCGGCAGTACGGCTCGAACTATGCCGGCGTGTGCCATACCGCGCTACCGCAAAAGGGACATACTCGCCCGGGCGAAATCCTGTTTGGCACTGATTCCCATACGTGCATGGCTGGCGCTTTCAATGAGTTCGCCACCGGCATCGGAAACACCGATGCCGGCTTTGTTATGGGGACCGGCAAATTGCTCCTCAAAGTCCCCGAGACGATGCATTTCCATCTCGAAGGCAAGCTCCAGAAAGGCGTGATGGCGAAGGATGTCATCTTGCACTGCATCGGCGAGATCGGGTTCGACGGCGCGACGTATCGGGCCATGCAATTCGATGGTCCCGGAGTTGCCGGCCTTTCCATGGATGACCGCATGACGATTGCGAACATGGCTATCGAAGCGGGAGGCAAGAACGGCATTTTCGAGTTCGACGCGCAAACGCAGGCCTTCGTGGATCACCGCTGCAAGTTGAATGGCACCAAGTCCGCTTACGAACCCGTCGAACCGGATAAAAGCCAGAAGTTCGTCTGCGAGCTCGTCGTTGACCTCACAAAACTCGAACCGACCGTGGCGTGTCATCCCGATCCAGGAAGACGTGCTTTGGCAAAGGCATTAGGCCACATCAAGCTTGATCGCGCCTACATAGGGTCCTGTACGGGCGGGAAGACCGGCGATTTCCTTGACTTTGCCCGCGTGCTCCTGGGCAAGCGCGTGGTCATCGATACTTTTGGCGTGCCGGCCACGCCGGAAATCGTCCACGATCTCCAGACTGCCAGATGGGGCGACAAGACAGTTTGGGAAATCCTGGTCGATGCGGGCGTTCAGATGACCGAGAATGCAAGCTGCGCGGCTTGCCTCGGCGGTCCTGTGGACACTTTCGGCCGCATGAACACGCCGTTGAAGTGCATTAGCGCCACAAATCGAAATTTTCCGGGGCGGATGGGACACAAAGAATCCCAAGTCTTTCTGGCTTCTCCGGCGACGGTCGCTGCCAGCGCGCTGACCGGGCGTATCACGGATCCTCGCGAGCTCTTGAGCTGAGTTGCACGAAAAGATCAACGCGCAACCGATTATCCATTTGACATTTGGTTCGAAAAACCTATTCTCTCGGCAGTTCGATTGACGATTTAAACAGGAGCATATTCTATGAAATCATTTGGAAGCTTTTCGAAATGGATCGCCTGTGGTGTCGCAGCCTCCTCACTTCTGCTTGCGTGCTCCGCAGAGGCTGCAGTCGGCAGGGCAGTGGTGAGGGCGATCCGAGGCACAGCGTCATATTCTGTCCAAGGCGGAGAGTGGAAGTCGCTCACTGTGGGTAAAGTCCTCGGTCCGACCTCCAGCGTTCAAACTGGAGTAAACTCCCAGCTTGATCTTTACTTGGGCGATAACGGACCTACCGTTCGTCTCCTGGCGGAAACTACGCTCGGCGTGGACAAGCTGAATTTCGATCGAACGGGTGTTGACTTGGTCATTGAAACCTTTCTTGATCTCAAGACAGGCACCGTCCAAGGCTACGTGAAACCGATGGCTGTAGCGTCCAGATACGAGGTGAAGACCCCGTTCACAGTCTGTGCCATCAAAGGAACCGAATACCAGATCAGCGCTGACGGCGTTCTCCATGTGATGAAAGGTTCGGTGATCGTGGCGTACGGAGTTCCGGCGAACACCTACACGGTAAATGCCGGCCAGACGTTCGTGCCTCCTGCTCCGACCGCTGCGCCTGGAACGCCTCCAGTCGTTCGAAGTACGACGCCGGCCGACAATGTGCCCACGGCGCTTCCTCCTGAAATTTCCCAACCAGGAATAGTGGAGCCCATAGTGGAAGCTCCAGTGACTGCTCCTGAGCCGGTCGAGTTTGTTTCTCCTGGCACTGGTCAACCCGCTGGGCAGCGTTAAATCGTTCTCAGTACAGTTTCACTTTTCACTGACCCAGAGCAACGTCGCGTTGCTCTGGGTTTTTTGTTTTAGATTTGTGTAATGCAGCTCCGATCGTTCAAGCCGGCTCCTGTAATGATCACCCTTGCCGTCCTTGCGATCGTTTGTTTCATTCGGTCTCTGCCCAGCCTCGTCGCGAATTCTGGTGAATCCGGACAATCCCGGTTCGATTTTGCCGCGCGGCTTGAATGGATGACTTACGACGCTCGAGTGAGGTGGGCGCTTCGTTTTCCCCGTTCTCACGCGACAAACCTTCTTGGAGCCGTCTTCATCGGCGACAAAGATCTCCGGGAGATGAACGACGGTTCCTATGGCTACCGGGTGAAGTTTCCGTGGCCGCGATACTTCTATGGCCGCGTGGTCAATGAACTGGCCGCGCAAGGCGCGAAGGCAGTCGCATTGGATATCCTGTTTGATGAAATTGACCTCGGCGCCGAGGTGAAAACGCCGATCGGCAAAAGTGTCCTTTCCGATCCGTATTTTGCCGATGAGTTGCGCAGTGCCGGCAATGTCGTCCTGGCCACCCATCCGATGGGAGAGATTTTTCCGGCGGCGGTGTTCGAGACGAACGCGTTGGCCGTGGGCAATGTTTATACCAAGGTCGATGCGGATGGCATTCTCCGCCAGGCCAAGGCTTTTGTTGAATACCGCAAATGGCATCCGGCAATCCGTCGGATGGCGCGCGCCTTGGAATGGGATTTCCGCAGGCTTCGGATCGAAACGAATCGCATCGTCTGTCCACGCACCGATGGAAAGTCCGAAGATTTCATCTCGCTGCGGACAGACGGTTCGTTGAAGTTCGATCAAGAAGGCGAATTGGTTGTGAACCAAATGGAAGCTTCCAACGCGTCGCAAGCCACGGATTCAGCCGCTTCGAAGGCCCAGAAACCCTACGAAGAAGTTCGGGTCTGGCAATTGGGCATCGTGCTCGCCGCGCGCCAATTAGGCCTGGACCTCGACCAACCCATCATCCAGGATGATCGAATTGTTCTCCGGGCTCCCGGCGGTATCGAGCGCATCATTCCTGTGGACAAGGCTGGTTTCTTTTATGTCGATTGGGCAATAAAGCTCAACGATCCGGAGCGCCTCGCATATGCCAGCGCCGTGCGCCTGATTCGTCAGAGCGAAGCGCGCGAGGAGGGCCAGAGCGGCTTCGAGCCCAAATTCCGGGGACGGCTCGTGGTGGTCGGTTCGATCGGAACCGGCGGCAACGTCTCGGATCGCGGCGCGACGCCGCTGGAGAACGAGACGGTTCTGATCAGCAAGCATTGGAATGTGGCCAATTCGGTGCTCACGGGCCGTTTCATTAGCCGCGCCTCATCGGGCGTGGAACTGGGGCTGATTCTGCTCTTCGGACTGATCTCGGCCGTGTTGACTTGGAACCTCAGGGTCATCCTGACTTCGGTGTCGGTCCTCGTCATCGCGATTCTTTACGTTGGTTCGGCCTTCGGGATTTATTTGCAGGACCGGTACTGGCTGCCGATTTTTCTGCCCGTCGCGGGCGGGTTGCTATTGCCTCACGTTTCCCTGATTACCTATCGAGTCATCTTCGAGGAACGGGAACGCCGGCGAGTGCGAGCCGTCTTCTCCAGAATTGTGGCACCCGACATCGTCAATGAGCTTTTGAACGCGGAGAAACTTTCCTTGGGTGGCGCCCGGCGCGATCTGACCGTGCTCTTCGCGGATGTTCGCGGGTTTACTGAGTTCACCGATGTTACGCAGGCGAACGCCGAAGAATTCATCCGCCAGCGCGGTCTCCGTGGAAAAGAGGCGGAGAACCATTATGATGAACAAGCTCGAGAGGTTCTCAACACCGTCAGCCTTTACTTGGGCGTGGTTGCCGACACGGTCAAGAAACACCAGGGCACGCTCGACAAGTACATCGGTGATTGCGTCATGGCATTTTGGGGAGCGCCCGCGCCGAATGACGCGCATGCGGTCTATTGCGTACGGGCTGCGATTGAGGCGCAGCGCGCCATCTACGCCATCAACCAGCAACGTTTCGCAGACAACAAACGGCGCGAACAGGAGAACATCCAGCGAGCGGCCAGTAGTGTGGGGCTCCTGCCGATGTTCCCGCTTTTGTCGGTTGGTTGCGGAATCAACACCGGCAAAATGACGGTGGGCCTGATGGGATCCAACGCTGACATTCTGAACTACACCGTGTTCGGCAGGGAAGTGAATCTCGCCAGCCGGCTGCAAGGGGTCGCGGGCCGGGGTGTCATCATTATCAGTGAAGCAACCTTTGCTGAGATCAGACGGCATGATCCCGTCTTGGCAGCAACATTGCTGGAACGGCCTCCCGTTCAGGTCAAAGGGATTCGCCAACCCGTGAAGGTCTTCGAGGTCCCTTGGAAGCAGGACACAGGCAGTCCTCGCCCGAGCCAACCTGGCGCTCCGCCACGCGCGGCGTAATTCCCTCTCCACTGTAAATGTTTAGCCTTGGGTAGCGCAGCCGTCCCGGCTGCGGGTTTTGGCAGCGTCTCGCTGCCAGACGTGGCGATGGTGGCGACGAGACGGCACCAGAAACCGCAGGAGCGGACGCCTGCGCCACGTTCGCTAAACACATACTCTCCCCTGGGGAGAGGGCCGGGGTGCGCTGCTCTTGAATTAGGGAAAGCGGGTCGGGTCCCGCTCTTAATCCTAATCGTAATCTTACTCTTCTCTGTTGAATTGGCGGGCAGTTCGAGATTGATGTCGAGCCCTCTCTGAGAGCAGGTTCTCCTATCTCGTGAACTAAGCGATCTCGGATCGGGTTTCGGTTGGGCGCCGTTGGTATGAGTGTCCTGAAAAGTCTGCGGAGTCGGATAAAGCTCGTGGTGGGTTCAAACTCCCATCGGGCCCTGACTTTCTTGCCGGCAGAGAATCCAGGGCTCAACAGAAGTCTCGCCGCACCGAGGTTGGGGGCGGCTCCGCTGCGCTGTGTCCGTGGAGTTGTCAACCGTTCTTTCGCTGTTGAAGGATGCGTGTCCAAAGCTCAAAGTCCAGGCTCTATGGCCATGGCACAAGCGTCGGTTTTGGAAAACTTCGAAACCCCTTTGCGGCTGCTCTCGTTCCCGCTGCCGGAACGCATCGAGGCCGGAGCTGCGCTCGTGCGCACCGAGATGGCCGGCATCTGCGGCACGGACGTTCACATCTGGAAGGGACAGCTTCCCATCTCACTGCCCATTGTTCTGGGCCACGAAACTGTTGGCCGCATCGAACAGCTCGGTGAAGGGTTGAATCGCGATTGGACCGGACAGCCGCTCCGTGTCGGCGACCGGGTGACGTGGAATTCAACGACCTCCTGCGGGCAATGCTACTATTGCGTGGAGAAACGGCTGCCCACGAAATGCCCGCATCGACGCGCCTACGGCATCGGCTATCGATGCGATGAGCCGCCCCATTTCCTTGGCGGCTACGCGCAGTTTCACTACCTTCGCCCTCGGACGAACATTTTTCGCATCCCCGATGACCTCCCGACAGAATCCGTCGTTGGCGCCGGATGTGCCCTGATTACGGCCATTCACGGCATCGAACGGACCGGTCTAGCCTGGAGAGACACGGTCGTGGTTCAGGGCGCCGGTCCCGTCGGAATCTCGGCGCTTGCCGTGGCAAAAAGCGCAGGCGCGGCAAAAGTGATCATGATTGGGGGCCCCAGGACTCGGCTGGAATTGGCAATGCGCTTTGGCGCCGATCATGTCATTGATATCGGGGAAGTGACCGATCCGCAGGGTCGAATTTCTGCCGTGCGCGACCTCACGGACGGATATGGCGCGGACGCGGTCTTGGAGTGCGTCGGGCTTCCGTTGGCCGTCCCGGAGGGGATGGAAATGTGCCGCGACGGCGGCAAGTATCTTGTTTTGGGACATTACTGCGACGCGGGAACAGTTTTGTTCAACCCTCAGGTCATCACGCGGAAGCAACTTCAAGTTTTCGGTTCATGGTCCAGTGAACCAAGACATCTCAAAACCGGCCTCGATTTTCTCCGCGCACGCCAAGAGGAGTTCCCATTCCACACCCTCGTGACCCATCGCTTCCGGCTGGATCAAGCGAACGAAGCGCTGGCGGCAACGGCGCGTTGGGAATCCGCCAAGAGTGTGATCGTGCCAGCGTAAGTCGTGCGTATTGGCAGGTTGTCGGGAGCGGCGGGCGTCCCGCCTGCCGAAGAGGACTGCATCTAGCTCCCCATCCTCTCCCCGCGAGGGACGAGTGGGGAGAGGACCGAGGAGAGGGGGGAACCAGCAGAAACGTGCCTCCTCTCCCCAACCCTCTCCTCCTTCCGATGGAGGAGAGGAAGGATCCAAGGAGCTTGATGCACCACTGTGTCTTCATATTGAAGCCGAATTCTGATTTGCCGCGGCCGGCCGGTTGAGGATAAAGTGCTCTGGCTTCCTCGAACGAAGAGCTATGCGGTTCCAGCAATCCAACCTCACTCATTTGAACCCCATCGTTTCTAGGAGGTCTCGCCTCGCGGCTGCGACCCGAGCGCAGACGAGCGCTCAACCGAAGGCATCCAGACGCGATGATCTTGAGATCACCGATTTGCGTATGTTCCCGCTCGTCGAGCCCGTTTCGCGCCGACGGTACACGGTGCTGAAAGTCCAGACGAAGTCCGGAATCGTTGGCTATGGAGAGACAGTGGTGGTCCACCCGGAGGATTTGGAACTGGCCAAGCAACTGGTTCTCGGACGCGCCGCAACCGCTTACGAGGTGCTACGGCAAGGATTGGCAGCATTTCCAAGCCTCCAGGCTGCCGTGAACATGGCGCTTCTAGATATTCTGGGCCAGTTTTCAAGGGCGCCGATCTATCAATTCCTGGGCGGGCCAACCCGAAACAAGGCGCGAGTCTTGATGCCGCTGAGCGGCGACTCCGATGGAGCACTGGTTGCATCGTTACGCGGCGCTCAGGCAACAGGGATCAGGGCATTTGTCGTTCCGACGCCGGCGTCCACAGCGCCGAACCACGGACAATCCTTTGTGAGTGTCGTTCGAGAACGCCTGGAAGCGTTGCGCACGGCCGGCGGCGAAGAAGTGGATTTTGTCTTGGACGCTGCGGGAACCCTCTCCCCCGGTGATGCGGCGAGCCTCGCTGCGGCCTTGGAGCGATTTCATCTGCTGTGGTTCGACGAACCTTGCCGGCTTACCAGCTTGACCGCATTGAGAAAGATTGCCAGCGAGACCGTCACACCCTTGGGTTTGGGCCGTCACATTTATCGCTCCGGAGATTTCCAGGATCTTCTGCGCGAAGACGCGATCGACGTGCTCCGACCGGATCTGGCCATGAACGGCCTGACGCAGATTCGGAAAATGGCGGCGCTGGCCGAGAGCTATTACGTCGCGGTCGCGCCTTTCCATGCCGGCGGGCCTATCGGAACCGCGGCTGCCCTGCATTTGGCGGCCAGCCTTCCGAATTTTTTCATCCAGCAAATCCCAATCCCGGTTGCTGAGGCCGACCGCAAGATGCGCTCCGACTTGGTGAGCGGCTGGGAGGAAAGAGCGCAAGAGGGTTTCGCTCCGCTCCCGGCCGGCTCCGGTTTGGGTGTCACCATCAATGAACCGGCGCTCGAAAAATACAGGCTCGCCGACGCATGAGGGTAGATCCGCCAACAACGCGAATCTGCGCCAATTTCTTTCGCTGAGATTCGCGCGGATTAGCGGAGAAATTACGAAACGTTAGGATGAAAAGGCGAAAGTTTATTAAAGGAATGACCGCCGCCGGGTTTATGGGTGGACTGGGAGTAGAGCGCGGCCAAGCGGCTGAGCCGACAGGGAACGCAATAGCCAACATTCCAATCCCCCTAGGAGCGGCGGCATTCCGCGACGTGGGATCGAAGTTCAAGATCACCGACATGAAGGTTTTCGGCGTCTCTCTCACGCCGGACTCAGATCGGCCCTATGTGTTTGTTAAATTTGAGACGAACGCCGGCATCGTTGGCTGGGGTGAGAGCACGCTCGAAGGCAAGGCCGGCGCGGTCATGGCATGTGTCAAAGACTTTCGCGAGTTCATCGTCGGGAGCGACCCGATGCAGGTCGAACATCACTGGCAGTCGATGTACGTCCACAGCTTCTATCGCGCCGGTCCGGTGATGGGCTCGGCGATTTCCGGGATCGATCAAGCGCTCTGGGACATTCGGGGGAAAGCTCTGGGTTTGCCGGTTTACAGGCTTCTGGGCGGTCCGTTCGATTCACGGGGCGTGCGAGGTTATTACCACGCGTCGGGCCGGACCCGCGAAGAACTGGCCCGTTTGCGGGAGAATCTGCTCAAACACGGGATCACCTGCATCAAGACTGGGATTCCGGGGTCCTACGAATGGATCGAGACTCACGCGACCCTCCGGCGGGCAGTTCGGTCCCTGGAAACGCTCCGGGAAGGAATCGGGCCAGAGATCGATATCGGAGTGGATTTTCATGCCAAGACCAGCCCGAGTGTCGCGTCGATCCTGGTGAAAGAGGTCGAGCCGCTGAACTTGCTGTTCGTTGAAGAACCGTGTCCACCGGAGAACGTGAAAGCGATGGCCCGAATCGCCAAACGTTCAACGACGCCAATCGCCACGGGCGAGCGATTGATCGCTTCTTATTCCTGCCGCGAATTGATCGAACTTGGCGTCGTGGACATCCTGCAAACAGATATCAATCACGTGGGCGGTATCACGGCGCTCTGGAAGGTGGCGGCGATGGCGGAGGCTTCGGGAATTACTCTGGCCCCGCACGCGTGCGAAGGCCCGATCGGAGGCTTGGCCACACTCCATGTCGATGCCGCGATTCCAAATTTTCTTGTGCAGGAGGTTTGCAGCGGAATCGAGCCCGGACCGAAGGAGAAGGTTTGGGAAGAGTGGCTTGGTTTTCCTGCGATGCGCATGGTCAACGGACGTTTTCCATTGCCCGACAAGCCAGGCCTCGGCTTCGACCTGTCCGAAGCTGCGCTCAAAAAATATCCATTCGGCGGGACGCGGCCGATGGCTCGCGTGTTTCATAAGGACGGTTCGGTGGCTGCGTGGTGAGAACAGACCGAGCTTGCCAGATTCGCGCCCGTGAATCTGCTGACAACGCAGATCGTGGGATGCGCTGCGCCAATTTGTGTTTGCCTGGAGGTCAGAAGTTCGATATTCAAGTCCTCATGAACGCCAAGGAAGCGTTGATAGCCCTCAATTTGATCGATCACGTCGGCCCGGTCCGCGTCCGACAATTGCTCCAATATTTCGGTGAAGCTCCGGCCGTCCTTGCGGCCTCCAAGCCTCAATTGCTCAAGGTGCATGGGATCGGCGAGGAGACGGCCGAGGCAATTTCGAGTTGGGAGAATAGCGTGGACCTGCAGGGTGAACTTAAGAGGATCGAGGATTTCGGATGCCTTGTAATCACTCAGGCAGACGAGGCTTACCCGGAGTTGTTGCGCCAGATTTACGATCCGCCGATCGTTCTCTACGTCAAGGGCCAACTCACCGAGAAGGATAAGAACTCCGTCGCCATGGTCGGCTCCCGCATGACGACTCACTACGGGATGGAAGTGGCGCGGAAGCTGGCCTTCCAACTCGCTTATCTCGGGGTTACGGTGGTGAGCGGTGGGGCGCGAGGGATTGACACGGCCGCGCATCAAGGAGCCCTGAGCGGCAAAGGCCGCACTATCGCGGTGCTTGGCACGGGCATCAATCTGGTTGTTCCTTGCGAGAATGCGGAATTGTTTGAACGCATCGCGGCGAACGGAGCGCTCATTACTCAGTTTCCATTCAACCGGCCGGCGGACAAACAGTCGTTCCCGATTCGGAATCGAATCGTAGCCGGGATGACGCTCGGCACGGTCGTCGTCGAGGCCAACCTAACGAGCGGCGCGCTGATTACGGCGAACATGGCGGTGGATTACGGGCGGCAGTTGTTCGCAGTGCCTGGGCGGATTGATTCGCCCCGCAGCAAAGGCTGCCACGAGTTGATCAAGAAAGGAGCAAAGCTGTGCGAGGGCGCGGAAGACATTCTGAGTGAGTTCGAATATCTCTTCCCACAAACCAATCGGAAACCGTCGCCCGGCGAAACCGGCGCGCTGCCCGCTTTGGAATTATCCGAAAACGAACAGCGAGCCTTTGCAGCCCTCGGGGACGAGGCGACGCCGATTGACGAGGTGATTCGGCAAAGCGGTTTGCCCACTTCGGCCGTGTCCGTTGCCTTGCTCAGCCTGGAGATGAAACGGCTGATCAAACAGTTGCCCGGGAAACTGTTTGTGAAAAATCAGTGAAAGAACAAGAAGTGCTTGCCCGCCTAGTGTGGTGTCTCCGAATGAGCTATACATTCGTTGCGCTCAAAATGGCCTGTGGCGAGGCGCGCGGAGGGAGCATCCCCCCATGGGGCTGTGACCGACGCGCAACGTAGCCACAGGCCATTTTCAGCGCAACCCTTCGGGCGGCAGGTCTTTTTGACGGAGACTTCGTTGCTCGCTCGTCACAGATCGCTGGGGATCTGCTCCTCGCTCGCGCCTCGTCTCCGTCAAAAATCCCTTGCCGCGAATTTATAGCAAATTCGGATACACCACTAGCACGCGAAAGGAGGCTAAACGACGGATGGATGATGGACAGGATGGAAA
>JACQWK010000185.1 GCA_016209525.1 Verrucomicrobiota bacterium
GCAACTCCATTGGCGCGCGGCCATCCTGGCCGCAGCGGCCCTGAACTCACTTACTGCCCCAGGCAAAATCCAGACGTGTGGAGAATCGAAGCCGCTGCGGCCAGGATGGCCGCGCGCCGGCACCCTCGTAGAAATCTTCGCAGCCGGCGAGATTTTTTGCCGCAAAAGTTCGCACAGATCACATAGAAATTGAAATGGGCCTCTTCCTTGCGATCCGTGCGTTCTTTCGTGGCTCAATCGTTCGGTTGCGACTGCGCCGCGTTGCGTTCCTTTGCGGCCATGGTCCGATGTTGTTCAACCTGCATTGAGTTGCAACGACTTTTTACACAGAGCGGCGAAGCCGCAACCAAAGGATCTGGAGAACTCGAACGCTCTTGGAGCCGACCGAAGATCGTTGTCTCCGCGCTGTGCGATGAGCGCACTGCATGCTCTGGAAGCAGTGTTGCTGTCCTGGGAGCTTTCGGGTAGCTTCGAGCGATGATTGCGGGCGACCATGGGAAACAGGTGGATTTGACTCATCTGTTCGGCGAGCGAAACCATGAGTTGATTGATCGCATTGTCGCGGCGTTGCGCCAAACGATGCCCGTGGAGGAAATTTGGATCTTCGGTTCCTGCGCTCGCGGCGAGGCCGATCCGGGCAGCGACCTGGATTTGCTGGTGGTGCTTCCCGATGACCACGGCCTGGCGCGTCCCACTCTGGAAAGTTACCGGGCTATTCAGCGTTTGCATTCTGGCGTGCCGATCGATGTGGTCGCAACCACGAGATCCACGTGGGAACGCGACCGCCGGGATGGCTTTGGCCTGATCGGGGACGCCTTTCGCGAAGGAATCAGACTCTATGGCCACCGACGCGAAGAATCCCGAACACTGGTTTGACTTCGCGTCCGACGATTTGATCCGGGCCTGCCGGCGCTTCGCCGAGGGAGACTACGTGGATTGTCTGTTTCATTTGCAACAAAGCGCGGAGAAGGCCCTCAAAGGAAAGCTGATCGCGTCCGGCTGGAAACTCCAAAGGACTCACGACCTCTCCGCCTTGATCGTCGCGCTCAAGACTCGGGGCACAGACTGTTCTTGGTATGAATCGGTGGCCAGTGTTTTGGCCACGGAATACATCGCTGATCGTTATCCAGGTTTTAACGACGCGCCTCCTGAACCCGACGAAGTGCGAACTTTCGTCAGGGAAACCACAAAGCTTTTTGAAAACCTGACCGGCCGCAAATACAGCGGTCCGCCACTCTCGGCTTGACGCTTCGACCGACTGCGAAAGGTAGTCAATAGTATTGCGATCTGATCTGGAACTTCGGCGATTGGCCTTATCTGTGGTGTGCCGGATCGAATCAAGGAATTCAAGAAGCAATTCCTCTCACTCCTCACTCCGTTCGATTCGTCGAATCCCAGTGCTTCGATTTATCCAGATTCGCGAAGACGTAACACCGCTTGACGCAGGACTGTTCCAAGGCAAAAGTCGAGCCGCCAGACTTGTTCAACACAGCGCTATGAGCCTCAGCAAAGGTCAGCCTCTCGGCCCGTACGAGATTGTCTCCCAAATCGGCGCGGGAGGGATGGGTGAAGTGTATCGCGCCCGCGACACACGGCTGGACCGGATCGTCGCGGTCAAATGTCTGCTGCCACAATCCCGAAATTCGGAGTCCTTAACACTAAATCCGCCGCTTCAAGCACACGAAACACACGAAAGACAAGAGACTTAAGCCGGAAACTCCGCTCGCCGCCGCGTGCGATTGCCACGGTCAGCTCGAAAACGGTGCATTCTTTTTTGCCATGAGCAATTCGTCAGATGAACCGGGTGAAAGGACGAAGACATTCGTCTCGCAAGGTTTTTCGAGCGGGCGCGTTGAGGAAAGCGCCGGCCGGATGATTGGGCGCTACAAGTTGCTGGAGCGAGTCGGCGAAGGCGGCTTCGGCGCGGTCTGGATGGCAGAGCAGTCGGAGCCGGTCAAACGGCGCGTGGCTCTCAAAATCCTCAAGCTCGGCATGGACACACGCCAAGTCGTTGCCCGCTTCGAGGCCGAACGCCAGGCACTCGCGCTCATGGACCACCCGAATATTGCCAAGGTGCTCGATGCGGGAGCGACTGAGTCCGGCCGCCCTTATTTCGTGATGGAGCTGGTGAGGGGCATCAAGATCACGCAGTAGTGCGATCAGAACAAAGTGCCTCTTTCCGAGCGCCTCTCTTTATTCCTGCAGATCTGCAACGCGATTCAGCACGCGCACCAGAAGGGCATCATTCATCGCGATATCAAGCCTTCCAACATTCTGGTGATGATGCAGGACGGAGCGCCAGCGCCGAAGGTGATCGACTTCGGCATCGCCAAAGCGACCGAGCAACCTCTGACCGACAAAACGCTTTTCACCGCTCATGAGCAGTTCATAGGCACGCCCGCCTACATGAGTCCGGAGCAGGCGGAGATGAGCGGGTTGGACATTGATACGCGCAGTGATATCTACAGTCTGGGCGTTTTGCTGTATGAACTGCTGACGGGCCGCACGCCCTTTGATTCCAAGGAACTGATCCAGTCGGGTCTCGATGAGCTGCGCCGGATCATTCGCGAACGTGAGCCGCAGAGACCCAGCACCCGGCTGATGCAGCAACATGCCGCTCACCGCGCTAGCGTGCCTGGCAGGAGTTGCCGTTGGCCTGGTCGTTTATTGTTTGCAATCAGATACCACGCACGCGATCAATCATTCGGGGCTCAAACAGCATCCTGAAGTGCTGGCGGAGAATGCTCGCCAAATCGTCAGGTCACTTGGATATACACAGACACCGGCGGACCACGCCTTTGGATTTGATTACGAGCACAATGAATATCGCTTTTGGTATCGGAAAAGTCCGGAACCTTTGGTTGTTTACGAGCAAATCGAGGCGCCGAATCGGTGGGTCGCCTCCTTGGGATTAGTGAGCTCTTTCAGACCTCCGTGGCGTATTCCCGGTGAAATAGGTCTTCGCTTAACGCCGACAGGCGAACTGGTTTATTTCTGCGCGATTCCGGAAGCGAGCACGAATGCTTCGACTCCAGCCACGATAGCCTGGAGCGCGTGGTTCCCAAAATCTCTGGTTGGGATGGACCTCAGGGAGCTGCAACCAATGACGCAGGGAGAGCTGCCCACTCCAGATGCGAGCGACCAGGTGTGGCTCGGGAAAGGGCGGCGGCCCAATACCACCAACGAGATTTACGTGGAGGCTGCTGGCTATCGTGGCAAACCAGTTTATTTCGAAGTTCTCCGCTCCAGCTCTCGGGGACCCGTCAACGATCCGATGCTGCCGCCCCGCACCATATCGGCTGCCCACATACTGAATTACGTGGTCTCAAATTTGGTTTTAGCTGTGGCTTGCGTTCTGGCCTGGCGTAACTTTCGTTCCGGGCACATCGACCGTCGCGGATCCGTGCGGCTGTTCCTTTTCGTTTTTTGCGTTCTGTTGATTACGTATGTTTTCATGGCCCAGCATTTGTTCGCGTACGCGGTTGTGCACATGGCCGTCGGACAGGCCGCCCAGAGAGCGCTTTTTCTGGCCGTGATTTATGCGGCCATGGTACCGTATGTCCGGCGTTTGTATCCGGAAACGCTCAGCGCATGGGCGCGTCTGCTGGAGGGCCGCTGGAAAGATGCGTTGGTCGGAAGAGATCTGCTCATTGGGATGTTGCTGGCTGTAATATTCGAATTGCTGCGGCAGTGGGAAGTTCTGCTGCCGCAAGTTTTCGGTCTGGCTCCGCAGCCGCTGATCAGGTCATCGCGCTCCGCTCTTGCGAGTTTATCGACTCTCGCGGGCTGGACGGTCTTCGAGACCCAGCAGGCGATCGGCGACGCGCTTTACGACTTGATGACTCTGCTTTTGTTGCGGATCGCACTTCGGAAGCGCACGTTGGCTTCCGTTTTCTTTGTGATCCTGATGACAGTCTGGAGAACTTTGGAGGGTGCTCATCCCATTCTGGGCTGGGGGCTCTGGCTTGCAATTTATTCGCTTCG
This sequence comes from Verrucomicrobiota bacterium, assembly GCA_016209525.1. Taxonomy (GTDB): domain Bacteria; phylum Verrucomicrobiota; class Verrucomicrobiia; order Limisphaerales; family SIBE01; genus VHCZ01. The sequence goes on from JACQWK010000185.1 coordinate 3,985, forward strand.
GCTTTCTCGTGCTAGTATTTCCGGGGCTCGCCTTGAACCGGCTTCTGTATAACCCCATCACTGGAGATCCGTCGCATTGGTATGCCACCCGCGGATTCGTCAGTCTTGCTCTGGTCTTCGGGCTCGCCTGTTTGGGGTATTTCCTTGTCAAAGGAAAACAGCCGTTTTTCCAAAAGCCGGTTCCATCGGCCGGGTAAAGTCTGCACCCTCGATTCGTTTCCGCAGTTGGAAGGCGCGCACCAGCCCTTGCTGCCGGTTTGCGAATCATTGACTCGAATTCGCCGCAAAAAACTCACCTCCATCTTTGCGCTCTCTGCGCTCTTTTGCGGCTATTTCCGTCGGGTATTCAGGGGACGCCTCTGAAGCTTTTGTCTCGGTTTTCTCCTTTGCCTCCTGTTCAGATTAGGTTGCTGGATATAGGCTCAAGCTGAAGGTGCGAGCCTCATCAATTACCCCTGAACAAAAGCCAAAGCAAAACCAAGAGTCCGATTCCAACGGTGGCCGCAGTCAGGACCAAACTGAGCTTGGATTCTTTAGGCGTGTCGGCTTGCTCAATCGTGGACGTTGTTGGGCCGGATGCGGGGACGCTTGCCGCAGGGACAAGCACGGTTTTGCTTGCGGTGGTGTCCGCAACGGCGTCGCCGCCCATGCTCAGTGAGGGATTCTCGGGTTGGGCTTTTGGTTTTGCTGACTCACGCATGAATTTGAGGTAGTCGTGAGCGGCTGTGATGGTCGTGGTTGGCACAAACGGATCGCACTCCAGTTCCAAGCGCGCCTCAACCGAGCCAAAGCGGATCAGATGCCCGTGCTTGGCCTGCGTCTGCTGATGGCGCAGCTTTCTTCCATTCACGACCGTGCCGTTCCTTGAACCCAAGTCGCGCACGATCACTTCGGGTTCGTTGACCAGGATTTCACAATGCGCCCGCGAGACCGATTCGTCCCGAATCACCAGCAAGTTTTCATCCCCGCGCCCGACGGTGGTTTTCTCCACAACGAACTGGTAAACGTGGCCGGAATACGCCGGGCTCAAAAACACCAGTTTGGCCATGGTCCGATGTTGTTCAACCTGCATTGAGTTGCAACGACTTTTTACACAGAGCGGCGAAGCCGCAACCAAAGGCTCTGGAGAACTCGAGCGCTCTTGGAACCGACCGAAGGTCGTTGTCTCCGCGCTGTGCGATGAGCGCACCGCCTTTGTTCTTGCTGCCTCTAAACCGGATACGTATTGTCGCGGCCAGACAGCGATGCGATTCGCCCAGAGCTCGAGAAGTCATTCAACCTGTTGCAACCACCCATCGTTGTCGCGCCTGAAGTATGCCGCTTTCGGTGAAGACGAAGTTGGGACCATATGAAATCCTCGGCTAGCTCGGCGCGGGCGGCATGGGTGAAGTGTACCGCGCCCGCGACACACGGCTGGAACGGACAGTTGCAATCAAGATTCTTCCCTCTGAGCTTTCCTCCAATTCCACGTTGAAGCAGCGCTTCGAGCGCGAGGCGAAGACGATCTCCAACTTGTCGCACCCGCACATCTGCACGTTGCACGACGTGGGGCACGAGGACGGGGTTGATTACCTCGTGATGGAGTATTTGGAAGGGCAGACGCTCGCCGAGCGTTTGAGCAAGGGGCCGCTGCCGA
>JACQWK010000001.1 GCA_016209525.1 Verrucomicrobiota bacterium
ACATTCCTGTCCGCACATTTTCGGAAGTCTTGCGGACAAGAGTGTCCGCGTTACGGCCAAAATGAGAATTTCTGGTTCTCCAACCTATCCCCTTTGCACAGGGCTCAGATAGTGCTACGGTTCGACGGGAACATGCAGACGATCTACATGAAATTCTCCAGTGAAACAGACCGCGTGAAGGGATTCTATGAATTGGCCAGGCGTGCCCGCGTCGCCAGTTTGCCCGGACAGATTTATCAGATCCCCATTGGCGCTTTGACTTTACTGCAGGACGAGAGCGTCGGATTTCGCCGTGCCACCGATAGCGAGGTAAAGGCCGCTCATGATCAGGTTCGAAATCCTGCTCCCGCTCTACTATAACGATGGCCGCGAGATCGAGCGGGAGAAGTTTGTAGCCACCGACGACGAATTGGTTAGCCTTTTCGGGGCCACAAGCACCGACACGGTCGAGGTGCGTGGGCAATGATGAGCGCTGACCAATCCAAACTCGATCCGCCGAGACCGGTTGCCCCGGACGAGACACCCACAACACGCTCGTCGGCTGCCCCCTCGAATCTGTCACCCACCGTTCCCGTAATTCCAGACCACGAATTGCTGCGATGCATCGGCCGGGGCAGCTATGGTGAAGTCTGGCTGGCGCGCAACGTCATGGGCACGCTGCGCGCAGTGAAAATCGTCTATCGCCGCACTTTCGAGACGGGCGAACCGTTCGAGCGCGAGTTCAAAGGCATCCAGAAGTTCGAGCCGATCTCGCGCAGTCATGACGGCCTGGTCGATGTCCTGCAAATCGGGCGGAACGACGCGGAAGGGTATTTCTACTACGTGATGGAACTGGCGGATGACGCGGGCGGGGCGGGGAGTGATCAGTTATCAGTGGTCAGTAGTCAGTGGTCAGTGGCCGGTGGCCAGTTGTCAGTGAAGAGCGATCAGTCCTCAGGGATGAATTTACTGAAAACTGATGACTGTTTACTGAATACTTATTCGCCCAAAACGCTGCGCGAGGAACTCCGTCGCCGGGGACGGCTGCCCGCCGAGGAATGTCTGTCGATTGCGCTGATGCAGACGTCGGCGCTGGCGCATTTGCACCAGCACGGGTTGGTGCATCGGGATATCAAACCGTCGAATATCATTTTCGTGAACGGCGTGCCGAAGCTGGCGGACATCGGGTTGGTGGCGGAAGCGAGCGAAGCGCGGTCGTATGTGGGCACGGTCGGCTACATTCCTCCGGAAGGACCTGGGACGCCGCAGGCTGACCTCTACAGCCTGGGGAAAGTGATTTACGAGATCAGCACCGGGAAGGATCGGCAGCAATTTCCGGCGTTGCCGAGTGATTTGCGAACCTTGGAGGACGCCGATGAGTTGGTGGAATTGAACGAGGTCGTGCTCCGGGCCTGCGACTCGGAAGCCGGCAAGCGATATTCCAGCGCGCAGGCGATGCGCGAGGATTTGGTGCTGCTGAGTGGCGGGCGCTCGGTCAAGCGGCTGCGGCTGGTCGAGCGCCGGCTGGCTTTGGCGATGAGAGCCGCTGTGGTCGTCACGGGATTCCTGGTTCTCCTGCTGGGGGCGTATGGGATCCAACGGAGCCGGACCAAGCAAGCCGAGCGCGAGAAAGCATTGGTAGAAGAACATGCCCGCACGTTGCGCCGTCATCTCTACGCCGCGGATGTCAAGTCGGCTCAGCGCGCGTTGGACGAGGACAATCTGGGAGAGGCGCACGAGTTGCTCGAGCGGTACTTCCCCCAACCGGGCGAGGAAGACTTGCGGGGCTTTGAGTGGCGCTATCTTTGGAAGCTCTGTCAAGGCGACGCAATTCACACCTTCGCGGAGTCTGACGATCCGATCGCCCATCTCGCGTTTTCGTCTGACGGAAAGATTCTGGCCACGGCAATTGCGGACGGAACCGTCAAACTGTGGGATCTCGAGACGAAGAAACCTTTCGCGACGCTCTTGGGGCCTCGGACAAGTCCGGCGATAAACGGCCTGGCGTTTTCTCCAGATGCAAAGTTGCTGGCGGTCGGGGATAAAGAAAGCGTTTTCGTATTCGACACGGCAACGCGTCAAGTGCGGAGAAAGTTTTCTGCCTCCTCCCAGCGAATCGTTGTCCGCGACTATAATCCTGTGGCGTTCTCGTCCGATGGGAAGCTGTTAGCCACTCGAGGTGAATCAAATCAAATTGGCATCCTGATCCGAGACACCCGCACATGGCAGACCAGGTCGTTTTTTCCGAATGTTGCGACGAATCATGGCACCTTTCTCGCCTTTTCGGTGGATAGCCGCCTTCTCCTCGTCGGAGGTAATCAAACGGTGCAGTTTTGGGACATCGACTCTCGGTTGAAGATCAGGGAGATCAAGGCTGACTGGACGGCTTGGGCCTTCGCTCCGAGAAAAGGGTTGCTCGCCGGTGGAAGCTTTTCGGGTTCCCTAAGCGTATTCGACACGCGATCCGACAATGAACTGAGCCCGGTGCAGGCCCATCCGTTTTTCGTGCACGGACTGAGTTACTCAGCAGATGAAACGCGATTGGCGAGCTGCGGAGCCGGTCAAGTGATCCACCTCTGGGATGCAAAGACGCTGGAGAAACTTGGAACCTTCAGAGGTCACAGGGACCGCGTCACCGCTGTGGCCTTCTCTCCGGACGGCCAAACGGTGGCCTCCGGGAGCGTTGACAAGACCGTCAAACTTTGGCGAGCGAATCTGCCCCGCACTGAAGAGCGGCTGGACGGAGCGCAGTGGCCGGTCAAGTTCAGCTCGGACGGCAAAACGCTGATCACGATCAGTTCCGATATCAGTCCCGGCGGCCGGCTGCAGTTTTGGGATTTAGCCAGCCTGAAGATGCGCGATTCCTTTCGTCTCGATGAAAACCAGGTGCATTATGTGGCTGTCGCACCGGATCTCAAAACACTCGCCTTCTGGGTGCGTGACGGAACCATTCGCGTTTGGGATTTGGAAACGCGAAAACCCCGCGCGATACTTCGAGGCCAGACACAGCCAGCCTATCTCGGAGCGGTCCTCAGGGTCGTCTTCTCGCCAAAAGGCCGTTGGCTGGCTTCGACGAGTTATGATTATCCCGCCCTCCGGCTGTGGAACCTGGCTACTTTTCGTGAGGAGCATTCCTTCACCAACTGTGCGCGCGAAGTGGCCTTTTCGCCGGACGAGTGTATCTCGCGAAACACCGCGTCTCCTTGCTCCTCAAAAAAGAAGTCAAGAAACTGGAGCAAGCCAACGAATATTCAATCTGCCGTAGCGCAGCACACCGATCCCCTGCAACCGACGGAAGAAGGAAGTAACCGGCAGATTCGCTGGAAGAATCCTTATTGGCAAAGGAGTCAGGGCTCGACGGAAGTCTCACCCCACGGCGGAACGGTTTCGCGGCCCCAATGCCCGCACAAAGTGCTTGGAGGCTGTCCATCAACCACAAGCCATTAGCGACTCACCGCAGCCTGCGTCTTGTTGGTCTGCCTCTGCTTGGCGAATTCGGCCTTCACGACGTTGATGAGCCTTTCGAGCCGGCGCCCGTATTCAACGTAGTTGGCGCGCATGGCGTCCTCATTGCTGGCTTTCGATTGCGCATCATGGAAGACCACGACCATGTGCGGCTCGATGCTGATGCCGGCGTCGTAGCCCCGCGCGAAGGCGTCTTTGAGGATGTCGCGCACGCGGCCCTGTCCTTCGCCCGGGAAATTGTAATCCGCGTCGTTTTTGGCCGGATTCCACGTGGCATCCTTGACGTGGATGTGGACGGTGTGATCGCGCACCTGCGTCCAGAACTCCCAGGGATCTTGCTTCGGCCATGGCTTGGCTTTGGAGCGGTCGGGGTTGAAAATCGGGTTGGCCGTATCGAAGACCCACTTGAGGCCCGGGATCTTGTCGAGCAACTCTTGGGCGTGCCGCCAGCTCATGCCTCCGTAATTCATGCAGTTTTCGTGAACGGGTTGGAGGCCGGCGTCGAGGAACATCTTCGTGACTTCCCGCACTCGCTCGAAAACCTGGGACGGAATCCTGTCGTCGTCCTCCTTCGGTTTGAAGCTCATGATCCGGATGAATTTTGTGCCGAGCCGTTGCATGCGCGGAATGGCGCGCTTGACCTCCGCGAGCGTGACTTCGAAGGGCGTTTCAACGGTCTTCGCCCAGTTCATGACGGTGGACCCGAAGCAGTAGATGCCGACGCCGGCGTCATTGAGCTTGCGTTCGACCAGACCGAAGGCGGGCTCCGGGATGTCGTGGAGGTTGGCCTTGGGAAAACCCGGAACCTCCACGCCGCGCATTTCAATGAATTTCCAGCCGAGTTCGTTCGTGGCCCGGATTTGGCCATCGATCGTGTTGGCGCCTTCGTCGCCGATGCCTGTAAGTGTCATGAGGGGGGTGAGAGATGAGAGGTGTTGGCTTCTTTAGAATTTGACTCGCTCAATATTCACGACGCGCAATTCGGAGACAAAGGAGTCCAGCCAGTACGTGATCAGAAAGGGCCGCGCCGCCCATACGGAAAGCGTGCGTCCAGTCGAATCTTTGGCGAAATAGTCTGGCTGTCGATGTGGGTTACTCCGCAAGGCTTCGAATGCTCCCAGCAGCCTTCGCCGGTCGCCGGAGGGTAAGGAAAGGAGGAACTGAAAGGCGGCTTCATCAAGCACGAGCTTCCACATGTCCATCAGAGTCCCTCGGATTCCAACGCTTGGTGAATTCGCTGAGCTTGTTCGAGCGTGACCTTGTGGCCTGCGTCCATGCGAGACATGCGCTCTGCCAACACGGCTTGATAGGCCGGATCGCGCTCTTGCGCCAAATGATGCAGATAAGCCGCCGCGAAGAAACGCTCTTCCTCAGTCATTCGGTCAATGTTGGACTTAATCTCCGACGTGTTCACGTTCTAAAACTAGTCAACCCAATCCTGTGCGCAAGGTGTTTGTTCGGGCACGCCGCGGGCTCAGAGTTGCTTCAAGCGGATATTCCGCCATCGCACTTGCAGCGGCTCCTCGCGTTTGCCCACACCATGCACCTGGAGCGCGATGAAGCCGGAATGAGTGATGCCGTCCTTTAGATCAGCCGCGGGCACGCCGTTCAGCCAGGTCTTGATGGAATCCCCTCGGCATTCGATGCGGAAACTGTTCCATCCGCCGTCCGCAGCGCCTTGAAGGGCCGATGTGAAAGCAGGACCCACAAAACTCAAGAGCGACAGGATGAACAGGTACTTCTTTTGCATAGATCAATCGGCTTGGAGTTGAATGCCTCTCAATGGATCGAAGGTGATTATCGGTTAAAGGACTTGGTAAAATCTTCGGCTGCGACCTGCACGACTTTTTTCTCGAACTTGGATTGCGCGATGAGTTCATTGAGCTTTTTCTCGTAAGCCGCGCTGTTCATGGGCAGCTCGACCGTCTGACCGAGGAGCGACGAGTAGAGCATCACGTTGGCCAGTTCAATCGAATGGATTCCTTCGGGCCCCGGGGCGATCAGTGGCACACCGTCCAGAATGGCATCCACGAAATTTTGCATCAGCGTCGCATGCGGATTCGGGGCGTTTTCGAACGGGATATCCGCCACCCACACGTCCGGCTTGGCAAAGCCCACCGTCGAAGTCCTGCTGAACTCGATCATGTCGGCTTCATTGCGCGTGAACGTGAGTTTGTTGTTCTCGAGCACCACCTTTCCGCGGGTGCCGGCGATTTCAAAACGGTTGCTCCCCGGAGCTTCGCCGGTGGAAGAGACGAAAACGCCGGTCGCCTTGTTCGCCCATTCGAGGTAGCAGGTGATGTCGTCTTCAACTTCGATGTTGTGGTAGCGGCCCAATTGGCAAAAGCCGCGCACGCGCGCCGGCATCCCGGAAAGCCATTGGAGCATATCGAGCTGGTGCAGGCATTGGTTGATGAGCACGCCGCCGCCTTCGCCTTTCCAGGTGGCACGCCAACCGCCGCTGGCGTAGTAAGCTTCGGTGCGGAACCAATCGGAGATGATCCAATTGATGCGGACGATCTCACCGAGTTCGCCGTCCTGGATGAGCTTCCGAATCTTCACGTAACGAGGCTCGACGCGAAGCTGGAACATTCCCGCGAAGACCTGTTTCGGATGCTCCCTGCCGGTGGCGATGAGACGTTCCGCATCGGCCTTGTGAGCGGAAATGGGTTTTTCGACCATCACATGGACCCCGGCCTCAAGCGCCGCGATGCCCAGTGTGGTATGCTGGTAATGCGGCGTGGCAATCACGACGCCGTCCACGTCCTGGGATCGAATCAATTGCTCCCCGTCGTTGAAATGCTTCGCAACCTTCCCTTTGTATCGTTCGAGACTCTGCGGGAAAACATCGCTGATGGCAGTCAACTCACAGCGGCTGACTTTCCCGGCCAAGAGGTAATCCGCATGGTGTTTCCCAATGTTGCCCATGCCGATGATCCCGAGACGCACTTTGTTCATGCGGCCAGGATAAAAGGATGGTATTGAAATTGCCAGCGCTCAATCGCAATCTAACGCCATATCCAAGTCAGCAAAGGGGCAAAGACAAGGGTGGGGAGATAATCGGCCACGCGGACTTTCTTCAGGTCCAGCACGATGAGAGCCAGGCAACAAACCAAGAGCCCGCCGGTGGTGGTGACGGAGTCCACGATCGCATGATCGCGGAGCAAAGGATGGATGGCTTTCGCCGCCAGCGTAATTGTGCCTTGATAGGACACCACCGGAATCACCGAGAGGATCACACCCCAGCCAAATGTCCTGGCAAACGCCATGGTGGCCAGGCCATCCATGACCGATTTGATGGCCAGCGTCTTGAAATCATCCGCCAAACCGTCCTGCAACGCGCCGAGGATAGCCATCGGCGCGACGCAAAAGACCAACGAGCACGTGATGAATCCCTCGCTGACGCGATTGGGATCGGCCGGCCGCGCTCTTGAGAAGCGCTCCCGCGCGTCTTGGCCGAGCTTGTTGAATGACTTCTGCAACCGGAGCAATTTGCCGGTGAGGTTTCCGAGGATGAAAGCCAGCGTGATGATGCCGATCTGCTTCATCACTTGGCTGAAAGTTCCGTTGAGCCCGCTCCAGACCGAGCTTAGACCGGCGTACACCACAAAGACTCCCAGTGCAATCTTGAGGCGGGACTGGTTGGCAAGCGACAAATCCTTCGACACCGTCAACCCGGCGATGCCTCCAACCAGGATGGCAGTGCCATTCAGGATCGTGCCAATCATGGATGAAGGCTAGCACTGTGACTCGGTGTGATCGACGCCTAAAAGGGCTGTTCGGCGACTTTTCATCAACCGGTTGATCGGAGCGCGAGCGGCTTGCCCGCGAAGTTCGCAGACACTTCCCAGCGCGGTCGAGCCGCAACCAAGATGAGAATTGCTGGCCCGGCCAACTTCGTCGTTGCAAATGTGCGGCCGGGCAGGCAATTTCTCGGCGTGGTTCGGGGCGTAGCGTAGCCTGGCTAGCGCGCTTGTTTCGGGTACAAGAGGTCGTGAGTTCGAATCTCACCGCCCCGACCATCTTCCCACCCCTGATAAATCGGTTCCTCAAATGGTGTGTCCGTCAGGATTACCTGGCGCCGAACCACCGATTGGCCCACAGGCTGAGTTTATCCGCCGCAGGGCGCAAGAGAGCGGCCCCCCCAAACCAAGACGCCCGGAAGGAGAGCCGGCAGGAAATCTCCGAGGCGATTCGGGTTCAAAGGCCCCGAAACGTTCGCAAATCGATGTCAGTCCACAGACCTGCAACCTTGCTCATTAAGGTTGCAGAACCGTCCAAACACCTACTCTGGTTCAAGGACTGCTGCTCAGACTTCAAGCCAAACGAACCAAAGCACCACAACCTTGAGCATCAAGGTTTGTCGTCTGAGAATTAAACAACGCAACTTAGCGGCGAGAACGTTTCCGGCATAGATCAATCGTCGATCCGCCGCCGGCAAACGGGTCCATGACGACATCGAACGGCTTTCTGTAGAGGTAAAGGAGATTGTTAGTCGGCCGGCCGTGTGAGGTGTTCTGGTTCCTATTTGTTCTCGGTTTAAGGCAGGCGCATCAGGTAACCAGACTGACGAAGCCCCTCGAAGTAGGCAGCAACTTGCTCGGCCAGATAAGCCGCATGCGAAAGAAGGCCCATCTCGACGTTCCGCTGTTGCGCAGCCTCGGTGAAATTGGCGGAGGTCAAAAAAAGTTTCATCCGGTCAACAACGACGACCTTGGCATGAAGGCTCGCGCGGGTGTGCGAGTCGGTATGAAGTGCCCGTGGATCGAAATAGACTTCGGGAAAAGGCTCCCAGGGCCAGTGGCGATTACGAAACTCTTCGGCATACCGGAGAATGATCGCATCAGACGTTGTGGTGTCTCCCGCGCGACGGGGAACATCCACGTGAAAAATTATTCGCAACTGGGGACGCAATCTCTTCTGCTCCGCCAAACGCTCAAACAGCAGCTTGCCGTTGTGAAAGGCGTAACCGGCCAACACGATTTCATTTTGCGCCTCCTGAAAGAGAGATTGAACCACGGCGTACGTGTCGGACGTTGGCACGCCCGGCACCTCCGGTCCGGAGACAACCAGATCTGGAACCAGAATCCGATCGCGATGACGCCCAGCTACGATGGAACGAAGCAAGCGTGCGATTTGGGCCGGGCTGAATGCGGCATTCTCCAAACTGTCTAACCAAACAGACACCGCCGCACCTTGTTTTCCTGCGATGGATGCAAACGCCGAGTCTGGCGAACCGGCATTGAGCCACCCTGCTTCGACTGCGGTCGCCAGGGCTGTCAGTGCTGCTTCCGAAAGCGTCGCCAGGATAGCATCCGGGGTGTTCACGGCAGGGTGAAAAACTCCGTCCCACAGCTTTCAACCGTGGGGACCACCAAGGCGCGGTCGAGGAATTCATTGCGCTGCTCGCACGAAGTTTCGGGAACAAGCAAACACCCATGACACGCCGAACCAAGCAGGGGCGCATGGTCGTGTTCGCCGGGTTGATGATGCGCGCAGATGGGATCGTTTGAGCAAAGCGAGGCCAGTTCCAGAGCTTTGCGAACAAATTCCTTAATTCGGCGGGCCGCCTCGACCAAGCCGCCGAAGGTGCCCTCGGCATCGGACGAACTCGTAAGTATCAGGACGCCGTATCGGTCGGGTTGCGCGCCGTCGGTCGGCAGTGTGTAGATGCGCTCGCGTAATGAGGAAGCCGGATACCCGCAATCGAGCGAAATAGCGGTCATCAGCAGATGAGAGAATGTGTGGAGAAGATAATAGGGAGCGCCTGGAAACACGCGCGTGCTATTCGGGTGAGTGTCAGTCCAAGCGGCAAACCCGTCCGCCAACACTTTCACTCGCGTTTGCACGGCTGGACGCTGCAACCAACTTGCAACGGCGGAGGAATCGAGCAAGACAAACACTCCCTCGCCGCGATTTTCAATGGCTGGCAGCCAATCAGCGTCGCGGGCCAGCGGCGCCGCCTTGACGTTCAGCGTCAGTTCATCAGGCAGTTCACCATTGATATCAGCTCCGAGCGACTCGAAGCGTGTGAAACCGACCTGAGCCACGACTTCGCGGAGGCGGTGCACCAGTACAACACGCTTGATTGGTGACATCCAAGGAGCGTCCCAAACCGGCTGCGGGAGGGCGCGGGCGAAGAAATCGCCATCCGGTTGGTCGCTGCCCAGTTCCTCGGCTGCATCTGCAAAAGCTTCAAATTCGACCTCCTTGACGGGGCGATCCGCAAATCGAGCGACACCCTGCGTGATACGAGCCACGCTTGCTGAGATTTCGGCGTCAGAGATGCCAGCAAGACGGGTAGCAAGTTTGGGAATCTGCCGCATGACCGGCAACAGCGTGGGATTCGTCGCGACCACACTCAGACCATCATCCCAAAGTGACTTAACAATTTCGTCGAGCGGCGATTTTCGGTCGGGAATGGATACGACCGAAAGGAGTTGGGAAAAGTAGGCGTTGCTGGCGCTACGGATCAAGAGGCGGCTGAGTTGGTCACACGGCTCATGGCTATACGAGCCAAGCCAGGGACGCGCCCCGTTGCAACGACCGAGCGCCTTGCTACCCTTCACGGCGGCGTGGGCCAGGGGACGCTTTTCACCACAAGAGCAGGTGGCCCACACATCCACGAGCGCGCCAGTAGTGCTGTGCTCCTCCACATGAAGATTGCCGCCACAGCCGCCGGCATATCCATGGATGAAGGCGGGCCAGTCAATGTCATCCACATGACCATGTTCGCAGGCGCGCACAAAACGAACCGGGACGACGTCGTAATTCGTGTTTCCCTCCCTGTATTTGCCCTTTACCAACTGAGATTCCGGCACAAGTCGCCGGCGATTTCCATTGCCGCCAACCAAGGGTTCGGAGTTCTGCACCAGAAACCAACGGGGAAATCGCCAGACGACAATCCCAGGTTTGCCCGCCGTGGGGTCGTCGGTGAAAGGTGGTGGCGATTTCAGAACGAGCGTTGGTTTTTCCAGACGCGCTCGCAGCTTCGCCACGAGACGAGCCTCGTCAACGAGCGGTTGAGCGCCCGGCGAATAGCGCCAGTTGTCCAAGCCGCCGACAATCACTGATCCCTCGGGCAAATCCATCATCGCTCCCGCGCCGAAGGTGGTGAGGAGCTGACTGGAGCGGATTTCACTTTTGCTCATGGCCTGTCAGCCGCTAAGGGTTTGCGGGAATAGATCCACGTTCGGTTCAACGTCACGCATGGAACGATTGGCGCGGAATTTCCGGTAATCGTCCGGAAGCGCGGCAAGAGATTCATCAAGAAAGCCGTGTAACAAAGCAGGTTGGTTCCGCAGTTCTGTGCCGTATTGCATCTGCGCGCCCTTGAGCCGCTCGGCATCCGCGAGCTTATACCAGGTATCGAGAAGGTCGAGACAGCGGTCTCGCACGCGGCCACGCAATGTCACCTGCTCCTGCGCCGTCAGGAAGCGATGCGCAATTGCGCGGTCGGCGAACGCCTCGGCGACGGCATTCAAAACAGCGCGTTGCGGGAGAACATTGGCTGCGCCGGTGGGCGCACCGAATGCGGCGAGGTGATGACGCGAGAAGGCGACGAGGGCCGCAGCCAGGGCACGATCCAGCGCACGCGGTGAAAACGGCGTCAGGCTCGTGGCTTCTACGGTGCGGTAAAACGTGGCGTGATAAAAACCGAAGCGTTCGTAATGCGAACGGTCGCGCGGTTTGTGGACGTTCAGCAAGGTGATTACCAAACCCGGTCGGTTGGGATCACGCCCGACGCGGCTGGTCGCCTGAATGTACTCGGCGGACATTTTAGGCTGACCGAGAACCACCATCAGGCCAAGGCGGGTGATGTCCAAACCGACGGAAATCATGTTCGTGGCCAGAGCGATATCAACGTGATCCTCTTCGGCAAAGGTCTGGGCGAGCCGCCGCTTCGCGTTTGCCACGAGGTTGGTGGAGACGCGCGACGTCAGTTCCAACGGTTCGCCAATCTC
>JACQWK010000002.1 GCA_016209525.1 Verrucomicrobiota bacterium
GCCCTGGTTGATCGCTTGCAGCTCCGGCTCTTTGGAAAGCAATTCGAGCACCTCCTTGAGGCCGAATGAATTCTGACCATTCCTGAACAGCCTGGAATAGACCACGCGCATGAATTCGAGGTCGCGCGGCTCGTCTACCGCCCACCGAAGCTGCTCACGCGACAGGTCGGTCTCGTTTTCAACATTGGTTTTCCGGAAGGCAGGGTGATTCTTGATGAACGGCACAACGTGCTCACGCTGGCGTGGCTCGGTGGCATCCCGCCAGGCAGTTTCAAGCGCGGCCATGGAAAAGACTTCGGCGTCCAGGCCGTCCGGATAGGTATAGCGCAGGGCGTTGCTCACGTAGTCGAACTTGCCGGTGAGGTACGTTTCGATGACCCTGTCGACGATGGTCGGATCGATCAACGGACAATCGGCAGTGATTCGAACGATGGCGTCGGCTTCATGCCGGCTCGCGGCCCGGTAGAAGCGGTCCAAAACATCATCGTGGCTGCCGCGGAAGCACTCGATGTTCTCTGATCGGCAAAACTCGTCAATCGGATCGTCCGCCGACTCGATCGACGTGCCCACCACGACCTTGTTTATGTAGCGGGACCGCTTCGCCCGATCGACTACATGCCACAGCATCGGCCGTCCGGCAATATCAGCGAGCACCTTGCCAGGTAGTCGCGATGAGGACATTCGTGCCTGGATTATCGCGACAATCATGCCGCTATTTGAGCCCCCTCGGCGTGTAGATAACCCGTCGACGCTTGGCCTCGTCCAGGTGTTCACGGTCTGTGTAGAACCGATCCCCGGGGCCCAGGCGTCCCATCATGTCAGTACCGTCTTCCGCAGTCACGTTCGTGAATATCAGGCTGCCGCCTTTCGCTGCCACATGGATCGCGCTTCCGCTGGCACGGAAGATGATGCCGTACTGAAACGGATGAAACGTACCGTCGCTCGTCCCCATCAGGCATTTCTTGAGTCGCACTTTGGTGCCGTTGACGAATGAACTCGCGCCCCTGTAGGGATCGTCGAAAGCGCAAACGAATTGCTCGATTTCCGTTGCTGACCATCCCCAGTCGATGTAACCATGCAAGTCAGTGGACAACCGTGGCCAGTACGTGCTCAAGTACTCGGGTTGGCCGACACACTCGAATTCGCTTCGGGCACGTAGCTTTTCGAGGAACATATCGAGGAGTTCCAAGTTCATCTTCAGCGAATAGTTCTGGTAATCAACCGGGATTCTGCAATGATGAGGGAACAAATATTCGTTATACGCCACGATTGTGCCGGTGTCGATGCCGGGCGCTACTTGATGGATCAAACTGAAACCCTGACGGTCACCCCTCAGGATTCGCCATGAGAAACCGCCACCTCCTCTGTCTTGCGGCAATCGAGACCCATGCGAATTAAGAAGCCTGCCCTCAAAGCGATCAATGAACTCTTTTTCGAATATCCATGCGGCCCCGAACGAAATGCCCAATGTCCGATCCGTCATGTAGCCTAGTACTCGACTGTCATCGTTGACGTCATCGGATACCGTAACCTCGAGCTCTTGATCCGCGAGAAAGGACTCGAATGTGCCTGGGGAGTCCGGCAGAAATTCGTTGCGATGACGCTCGCTTGTCACCACCCGCACCGCGTACCCGCTGCTTCGCAATTTCAGGGCGACATTGGCAAGAACACGCCCGCCCCCGAAAAGGACAAAGTGGTCGATGTCGCCGAACGTGATACTGCTATTTTTGGCGAGCGAGCCCTGCATTCAGCCGATATGCTCCCCAATGAACGGGATGGCAACCGTGGCGTTGGTGCGCGCCGAATGCTGCGCGGCGAGCGCAACCGCGAGGGTGCGACGCCCTGATTCGGCGTCTACCACTGGCTTGACTGAACCGTCCAGACACCCCAGGAAAGAGTTCATCTCCGCGAAGTATTTTTCATTGGTATCGCTCGGGGCTTCGATGCGCTCCCATTTGCCGCTGTCAATCGTAAACACTTTCACGGAAGCGTCCCAGTTGTCCCAATAAATCGTGCCGAGTGTTCCAACGATCTTGCAATTGCGAGTCTTGACCCTTTGGACAAAGTCAACGTGGATTTGGCCAACTACTCCCGAGGCGAAATGGACGGTCATGCAGGCAGTATCCTCTGCGGCCACTTCCAGGTCACTCAAAGTACCGGCGAGACAGTACACCTGATCTATTTCTCCGAACAGCCACCGCATGTAGTCGATCTCATGCGAGCTGTCCAGGATAATGCCCCCGCCGAGCGACCGGTGAGCGGTGTAGCTCGTTCGGTAATCTTGCATTGGCCGCCATTCAGGCAAATATTGGCCGAATTCGGCGCGTGCCCAGAGCACACGGCCAATTGTGCCCTCCTCTACCAGTGCCTTGACTCGCTTCAATCCGCGATGAAACCGGAAATTGTAGCCGACCTGGATTACCCGCTTGGCCGTTGCGGCGACCTGAATCAGGTCGTCGGTTCCATCCAGTGAATGAGAGATGGGCTTCTCGACGAACACGTGAGCACCTCTAGCGATCGCGTCCATCGCTTGCGATATGTGAAGCGGTGGCGGCGTGCAAATAACGACCGCGTCCGGGGAGACCTTGTCCAGCGCCTCCGCGTATACACGGTAACCTACGACATTGAACTCCGAGACCACTCGGTCTAGTAGGGCCCCATCCAGGTCACAAGCTGCAATCATCCTGGTGCCAAGGGCCTGCAGGTTGCGGATATGTCGCTGTCCGATGGATCCGCAACCTACTACCAGGATCGAAAGAACGGACCTATCCGTTGTCGACATGAGGGTTAACGCAGGCGCTTACGCAAGGTAGTTCATCACTACCTTTTCCGTGGCATTTATCACATCGTCGTCGTCGCCGTCACACATGCCGTTAAAAATCGGGAGGCTCATGAGCCGGTCATATGCCGCCTCTGCCACTGGACAAAGACCGCGGGCGTAGCCGAGCTTTTGATAATACGGATGCCAGTACACAGGCACGTAGTGGACGTTTACTCCGATATTCTCTGCCCGGAGTGCGGCATAGATTTGCGCTCGGCCGACGCTTAGCCTGGCCAGATCGAATTGGACCGGATAGAGGTGATAGGCATGGCCGACACCAGGTCGCACGCGCAGCGATTGGACAGCCGGGATACGGGTGAACGCATCGTCATAACGTCTCGCGATCGCCCGCCGGCGTTCGATCGACTGGGACAGCTTATTCAGCTGGCTCAATCCCAGGGCGCACTGGAGGTCACTCAGGCGGTAGTTGTATCCAAGTTCCTCCATACCGTAGGAGAAACCACCTGCCTTAGCCCTCTCGTGATGATCGGTCGTGATGCCGTGATTGCGGAAAATGCGCATCTTAGCCGCGAGACTCGTGTCGGCTGTGGTGATCGCTCCTCCTTCTCCAGATGCGACGTGTTTAACCGGATGGAACGAGAAGACGTTCAACTCGGCCAATGATCCGACCGGCCGTTCGTGGTATGTGGCCCCCAATGCATGACACGCATCCGCCACGAGCGCAAGCCCGTTCCTCTCGGCGATTGTATGCAGCGCGCTGTAATCGCAGGGTTGGCCCGCATAGTCCACGGCGACAATAGCCTTTGTTCGGGCTGTGATCGCCGCTTCGACGGCGTCCGGATCGAGAAGAAGAGTGGTGGCCTCCACATCTGCGAAGGTTGGCTTGCCTCCCCGATACAGCACGCAGTTGGCAGAAGCAGCGAAGGTTATCGCGGGTACGATCACCTCATCCCCTGGGCCGATCTGGAGGGCGGACATTGCCGTGTGCAACGCCGCCGTGCCGCTGCTCACAGCGACCGCCTCAGACGTGCCAACCCGGTCGGCCAGGCGTCGTTCAAACTCCGCGACCTTGGGGCCGGTGGTCAGCCAATCCGAACGGAGAACCTCCGTGACAGCTGCAACATCGTCCTCATCGATCAGATGTCGGCTGTACGGCAGCAATGAATCGCGAATCGGGGTGCCACCGTCTATGGCCAGGCGTGCCGACTTCTCCGTGCGTGACGACATCGACTATGACGCGACCGACTCAGACATGCGACGTCATGCCCGTAATCGATGGATGTCTTCAACAGACAGCCAACGGTCGTTTGTTTCACTCGTGTAGGCAAATCCTTCCGGCAAAGGCGTACCGCGGCTCCAATCGACAAGGGTGGTCGACCATGGGAAGGCGGGCTTTATGACATACATGTCGTCCACCTGCACGGCCGAACGCGCCTCGTCACTGGACAGAAGAACTTCGTGCAGTTTTTCGCCTGGCCTGATTCCAGTAAATTCAATCTCACAGTCTGGCGCAACGGCTTCAGCGAGGTCCATGATCCGCATACTTGGGATCCTGGGCACGAACACCTCGCCCCCTTGCATGAGATCGATGCATCGGATCACAAAACGCACGCCCTGTTCGAGGGTCAACCAGAAGCGAGTCATCCTCTTGTCGGTGATCGTGATCTTCCCGTTCCGCCTCTGTTCCTCGAATACTGGTATCACGCTGCCTCTGCTGCCGAGCACGTTTCCATAGCGGACACAGCTGAATCGTGTCCCTTTAAGCCCGGAATACGAATTGCCTTGTACGAATAGCTTCTCCGCGCACAGCTTCGTCGCTCCGTAGACATTTACCGGGTTCACTGCCTTGTCGGTGCTTACGGCCATTACCTTCTTCACGCCCTGGTCAATGGCCGCCTCGATCACGTTTCCGGCACCGATAACATTGGTCTTGACCGCCTCGAGCGGGTTGTATTCACATGCCGGCACCTGCTTCAGCGCCGCGGCGTGGACAACTATGTCCACCTCTTGCATAGCACGGACCAACCTTTCCCGGTCCCGCACATCGCCGATGAAGAACCGCATCGGTGGCTCAGAATGGGCGACGCGCATCTCAAGCTGCTTGAGCTCATCTCGACTGAAAATAATGAGCTTTGCCGGACTGTATTCTCTCAAGACGATGTCCGTGAACTTGCGGCCGAAAGAACCGGTACCCCCTGTGACCAGAATCGTTTTGCCGTCCAGCGTCACGTTAGCTACATCCCTCTTAGTCCTTGCCGAGATCGCCTCAGCCCCTGATGTCCAAGCCCTCGACCGCCAGCGAAACACGGCGCGTTCGGCGAAATCGCTAGCACGTTTAACGGCGGTCTACATGGACTTCTCTCAGAAAGGGCTGTGGCAGCGATTATGGGCCACGGCTCTACAACGCGTGAGATTGTTTCAGCACGAATTATCCGCATTTCAGGCAGTACTTCGATGTCAGCGAAACAAGTGGGTCTTGACGTCTTGCATGAATACTTACGATCGAACACCTTCCAAGCGCGTGCGTGCGTTCGATGGCAGTGATACGCCAGACGCGAATAGCTCCGGATACGATCGTTGGAGCTGACCAAGGGCATTACTAGCCAACTCCATCTGTGGATCGCGCCTCCGATAGGATTGCTCATATCCAGGTAAATCGAAAGAAGTCTCCATTTGCGCGCGAAAAAAGGCCTCCTTGGCAACCTTGAAATCCCTGCTTCCGGGGTCCATCTGCAACAGCTCGTACACGTACTTTCGCGCGGAGTCAAAGCTATTGGCATACCGAACGGTTGGCAATAGGTTTATCGCCTGGTGCTTACCGAATGACAGCACCGGTTTCCCGAAGTAGACGGCCTCAATGCCCACCGTACCGGTTATCGTCGCAACCATACGCGACGCCTTAATCCATTCCCACGGATGGGTCTTAGGGTTGGCCAGCACAACGTTGCCGATTCGGCGCAGGTTATCGTAATAATGCCGCGATCTAATTCCGTAACTGAACGGCTGCTCTTTGA
>JACQWK010000176.1 GCA_016209525.1 Verrucomicrobiota bacterium
GAGGGAGAGGGCCGGGGTGAGGGGGACCGCAACGCGACACCGAAAGGCTGCGCACCTCTCATCACCTCCACGGAATGATTACCCGAAGGGTTTTTTGCTTCTGGACCATTCACTGCTTGAAGCCCGCGGGTTCGGCTGAGCTTGTTGACTCCAGACGGAGAATTTCCTGTCCATCACGCCTCTCCAGGCGGGCCTCTTTTTGAATCGCCCAAGTCTTGCCGTGAAGTTCGATTTTCTCATCCCCGAAGCCATGGAAGATGCGAATGCTCGCGGACTGCTCCAG
Source organism: Verrucomicrobiota bacterium (assembly GCA_016209525.1). GTDB lineage: Bacteria > Verrucomicrobiota > Verrucomicrobiia > Limisphaerales > SIBE01 > VHCZ01. The sequence continues at coordinate 284 of JACQWK010000176.1, forward strand.
CGGTTTGCCGTCCTGGCTGCGCAGCGTAAAGAAGGCCGGCGCCTCGTAACGCCGACGGTTCTGGCTGAGCGCGTGGAACGCGGCGAAGGTTGGAGATTCAATGCAAAAGCCGTAACGAGGCAGCTCGACCGATTGCCCTGACTGGGTGCGGTGCTCATAATTGTCGGCACCGGCATTGACCACGACCTCGACCGCGGCTTTGCCCTCGCCGAAGACCGAGCGTTGAACCTTGTGGTCCGCACTTAGAAACTCGTGCTGCGAGAGCGGCAATTCTGCGGTGAGTTCGTTGAGCGGCGACAAGATTTCGTAGGTGTTTTTCACGAAACGATCCACGACGTGCAATCCTTCGGCCCAACCATTGTTCGCGCGTGTAAAGACATCGGCGGCGTTGGGAGAAGGCGCCGGGCGGGAGCCGGCAGACTCGGCCTTCCAGTAGAGGTGAGCGGGAATGTTGTGGTAATGAAGAGGCCGCCCGATGACGAGATGGTGCAGCACATATTCGGCGGCTTGGGAGGGATTGTAGCCGTATTTGCCGTAAAGAGCGATGCAGTCGCGATACACCATTTCAAAAAGAGGAATGACCCTGGCGCCAAGCTTCGAGACAAGATTTGCGTCGTGGTAGTGGCGCCCGCTGACTCCGGTCAAACCCTCGAAGAAGTCGCTGTGAGGGACGGCCCATTCGCGTCCGCACTCGCTGCCGAAGATGCCGAACAGCTCGCGCGCCTCATCGGAAATTCGCTGCTTCCAAAACAGGTCGTCCACGCGGGTGAGTGGATGCTTCGCATCAAAGCACTCCATGAGTCCGGCGGCATAGGTCGTGTCGATAAAGTAGGCATCGGCTCGCGTGAGTTGCCGAATGGCCGGCAAGTTTTGCGGACGCAGGGCCAGCTCGACTGCCTTCTGTGAACAGGTGAGATAGGCCCGGCCCCCGGCCCATTTGCCGCCCGCCGCCAGACTTCCATCGGGACGCTTCATCAGGAAACTTTCGTCCCAAGACGGAGCGTCGCGGTACATGTCCTGGTAATTGTCGTGCAGACAGAAGAGATAGCCCAGCCGCCGGATGCGTTGGGCGCAATCGGCGAGGGCTTCGTTGCCGCCGCATTCGGAAGCTGCGGGGAGGATATCGGGATGTTGGTTATCGTAACCGCGGCGAATCCATCCCCCCATGATGAAGAGGACTTTCTCCAGCCTCAAATCGTTGCGGAGGTGTTCGGCAATTTGAGCGGCCTCTTCGAAGGTCCAATTCACCCGGACCGATTCTTCTTGCGAACTGGCTTCATTCATCCGCCGGTCCAGCGTGCTCCAAAGTTTGTAGTTGATGGCGCCGATGAGCTTGCCGCGCGCCGGATGATTCCGGATTTTCTCCGGCCAGCGGACGAGGTAACCTTTCTCCGCCGCGACCTGGCGATATTGCTTGGCCAGAGTGACGTAATCGCCGCGGTCCCCGAAGTGAATGCGAATGGCCCTGGCCGTTTTGCTGAGGACCAGGGACGGTGACAGAATCTGTTTGACCAAGCTCTGCGATCCCGAACCTGCGGCGGACTTGAGGTCCCCTCCTGGGAGGGGCACGGGGTGGGTTGAGTTGAAAGCGCCTCCGCCCGACGCGCGGTTCGTCAGCACGCTTTTCAATTCGACCGCAACGTATGGGTCCTCCCACGTGACCAAGGCAGTCGCCCCGTTTTTCACGACGCCGAACATCTCCATGTGGCAACCTTCATAAGCGGAGGTGTCGAAGCGATGGGTGAAAGCGACTCCGTTGTCCGCAGGGACCAGCAAACCTTCACGCACGGGAACGACGGAGTATCCTTGTTCCGAATCGGCGACCCACAGCGCTTCGTCCAGGAGCCGGACAGCTTCAACTTCAAGCCCGTCGCTGAACTCGTAATTCAGGGCGAGCGTTGCTTCGTTTTGCGCTGAGACAATTCGCACTCGCATCCGAACATCAGGCTTTTCCGCCCATGGACGGAACGTCGCCTGCAAGCCGTTTTCGAGCCGCGCGACTTGGCATTGGTCCAAATTCAGCCGCTGTGATGAGCCGTCTGCCTTCAGGATGATTTCGCCGAACCGCTGACGGAAGGGATTCGAACGCCACGTCACGTTCGCCCGTTTATCCAGGATTTCATAGCTCCCGTTTTCCGGAGAGAGTTGGAATCGGATGAACCGCGTTTCGAATGAAGCGGGATCAACGGCCGGATAGGCTTGAAGAGTCGAAACCACAGCCCAGAACAAAAAGAATGCGGTAGGGATGAGGTGTCCCTCACCTGGATTAGGCGCCGACGAGGCGGGGTGTGGTGTAGCGTCGGAAAAGGTCATCGACAGAATGGTTTTTCGGCATCAGCCTCAGCATTCCGGAGGTCAGGATTTTGGCCCGCAGGCCACCCCGTCCCTTGAGGGCTTCCTCCGCTCCCGCGCAAAAGGCCGTCTCCATCCAATAGCATGGTTTGCATTCTTCCACTCCCAGGAAACGAATGCCTTGAACTTGAAACTCCTGGCCCACCAGCGAATTGAGGTCCCCCCCTCGAACGATCACATTTCGACGAAACACGGAAGGTGGTTTGTCCCAGATATCGAATTCACGGCAAAGCGATTGATAGACCTCGTCCGAAAAGAACGTGATCTGACCCTTGTAATCCTCTTTGTAGTTGAAGAAGCGGTCACCGCGAACGCCGGCTCCGGCGATGCAATCCACCGTTTCGAGTTCGACCATTGGCGAATTTCCGGGAGGCCGGCCATGATGGCCGAAGTAATTATGATTGGGTGAGAGGTAGAGGTGTAGCAATTGCATACCTTAAAACTTGGAGCAACTTAAGAGGCCCAGCCGTTCACGCCATTGATGTAGGTCAAAGGGGTTCCAAGTATTTCAGAGACTGGGCTGCTGCTTTAAAGACTGCGGCACGGGCGGTCCGTCCGAATCTGTTGGCAAGCGCATGTCAGTTTCGGCCATTTCGCAATGGCCGCCCTGGAGCTGCGGAGCAGCGCGCGATCGCAGCCCACAGCGCGAGCTGTGGGAGAACGACCGGCGAATCCGATCCAGCCCCGGCAGGGGCGATAGAACGTAAGCATCAAAGCGCGGGCGTGTGTGCATCTCGGAGAATGCACACACGCCCGCGCTTTGACGCTTGCGAATGACGAAGGCCCGATGATTCGAGCGGCCGCTGGCCGGGCGCTCGAGAAGCTACGAGGAAAATGACTGGAATTTGAAATTCAAGAGTTCAAAATCTTGAGGGCTTTGCGCGGATTCCCCACGCGCAGGACGAGGAGTCCTTTCTTCGCGTTTGGGATCGTCGCGCAGTAGGCGTATTCAATGTTGATGTTGGCTTCGGCCAGCTTGTGCGCGATCTGGCCAAGCGATCCGGGTTGGTTGCTGCTTTCCAGGACCAGGACATCGGTCTCCACAACCAAGGAGCCGTGTTCCTGGAAAATTTGGAGCGCCTGAGCCGGATCGCTCACCACCATCCGAACCACGATGTGGTCCACGGTGTCGCTCGTTGAGATCGCGTAGATATTGATTTTCGCCACGCTCAAAGCGCAGCAAACGCGGGCGAGCGTGCCGGGCCGGTTCTCCAGAAACAAGGCCAGTTGTTTGGCGATTTGCATGCGGTTCTAGCCCGCGCCTTTACCACCGCTCCATCGGGATAGCAAGACACTATCCGACTATTAGGCTTGGGAACGCGCCTTGTTTTCATTAATGTCCAGTTATGTTGGGCCCCGCAGACAAGCGGCGTCGATGGTTTGGGACTTTGTTCCTGTTGATCGCAGGAGGATTGCTCGTCTGGGGCCAGACGATTCTGAAGCCGCATCTGGGCAAAGGTCTCGGTTTTGTCCTGTACTGGCTCCTCTGCTTTTTCTTCACGGGCTTGGCGATTGCCACGGCGTTGTTGGACCTCTGGATTGTCAGGCGGCGCGCTCAATTGGAGGAAGAGGAACTCCTTCGCCAGTCTGCTCCGGAATCCAGAGCGAGGAAACTTCCCTCGAGTGAGCTGATGGAACCACGCAAAAACCGAACGACACGTAAGCCGAAGAGGCATTGCTAAATGGCCCCGGTCGTATCTCGGTTTTCGAACGACACGGAAGTGCCGGGCGGGAACTGCGGAACAACGCCAAATCGTAGCCCTCGGCGCGAGCCGGTCAGAGCAGCGCTGCCGAACCGGGCAAGAACAGCCACGCCGTACCCGTCCTTCGGCCACCCCATCCCCATCAGATGGCGTGAGGAGTGTCCGTCATTTCGAGCGACCTATGAACCGCTTAACCGCCATTGATTCATGCGTGAAGCAAGGTAGGGATGCCGCGCCGCGGCGTCACCGCGCCGTGCACGCGCGGAAGCCTTTTGAAGGAGTGCGATGGCATTCTCACTAAGACCACACCGTGTTCCGCCGCTGCACGCGGCGGCGACGGCGCAGGCGCTCCGTCCCTACCTTCCGAATGTGCGTCCAACCGACCAAAGCGTGAAATATTCAGGCTATGCCAGGCAGCGGACCACGCGAGCCTTCATGGCAAGATCGATGTTGGCAAACGGCGAGGCGCGCGGAGGGAGCATCCCCCCATGGGGCTGTGACCGACGCGCAACGAAGCCACAGGCCATTTTCAGCGCAACCCTTCGGGCGGCCGGTCTTTTTGACGGAGACCTCGTTGCTCGCTCGTCACAGATCGCTGGGGATATGCTCCTCGCTCGCGCCTCGTCTCCGTCAAAAATCCCTTGCCGCGAATGTATAGCTAATTCGGAGAC
>JACQWK010000189.1 GCA_016209525.1 Verrucomicrobiota bacterium
CTCCTGGGAGGGGCGCTGGGGTGGGTTCGGGGACGCTCTGCGCGCACTTGTTCGGGGAGTTCTCACCCCGGCCCTCTCCCGGCGGGAGAGGGCCGGGGTGAGGGGGAAAAACGGGTTGGGTCCTTGCGTCAGCCATTTTGTGATCATTCCAGCCCACCCCTTCTTTGCTCTTCTTCAACCGCGTCACGGACAGCGGAAAAAACGACGTGTAATCACGATCGAATGCAAGCCGATCATAGGCCTTTCGCTGAAAGACTTTTCCGCAGAGGAGGAAGAACAGGAGACCCGCCAGAGAATCAAAGTATCCCTCCCCGCGGCCCGTCACCACTTCATAGGTGCTCTGGACAAAGAGCGCTAGAATGCCCGCCGCGATCGGCACATCGATGTTGAGCAGGCGTTGCGTCAAACTTGTCCAAGCCGAGCGCCAATAGTCCGCCGCGCTGTAGAAGAACACAGGCAAAGCCAGCAGCAGGCTAAAGCAGCCAAAGACCTTCCGGAACGTGGGAGCGCTGAGACTGTCCAGCCCCGCGTAGGACGAGATGCTGAACAGCATGATGTTCCCAAACGCGAAACCGGCGATTCCGAGCTGCAACCAAAGCCGCCGCGCCGAGCGGCCGCCGGTTCGCGGCTGCGCGTCGGAGAACTTGAGTTCCGGTTCGTACCCCAGGGTCGCCAGCAGCTCCGCCACTTCGCTCAACTTTGCCTTCGCGTTTTCGAAGGTGATCGCCACTTCTCTCCTTGGGAAATGAACCTGCGATTGGCCGATGCCCGGCTTCAAACGAAACAAATTCTCCAGCAACCACACGCAAGCAATGCAATGGATGGCCGGAATTCTGAACGTCACGCGGCTGACGCGATCGTCCGCAAAATCCACCAACCGTTCGCGCACTTTGGGATCATCCAGAAACCGGAACTGCCCGGCCTTGGCGTCTCCACGCACTCGGACGCCGGCTCCATCGGCCAGATGATAGAAGCGGCCCAACCCGTTCTCCGTCAGGAGTTCGAAGACGGTCAAACAGCCTTGGCAACAAAACGCCTTTTCGCCGCTGCTCCACCCCGCCGTTCGGCACGGCGTGCCGCAATGAAAGCACACAGGCCGGGTGCTTGAACTCGGAGGTTCATCCGCAACGAAGTCACGATTAGTATTGGCAAAGCCGACAGAGAGCGGCTCGACATTGTTCTGCATGACGAACGAGCAATAACAGCGCGCATCCTCGGCCATTCACGGCCGTGGGGCTCACCCTTTCTTGCCATTCTCAGCCCGTTTTTGGCGTTCCGGTGCCTGGAGGGTCTCTCCATGAACCACAAGGTGGGGCGAGACTCCTGTCGAGCCCTGGCATTATTTCGGGCAAAAAAGTCAGGGCTCGACAGGAGTCTCGCCCCACCGACTGGCCGGTTCATGGTCCCAATGCGCGCCAATTTTGGCTTGGGGGCTTTCCATGGACCGTCACTTCGGAACGCGCCCTCTAGCCTGAACATTTCACACTTCGTTTGCTGGATGCCCATTTTGATGGTAGGGATGGCGCGCGGGCGCCATCCCCGCCGCGTGCAGCGGCGGAACGCTGTGTGGTCAGAGTGAGAACGTCACCGCACCCCTTTAAAAGAGTTCCACGCCTGCACGGCGCGGCGTCCCTGCCTTGCACCGCGTGTGAACTATGCAGGTGAGGCCGCTTGACCGTCCAATTCCGGAGCGGACGGAAGAATCTAGAACACTTCGACTCTCAAACCAGTCGCCCGCTTGACCGTCTGCGCGATGCGCGAGAGGCTCTTCAAGGGCAAATGGCCGCACTCAGAGTGAGGCGTGGGCCGCGTGGCGGAGTAGATCTGCACCAACGAAATCTGCGCTCCACCGCTGACCAGCTCTTGCACGCGCTTGGCGTAATGATCGATCTCGTCGAGCGAGGGTTCTTCGCCATTGATCAACGGGAACAAACTCTGGATTACGATCGGACGTTGCCGGCCCAGGGACAGGATGTTCGCCATGACCTTGTCCAGCGGCACGTTCGAGCGGTTGACTTTATCCATGTAGGCCTGCGTTCCGGCTTCCAGTTTCGCCCAAATCTCGTCCCGCTTGGTAAAGTGGGCCAGCGCCTGCTGGACCTGCGGCAAATCGGCGCCCGTGGCGTTGGTGATCAGCACAATCTTGAAGAACGGAAACCCGCTTAACGCGCGGAGATGAATCACGGCTTGCACGGCCTCGGCGAAATTGGGACAGAGCGTGGGTTCCCCATCGCCGCTGAGTGACACGTGCCGGAGTTGCAGCAACTCCTCCGGAAGCGAACCGTACCAGCCGCGTTCGCGGATGCGCCCGGAGTGAACCAGACTGAGCGTCTGCTGTAGCTCGGCCGCCATTTCATCCACCACCAGCCGCTGTTCGCGCCCGGGCAATTCGCGATTTACCTCGCAGTAAATGCAGTCAAAATTGCAGTACTTGTCCGGATTGAGATTGACGCCGATGGACAGGCCTCGGGCTCGCGGAGAGACCACGAGGTACACAAACCGGTTGTTCAAAGAATCCCGAGGGCAGCCGAACGCCGTGGCGAAGCCGGCGGATTTAGGTTCGGACGCCAACGGTTCTGTCTGAGGAAGAATCCCCGATGTCGTAGATTCGAGATGTGGTAAACTCATAAGATCCTTGCGCCGCAGGCCAGACGAACGGCGTGTCCGTCCGGATTTCGGCAACGACTAGTTCGCGACGAATTCATGCTCGTGTTCCCGGACCACCAAGACGGGGCAGGGCGCATGCCGCACGACGTTTTCCGTAATGCTCCCGAGAAGGATGTGCTTGAGTCCCGTATAGCCATGGGTGGACATAATGATGAGATCAACGCCGAGCCGCCGGGCCGCGCCCAGAATTTCTTGGACGGGATGGCCGGTGCGCACGACGGTCTCGATCGGAATCTGGCTTCGGAGGTCGTCATCAACCAGCTCCGCCAACCGGCGCTGGCTTTGTTGCTGGAGCTCCTTCTCCAGCGAGGTGAGATCAAACGGCCCATACTCGCTGCCGCCCATGTTCACTTGCACGGCATAGAGCAGGACGAGGTTCGCACCGAATTGGCGGGCGAACGCGGCGGCGTACTGCAACGCCTTTTTCGAGCAATCGGAGAAGTCCACAGGCGCCAGGATTCTTCGCAATCGCAACAGGCCCGCTCCTGTGAAAGGGGCTCCGGACGCTTGAGCCAGCAGGCCCAGATCCTTCCGGCCCAGCTCGACCACAAGACCTCCGGGAGTCGAAGTTCGCTTTACTTTCATCGTTCCCGTTTCAGGCCAAACCCGGCGAGATCTGCAAACCCAGTCCCGCCCCTCTCTGGCCCCTGGCCCCCAGGCCGCGCCTCGGAGATCTCCCTGCCGTGCCCGCGTGTCTCACACTGATCATCTTCCATCGAACCCAATCTTCTGCCGGGCGGCGAGGTCGCACTACACCGCGTTTGGCTTTCAATAGACATTTCTTGACGGGTCTCGACAATCTCGCCTCGATCGCTTAGAGCCTGATTCATCTATCAGCTCACAAACAAGCGACATGAGGAATGCCCCTCACCCCATCCCTCTCCCCATCCGACGGGAGAGGGTGTCCGACTTGTCCGCCGTAGGCTTGGCGAAGGCGGAAGGACGGGTGAGGGGCGTCGATCAACTTCTGAACTCAGTCATGAATTGTGACCGACCTTAAGAGTTTTTATAGGCAGCAGTTCGGTTCTCCGCCGGCGCGTTGGGTCCGGGCTCCAGGCCGCCTGGAGCTGCTGGGCAACCACACCGACTACAACCAGGGCCTCGTCATGTCCGTGGCGGTGGACAAATGCCTCGAGATGGCCGCTGCCCCGCGCCTGGATGGAAAAATCGAACTCGTGTCGTCCGCCTTCGCGCAACGCGAAAAGTTCTCCTTCGACCGCATCGAAAAAAATCCGGCGAACTCCTGGGCTGATTATGCCAAAGGGGTCTTGCTCCAACTGCGCCGCAGCCGCGTGAATTTCACGGGATTCAACGCCGCCATCCGGAGCGCCATTCCCCTGGGCGCCGGACTCAGCAGTTCAGCGGCGCTGGAAGTCGCCACCGTTCTGACGGTTCGTCATCTGTTCCCGTTCACGCTGTCGAAAACCGGGCCCGCGAGTCCGCCGCGGCGCAGCTCAAGCGGAGCGCTGCCGGAGCTTTCCAAAACCGAAAAGCTTCTTCTGGCCCAGCTCTGTCTCAAGGCGGAGAGCGAGTTTGTGGGCGTCAACTGCGGACTGTTGGATCAAATCTCCTGCCTGTTCGGAAAGGCCGGGCACGTGATTGAAATCGATTGCCAAGATCTGACCGTGGACCACTGCCCGATGCCTTCCGGAATTGGCGTCATCGTCTGCGACTCGGGAGTTCGACACGACCTGGCCGACGGCACGTACAACGCGTTGCGCAAGCTCTGCGAATCGGCTGCCCGCAGGCTGGGCGTCTCCGCGCTCCGTGCCATCGATCCACGCCGGCTGGAGGCTGAGCGATCGAAGTTGAGCGAACGCGAGTACCAGTGCGCCTTCCACGTCGTGGGTGAAAATCACCGCGTGGTGTGCGCGGAACGAGCTCTCCGTGAGGGCGACCTCGAGCAACTTGGACGCCTGTTGTTCGAGAGCCACGCCAGCTCGCGAGATTGTTTCAAGAATAGCTGTCCCGAACTCGACTTGCTCGTGGAGTTGGCGGCGGCCCAGCCGGGCTGTATCGGCGCGCGGCTGACTGGCGGCGGTTTTGGAGGCGCCACCATCAACCTCGTTGAGCTTTCCCAGGTCGAGCGATTTTGCCACGAGATCGCGGCGCAATTCGAAGCACGGACGGGACGCAAGGCGCCGGTCTTGCGCTGCCAGATTGTCGATGGAGCCGGCTGAATAGGTTTAGAATTCGTAGTTTAAGGACAGGCCGAAGGTTCTTCCTCGGCGGTAGGAGGAGTAGAGCAAGCCGCCGCGTTCACCGTAGGTCTGCTGGATGAGCGGGTCCAGGAGGTTGCGGGCGGCGAGTTTCACGGTCAGGCGCCGGGCCAACTTCTGCGAGAGCAGAAATTCCAGCGTCGGCGCCGGCTGTTCAAAGACATCTTCGGAATTAAGGCTGGCAATGGTGATACGCGGCCCGGCGATGTTGAACAGCAGCGTGGCGCTTGCCGGCTGGGGCCGAACTGCGGGATACCCATCTCCCGTGTCAAACCTTGCAGCCGCTCCGCCTCGGTGATTCGCTGCTGGTACGTGGAGGACGTTCGAGGTCCGGTCGTGAACGGAGGATTAGGAATGATCAAACCTGGATCGGACAGCCCCGGCGGCAAAGAACGCGACCCATCGTCCGTGCCCGCCCAGTCCAGCCCGCCGCCTTCGTAAGTGCGGAAATCGCCGTTCAGAGTCGATTGAGTATTGTAGGAACCGCCCAACGACAACGAGAGAAACGGGCGCTCCGGAAATGACTTGGTCACAATATGTCAGCAATTGCTTGATGGTGCTCGCCGGCGGAGGACGAAACGCGGGCCGGGGGACTGCCGGTGCCGGAACGACTCGAGGCGGTGATGGTTTGGAAGCCGCAGGCTGGCCTGAGGTCGATGGGCCTTGAACTTGGCGGCGCGTGTCTTGGAAAAAGCTGGAGCCTCCGGAAGCCGGAGGAGCGTCGGACGCCACGGCGCGCCGAGTGCCGCTGCCGGCCTGCGGAACGCCTTGATTGATTGGCGGCAGTTTGGCCGGCGGCGCCTTCGGTTGGATTGGCTTGGGCTCTTCCTTTTTTTCTTTCTTGTCCGGCTTCACGTATTGCAGGAGCACTTGGCGAATTTGCTCGAGCTTGCCGGTCTTGTAAGCCCAGTACGCGGCGCCGCCAATCAAGAGGACATGTAGGACAATGGCAATTAGAACGCTCGTCCGGTCCTTGGCGGTTTTGCTCCGGCGCGCCATTTAAGTGGTTATGATCCGTAGCCGCCGACGTGAGGAGGCGGAACCGAGTTTACGATTTACGATTTACGATTTACGATTTGGGAATATCCGCCTCGTCACCTCGGCAGCTACGAGCAGGTTCATCGTCTCAATGCACTTCCCCAATTGGAGGTCGAGGCCGCACGTGGACCCCGGAGCGCCGGTCTCCGATCCGGCGCGAACCGAATGAAGCAAAACATCGCGCCGGGTCGGAGACCGGCGCTCCGGTTTCGCCTGTCACCTCCTTTTAACCTAACTGTAACGGTCTCGCCGTTGCCTCTGGCCTGGGCGCGGTGCTATTCCCTGAAGCGTGCGAAGAATCCTCCGATGATTTTGATCGCTCGGTTCCCTTGCGATCAATAGGGGCGGACGGACGCGCTAACGGATCGTGTCCGTCTCGCCCTGATTCCAACAAAAGCGAATTCACTTCCCACTGAATTCCCCCTCACCCCGGCCCTCTCCCGCAGGGAGAGGGAGTATCGGATTCCGCGTGGCGAAAAATTTTGGCCGTGTGGATTGGTCCGGCAGCCGCCAAACGTCCTCCCTCTCCCAGCGGGAGAGGGCCGGGGTGAGGGAGAACGCCCCGCCGACCCGCTCCGCCCACCGACCGGTTTCGCCTATCCCATGGACGATGCTTTAAAACGGACCACACCGGTTGGTTTGTGTCAATCCACCTCACCCGCGGTTTGTTGAGCTGCGGTCAAACAGAGCCGATGCATTTGACGCGCCCGCGGTCGGCTCCTAGCATTGTCACAGAATCGTAACCTCCGTGTCACAATCCCGCCATCGGCGGAGGCTACATTGCTCACGTCATCAGCTAAATCGGGCTGATCCGTGCTTGAACCAAAACGGCCCGTACCGGCGGGGACAAATTGAAAGGGAACCATGAAACGAAGGCATTTGACGATGCTGTTCGGAGCGCTTCTTGCCTCGACCAGCCTCGTGAGCCCAACACATGCCCAGTCTGCCGATGCCCTCATCGACAAACTGGTTCAGAAAGGCGTTCTCACGACCGAGGAAGCCAAGAATCTCCGTGATGAAGCAAAGAGCGACGCCACCAAGCCGTCTGTGGTCAAGAGTCCTTTCCCCGATTGGGTCACCAGTTGGAAGCTTAACGGGGATTTCCGAGGTCGATTCGAACGGCACAGCGCCGAAAATGATTTGTTCAGCAACCGGGACCGTTTCCGGTACCGCCTGCGCCTTGGCACCACCGTGGGGATCTTGAATGATTTCGAAATCGGGTTGCGGCTGGCTTCGGCCAACCCCGCGCCCGGCGGCATCGGCTTTGGAGGAAACCCTGTCTCGGCCAACACCGACCTTTCCGACGGCGCGTCCCGCAAGTTCATCTTCTTGGATGCGGCGTATGCCAAATGGACCCCGATCCACAGTGATGCTTGGATGGTGAGCGGCACGTTCGGCAAGATGGACCAGGCCTTCGCCTTGTCGCCGATGGTTTTCGATGCGGATTACCAGCCCGAAGGCGGGACGCTACAAGCTGTCTGGAAACTCAACCAGGCCCACGCGCTCAGATTCACGAGCGCGATGTTCGTGCTGGACGAGTTCAATCAAGGCGCTTCGGCCAGCCACGATCCTTATCTGTACGGCGGCCAGGTGGTTTGGGAATCTGCATGGACGCCGAGAATCGGCACGGCGGTCGGGCTCGCGGCTTTCTCGGTTGTGAACAAGGACAACTTGCTCAACCCCGCCGCGCCGAATGCGAACTCAGGCAACACCCGCGCCGCCACCGGTGCGCCGATGCACAACTTCAATCCGATCATCGCAAGCGGTTCTGTCAGCTATCAACTCGATAGTTTTCCGCTCTACCAAGGCGCTTTTCCGATCAAACTCGTCGGCGAGTATTTGGATAATCCTGCGGCCCCTTCGAACAACCGAGGCTGGGGCGGCGGCCTCACGCTGGGCAAAACGGGCCAGAAAGGCCTCTGGGAACTCTCCTATAAGTATCAACGATTGGAGGCCGATGCCTGGTACGAGGAGCTGCCGGACGACGACAACGGCGGGTTCTACGCGGGCGCGCCGGCGAATAGCGGGCTGGGGGTCGGTTACTTCGGCGGCACCAACGTCAAAGGACATATCATCAAGGGCAGTTACGCATTCAATAAGTCGCTCACCTTTTCCATCACGTATTACCTGACGGAATTGATTCAACCGACCGTAGGCGCCGACGGTTCGACGCTCAGCAACGCCGGCCACCTGCTCGCGGACTTGATGTGGAGGTTCTAGTTCCTTTGAGCACTCAACCCCATTTAGAAGAGACCTTGCAGCGAGACATCGATCGAATCCGCGGCAAAGTCACGGAGATGGCCGGCCGGGCCGAGCGCGCGCTCAAAGAGGCCTTGGACGCGCTCTTGGCCAGAAATCGTCAGAAGGCCTACGCAATCATCCTGCGCGACCAGTACATCGACGAATTGGAAAAGGAGATCGACCGGCTCTGTCTTGAGTTCTTGGTGCGGCAACAGCCTGTGGCCGGCCACTTGCGCTTCGCCTACGCCACGGTCAAAATCAACGCCGAAGTCGAACGCATCGGCGATTATGCCGAGAGCATCGCGCGCCAGGTCCTGAAACTCAGCGCCCTCGACCCGCAGCCCTCCTACGACAAGTTTGTCGAGATTGCCAGCCTCTCCATCCCGATGCTCCGCGACGCCGTCCGGTCGTTCGTGGCTCAGGATGCCGACCTGGCGCGGGCGACCATGGCCATCGAAGAAAAGGTCAACACCCTCCGCGATGAGATCAATGCCGAGCTGCTGCGCGCCGAAAAGAGCGGGCGAATCCGGATGGAGGCGTTCACGCCTCTGACGATGGTGGCCCGACGCTACGAACGCGTGTCCGATCAGGCCAAGAACATTTGCGAGGAAGTGCTCTACATGTGCACAGGGGAGTTCAGCAAGCATGCCGGCGCGGAGGGATTTCACATCCTCTTCCTCGACGACGACAATGCCTCGCGAAGTCCGATGGCCGAAGGCATCGCGAATTCGCTCCACAAACCCAAGCTCTCCTTCAGCAGCGCCGGCATTCATCCCAAACCGGTGGACCCAAAGGCGGTGAGCTTCATGCTCGAGAAAGGCATCGATATTTCACGCCATGCTGCAAAATCATTCGAGCAAGGACCCCACCTCAGCCAATATCAAGTGGTCATCGCCTTCTCGAAAGAAGCCCATCAGTCGTTCCAGTCCGTGAAGACCAAGACGGTGCTCCTGGACTGGCCGATCATCGACCCCTCCACAACGCACGGATCGCCTGAGCAAGTCCAAGCCGCGTACGAAGCCGCCTTCCAACAAATCCTCGCGCAGATCAACGACCTCGCCGAGGCCATTCTCGGAAACAGCAATGATTAGCAGGACCCGATCGAACCGAATGAAATTAGAACTGAATTCCGTCCGTTTTATGAATGGCAAGTCTCAACTTAATCGGAGCACCCGTCTGGGTGTCAAAGCGTGTTTCAAAGGTGATGCAAGCATCCTGCCTGCCTTCGAGCGCGCTGCAACATCGCTCACAAGATCAGGCAGGCTCGAAGCCTGCCCTACGTTGGCGAACCCAATTTCGAATCACTTTCTTGTCGCATTCCTCATCGCGGCGCTGGGCTTCGCCGGCTGTGGCAGACAGGAATCCGCCGCCGGCGCCGCCGGCGGAACAACCAGTCAGCGACCAGTCGAAATCCGCGTGAAAGGATCCGACACCATGGTCCAGCTCGCGACGGCCTGGGCGGAAGCGTATCGCAAAGTGAAACCGAACGTGTTTGTCAACGCCAGCGGCGGCGGCACCGGCACCGGCTTCGCCGCCCTGCAAAACAACACGACCGACATCTGCGACGCTTCCCGCGACATCAAACCCGAAGAAGCCGAGAAAACCAAATCCGTCACCGGGAAAGAAGTGAAGGAATTCGTCGTCGGCTACGATGCGCTGGCCGTCTATGCCCATCCTTCAAACCCGATCAAAGAAATCTCCGTCGAGGAATTGCGCGAAATCTGGGCGGAAGGCGGAACGATTGGGACTTGGGAGCAATTGAATCCGGCGTTCCAGGGCAAGATTGTGCTCTTCGGCCGGCAGAACAATTCGGGCACCTACGATTATTTCCGCGAGCACGTTTGCGGGAAGAAGGACGGCAAACAGCGTGAGTTCCGAGGCGGCATCAGCGAGTTGAACGGTTCGGCCGAGGTTGTGGAAAACGTCGCGAAAACACCGCTGGGTCTTGGTTACAGCGGCATGGGCTACAAGACGCCGACCGTGAACTGGCTCAAAGTCTCCGGCAAGAAAGGCGAGCCCGCGGTCGAGCCCGGCGTGGACGTGGCCCGCAGCGGAAAGTATCCCATCGCCCGCAAACTGTATCTCTACACAGCCGGCGAGCCGGCCGGGGAAGTCAAAGCCTACATCGATTGGATCCTCTCGCCCGAGGGCCAAAAGATTGTCGAGAAGGAAGGGTTCGTGCCGCTGAATTGAACACGCCTGTCAAACGGCGGTTGACTCGTTCAGCCTGCGGACCCAGTCACACTTTTGTGGAGATGAGAGCGCGCACTTCTCCCTCACCCCGGCCCTCTCCCCAGGGGAGAGGGAGTGACTCCGCCCGTTGGTTGGAACTCCCTCAGTGCCCCGACTCGTCCCCACGCGGCAATCGTTTCCCCCTCTCCCAGCGGGAGAGGGTCGGAGTGAGGGAGAACGCCGCGACGCCCAACCACAGCCCATTCCTTCGCAGCCGCCAATGCTATCATTCGCTGCAAGCTCATCAGGCGATGGTGATTGGTTCCAACATTCCTATGTGGCCGGCGGCGGCGCCGACCACGGCACGCGAGGGCGCGTGCGCTCCCCAGCCCGCCTGGATAGGCAAAGCTTGGATCTGTGACTTCCACCACTCCAAAAAAATTCCGAATCCTCGACCTGCTTGAGCCGCCGATCGAATGGCTGATCCGGTTGTGCGGATGGAGCAGCATCATCGGCATCGTCGCCATCTTCCTCTTCATCTTCAAGGAAGCGGCGCCCATGGTGCTGAAGCTGGACTGGCTGCATTTCTTCACGAGCTCGCGCTGGATTCCAAATCCGGCGCCCGGAAATCCGCCGAGCTTCGGCGCGCTCGCGTTGCTCGTCGGCACCGTCACCACGACCTCCATTGCACTGCTCATCGCGGTGCCTGTTGGTTTGGGCGCGGCGGTGTACATTTCGGAATTTGCCAAAGGCAAAGTGAAAGAGACTTTGAAGATCGTCATCGAGTTGCTCGCGGCGATTCCGTCCATCGTTTGGGGCTTCATTGGTTTGATGGTCTTGGGGCCGATTATCAAGGATGTGTTCACGACGGAGTCCGGCAGTTGGTGGGGCAAAGTCATGGTCACGCTGCATTTGGCTAGCGCGGAAACCGGGGCTTCGCAAGGAACGAACCTGCTGACTGGAGGGATCATTCTCGCCTTGATGAGTGTGCCCTTGGTCGTCTCGCTCTCCGAAGACACGCTCCGCGCCGTGCCGGATTCCTACCGCGAAGCGGCGCTTGCGCTGGGTGCGAACTCGTGGGAAACCGTCCGCCGAGTTCTTTTCCCTGCGGCCCGCAACGGCCTTCTGGCGGCGTGCATGCTCGGCATGGGCCGCGCCATCGGCGAAACCATGGCCGTGCTCTTGGCGACCGGCCACAACAACCGCATTCCAGAGGCCCTGACGGACCCCGTGCGCACGATGACCGCCACCATTGCCGCCGAGATGGGCGAGGCCGTCCATGGCGATGAACATTATCGCGTCCTCTTCATTCTCGGCATCGTGCTGTTCATCGTCACGTGTGGCATCAACGTCGCTTCCGACCTTATCGTCAAAGGGATAAAAAAGGCCAATCCGGCATGAACAGGGGAATGAAATCCGGTGCGACAACAGCCCCTGAGACCCTCGCCACATTCGAGGCAAATCCATTCGCCCCGAGTGCATTCGAGCGCCGCAAGGCGCGGCGGGCGAACCGCAACAAGTGGGTCATGTTCGGCTTCTGCGCCGTGCTGGTCATTCCCCTCGTCGCCATTCTCGTGGACATTTTCTTCAAGGCCGCCCCCGTCCTGACTCTCGATTACCTTTGGCAGAACCCAGTAAGCAAAGGCAAAGAAGGCGGCCTCTGGGCCCCGCTCGTCGGCACCTTCTATCTCGTCATCGGCTCGCTCGTGTTCGTCGCGCCGGTGGGAATTCTGGCGGCCATCTATCTGAACGAATACGCGAGGGAAGGTTGGTTGAACCGCACGATCAGCATCACGGTCACCAGTCTCGCCGGTGTCCCGAGCATTGTGCACGGACTCTTCGGTCTCGGCGCCTTCGTGCTGGTCATGCTCCCCGCTATCAACGGCCTCGTCGCCGATGCGCGGCGCCCGGAGACCAAATGGGAAGCCGGACTCCTCACGGCCTCGCTGACCATCGCGGTGATGAACCTGCCGGTGATTATCACCAGCACGCGGGAAGCCCTGGGCGCCGTGCCGATGGCCTTTCGCGAGGCATGTTGGAACCTGGGCGCGACGCGCTGGCAGACGGTCCGCACCATCGTGCTGTCAAACTCCTTCAGCGGCATCCTGACCGGCATCATCCTGACCATCTCGCGCGCGGCCGGCGAAACAGCGCCCATCCTATTTACCGGCGCGACGTTCTTCAAATTCGTGGCCGACAGCGGATGGGCCAAAATTCTTCCTTATTCCCCCGGCGAGCCATTCATGGCCATGTCGATGCATCTGAATATCATTTCGAACCAGATTTCCCAGATGCCCGAAGTCATGAAGTTCGGAAGCGCTGCGGTGTTGATCGGGCTGATTCTGTTCGTCAACAGCTTCGCCATTGTCCTCCGCGTCTGGCTGCGCGGACGCAAACGCTGGTAAGCCGGGGAAGGAGAAAACCGCGAATGGACACGAATCAGCGCAAATTTTTTCGCTCCTCCGTCGCGAAAAAATGCGGTCTTGCTTGGGAAAACTCGATCTGAATTTCGACCTACATGTTGGTTTTAAAAGTTGGATGGAGGGACAAAACACCCGACGACGGGATGTGTCGCGAAGACAGTCTGGATCCGAAGGTCCGAAGCCGCTTTTCTCCCTCACCCCGGCCCTCTCCCGCTGGGAGAGGGCGGACGATTGGCGGCTGCTGGACCAATCAACATGGCCGGAATTTGTCGCCACGCGGAATCCAATACTCCCTCTCCCAGCGGGAGAGGGCCGGGGTGAGGGAGAACGCCTAGCCTGGCCGTCGCGCTGGATTTCGTCGAAGACAGCTTTCCGTCGCCGTGGAGATTTAGATAGACCACAAGAATCTTCCAAATCTGAACTCCGAAATCCGAAACAAATTCAAAAAACCGAAGGCTCAAAAGAGCCGAGCTGCAATGGCGCCCCGTTTGGAATTCTTGAACTTTCCGGTTTGGGACTTGTTTCGGATTTCGGGATTCGGATTTCGGACTATCATCCCGCATCCTCCTTATGACTGACCAGCCTCATCTCGAATTCCGCCGCGTTTCAGCGTTCTACGGTTCCAGGCAAGTGCTGAAGGACATCAGCTTCACCGTGCCGCGCCACAGCGTACTGGGCGTCATCGGGCCGGCCAACTCGGGCAAAACCACGCTGCTCAAGATCATCAACCGCACGCTGGACTTCGTGGGAGGCGCGCGGTTCACAGGCGAAGTCCTCATTAACGGCGAGAACATCGCCGAAGTGCGTGATCCAAACGAACTGCGCCGCCGCATTGGCGTGGTCTTTCCATTGCCCGTGGGGCTTCCTCTCACGATTTACGAAAACGTGGCCTATGCTCCACGCCGCCGGGGCATCACCGCGAAAGCCGCGCTCGATGAAATCGTCGAGCGCTGCCTTCGACAAGCCGTGCTCTGGGACGAGGTCAAAGATCGGCTGCAGATGCTCGGCACTCGGCTTTCCGGCGGACAGCAGCAACGCCTCACGCTGGCCCGAGCGCTGTCCCTCTCGCCTGAGATTCTCTCTCTCGACGAGTTCAGCATCGCCATCGACCCGGTCACAACGATGCGCATCGAAGAAGTGCTGAAAGAACTGCGCCGGAGCATCACCATCCTTCTCGTGACGAACCTTGTTCAACAAGCCCGGCGGCTGGCCAACCGCACGATGTTCCTCTGGAACGGCGAAATTGTGGAACTTGATTCCAACGAAGTGATCTTTTCCGACGTGCCGGCCAGCCGGAAAACTTACGAATACGTGAACGGGATTTTTGGATGAAGCGGTGGCTTTGCTTGAACCTTGTGGCGTTCTCCCTCACCCCGGCCCTCTCCCGCTGGGAGAGGGCGGATCGCACTCTGCGCTGCGAC
>JACQWK010000177.1 GCA_016209525.1 Verrucomicrobiota bacterium
ACATCCAAAGAAACCCTCAGCTCGTTCGCTCGTTTTTTTGTGCTGCAAGTGTAGCCTATGCAAGGGACTAGGCAGTAAAAGCCCTATCCGAGGCCGCCAGTGCTTCGATTGCTTTCTCATAATTGCCCGACGCTGCATGATACAAGGCAGTCACTGCCAGCGCCTGGCCACAATCAGTGCCCCCATCTGAGTCTGAAATTGGTTCTTTGTTCAGTTGTTCCAATGCGTTCTGAAGCCTTCCGCGTCGAAAATCAGCCAGTGCAAGCGCAGCGCGGCTCACAATCCGCAGACTCTTAAGTCCATTGTCCGCCATCGTATTGAGGCGGGCGTAAGCGCGCTCGACGCTCGCAAGCTCGTCAGGCGACCACCAGTCAGGCACCAGATAGAACATGCTCAAAACACGTTCGAGGATTCTTACATCCTTCTCCTCATGACCGAAGCGTTTGAGCATTTCGCTGCGGCACACGCGGAAGTCTTCTACGTCTCCGAACGAGATGGCTGTGGTTGCTCGGTCATACCAATCTCCTTGGGCTTCGGGGAAGGCTGTCAGGAGCGCCCCGTAGGCTTTCTGGCACGCTGGCCAGTCGTTGGCCGCGCGATAAAATTCCGCCACTGCCGTTAAAGCCTCCTTGGTCTTTGGAACAGTCCGCAAAATCGGGCGGATAAGATCCAGATACTTCTCTTGACTTGGAGACAGGCGAATCGCCTTGATGACGTTCCGGATCGAACTCCAGTCATCATCTGTTTCCGGCGGCGCGTTGGAGAACTCGGCGGCTGCTTGCCCAATCCATTCATCCGCCTGCTTCGCCATCCCTTCCGGCATGAGGTTCTCAGCCAGGACCCACATCGCATCGGTTGTGCGTTTATCCCGGATTCCCAAACTCTCCGTGTGCTGTTTCAGGAGCTGCCTGCCGACCTCGATCGCTTTGAGCCGCCACTCGATGTTCGCGCGTTGCGGGCCTCTGCTGTATATCGCTCGGAGCGCCTTGAGTGCCCTTTGGTAGTCTGCGCTGTTTTGGCCAACAGCCTCCAGCGAGATTTCTGCGGCCTCCTTGAAGGATTCCTCCGCTTTTTCCGGGTCGTTGAAGCAATACAGAACGCCAACCTCCCACAAGTACTGGGACAAGAGTTTTTGATTCCGGTCAGGATTCGATTTTAACGATGCCAGACCGGACAAGAGAAGTTCTTCCGCCTCCTTTCTCTTGCCATTTCGGAGCAATGCGTTGCCCAAAAACCTCTGTGCTTCCAAGACCCAGTGATGCCCGAGACCCCAGCGGTTCGAAGCGAGCTGGTAACATTCGGTGGCCATGTTCAGGTATTCCTGGGGAGTCTCTGAGGCTACCGCACGGTTCATCAGCGCCTGAATGGTTTTCCAATGGGCTGGTCCAAAGACGCGCCGAGCGAACTCGACATTCTCCTGCGCCAAACGGCGCTGTTCTACTCGATGTCCTCCGGAATAGCTGTAGGCAGCGGCCAGTTGCAGCTTGGCCGCGTAACGAATCGAACGATCCTGGTCTAGTGTTTCGCTGCGCCGCACGGCCTCTTTAGCCAGCTCCACCGCTTCGCCGAATTCGGCGGACAACGAGATATGATTCCCCGACAAATCAGAGAGCAAATCGATCGTTCGGGGATGATTTTTGCCGGACACGTTCTCACTCAGTACAAGAGCTCGTTCGAGAAGGGTCTTCTGCTCTTTGTAACGATTTGCAGCGGCCAAGGCTTGCTCGAGCTCCCACATGGCATCAAGCGTAAGCTCGTGTTCCTCCCCAAGAACCCGGCGCGAGATAGACAGCGCTTCGGATCCGATCTTACACGCTTCGGCGATCTTGAACTCGAATCTTAACTGACTCGCCACGTTAATCAGTGTTCTCAACGTGTCGGGATTCTCTTCGCCCAATTCACGCTCGTAAATCTGACGCGCCCGGTCGAGGTGACGTTTGGCAGCCGGTAAATCGTCTAGGCTCCGATAAATTCCACCCAAGGTGAGCCGTATGGATGCTTCGACCAAAGGTTGGTCCGCGAATTTTCCTTCAATAGCTTTGTCCGCCCGCTCCACCACTGTCCGCAGCTTAATTTCTGGGTCGGCTCCGGTCCAGGTTTCAGCTTGCTTGAGCAAATCATCATTCAAAAACTTGTTGACCGCTTCTGCAATGGCCGCCTGAGTCAGGGCCTTCTTTTCCGATTGAACTGCGTCTCGGCGAAGCTGACCCATGCGAAGGGCCATCCACAGACTGACAACCGTCGCCAGAATTAGCGTCCCTCCGACCGCCGCGACTGCGCGGACCAGGGCTTTCTTCCGTCCGTAGAATTTCCGGAATCGGTAACCGAGTGTGGGCGGAGCGGCGGAAACCGGTTCCTGGTTCAAATGGCGTCGAAGATCGGCGATCAGTTCGCCGGGCGTGTCGTAACGCCGCCGCCGATCCTTCTCCAGGCACTTCATCGTGATGCAGTCGAGATCACCTTTGAGCATTTGGAGCAGGGCCAGCGCTTCGAGGCCCCGGCTCTTCGCCACGGCGGTTCGCTTTTCGGCCGCCAAAGTGCTCATGCGCAACGAAGGTTTTTCAGGCTCTTGTTCCGCGATGACTCGCTGCATTTCTCCGTAGCCCTTGCTCAAAAGCTGCTTTTGATCGAATGGCGTGGTCCCCGTTAACAATTCGTAAAGCAGCACGCCCAGCGAGTACACGTCCGTCCGCGTGTCCACGTCCGTGCTGCTCATTTCGGCTTGTTCCGGGCTCATGTAAGCCGGCGTGCCGATCATCGTGCCGAAATTGGTGAACAGCGTTTTCTCAGTGAGCTTCTGATTGGTGGCTTTGGCCACGCCAAAATCGATCACCTTGGCCAACGGTTCCCCATGGTGCATCGTCACGAGCACATTGGAAGGCTTGATGTCTCGATGAATGACTCCCTTCTGATGCGCGCTTTGAATGGCCTGGCAGACGGGAATGAGCAGTTCGATTCGTTCTTTCGTGGAGAGTTTGTTCTTGTCGCAAAACTCGGTGATGGGAACACCCTGGACCAGTTCCATCACGAAGTAGGGACGGCCGGAATCCGTGCTGCCGCCATCGAAGACCTTGGCAATGTTCGAATGGTCCATGATGGCCAGCGCCTGGCGTTCGGCCTCGAAGCGCGCCACCACTTGCCGCGTGTCCATGCCGACCTTGATGATCTTGAGTGCGACTTTGCGTTGCACAGGCGCCTCTTGCTCCGCCATGTACACGATGCCCATGCCGCCTTCGCCAATCTCTTGCAGTAATTTGTACGGGCCGATTCTCGTGCCGGGGCCTTCCAGGCCCGGTCTGATTTCGGTGCCGGCGGTCGTGCGTGGCTCCGATTCAAAAAGGGAATCGGAGTTGGCATACGCTTCGAGCAGTGCCTCGATCCGCTGACGGCGCTGGGGATCACCGGCGCAGGCTTGATCCAAGTATTGCTTGCACTTGGTGTCCGACTCGATCGCCAATGCAGCGTTAAAGATTTCGATCTCGATTTTGCGATCAGGATTCATTGCTTAGAGTGAATTGGGGATTGACCTGACCAGTTACGATCTCCGCTTTTCGCCCGGGTTCATGACGCCAGCAATATCAAATTTTCGGTCAACCGCCGAACACCAAAACACGACCCTTCCTTCCGAGTCGATGTTTAGCATGCAGATTTGCAGTCTATCAGTATCGCCCGGAAGCGTCGCAAGCTGCGGCGATTTGTTGGTAGCAGGGACGCGGCGGAACGTGTCACTACTAACTACGACGGATGCAGGCGTCAAACACATGTCGCATTCCGGGCGAACCGGTGTCGTAAACGCGAGCAGCGTTAAGGTTCCAGGCGCAAGGGGCATTCCAGCGAGCCATCCCCAGGATTATATCCTCGGCTGGGAAGCGGCGTCGGCTCGGAGGTTAACGATTCAACGGTGCCGCTGATGGGCAGATTGACGATCCCGGCGAAGACTAGGGAAGGCGTAGAATCTGAAGAATAATAATAGAGATAGCCTAAGTGTTGATTGGCGGCGATCACGTTGCCTATAGGGTCTTTGATCTCCTGCCCTTCGGTCGAGAAGTTCCAGCGGGACTTGTCCGCGCCAGTAGTCAATCTTTCCACCCTCAGGCAACTCCCGTAGGGAGCGTACACGAAGCCAGTTGAATCATTGGAGCCGGTATATAAAGGCCAGGCGCCGTAAAACACGGTCCAGGTCCTGCCTGCGTTGTCTCCAAAGACCCAGCGAGCGTCGAGATGCCGGACAGCGTAAAGGGGCATGTCGTCGATGTTGTTTCCGAATATCTGAAGGAAACCGAACGGGACAACCTCCGTATCGAGAACGGGCCGTTCGCCGGTGGGGATCAGCCCCGAGGGCCAGCAATGCTCCGATGCAGCCAGGAATTGGGGAAACTCGCCGCTTAGATGGAAATGGCGGATCGGCGGTTTTTTGAACTGCGGGTAGTTGAATTGCAGAACGATGTCTCGATCCGCGCCAACCAAGGCCATCACACGGTCAACTCCGTTAATATAAGGACCCGCGTCATCGCTTGTGACTCCATTCACCAGGAGGGTGCCGTCCAGGTTTGGCGTGGGATTAAAATCATCCAGCCAGATTTGTGCATAGATATCGTAGTCCTTGGTGGAGCCGCCGGTCCCACCTTTACTCGCGGCTCCGGTGTTCCAGCCCAAGGTCATCAGCATGCTGGCCGCAAGAATGAAAGCCCGAGAGGCCCAAAGTCGGACCGGGATCCTATTGGATTGATGATCTGTTTGCATAAACGGGTCTGTGGTCTTTTTGGTTAATGGTTAACGGCGAACTCGCTTCAAAGCTGCCAAGTCGCCCTTCTGCTTATAGGTGCGAAGAATCGGAGGGAAAAGGGACAGGTGAATTTTCGATTTTAGATTTTGGAATATGGATTAGCGGCCCGTGCTCAGTCGCAGATCACAAATCTAAAATTGAAAATCAAAAATGGGTCAGAGGTTTTCCTTGATGCGCTGGCAGAGCCACGCCTTGGCGTGGGCCCAGTAGCGCTTGCTCGTCTTCTCGGAGATGCCGAGCGCACTGGCGATTTCGGCGTGCGACATGCCAACGAAAAAACGCAACTTCACCACCTCGGCTTGGTCCGGCGCCTCGGCGGCGAGTTCATCCAAAGCTTCGTGAATGCTGAGAAGTTTCTCCGGGCTTTGCTCTTCCGGAATTTCCACGGCGTCGATATCGAGCCTGGCCTGACCGCCGCCGTGCTTCTGGGCCAGTTTGCGCCGCGCATGCTCGACCAGGATTCGGCGCATGGCTTCCGCGGCGGCCGAAAAGAAGTGATTCCGGCCATTCCAGCGCACTTCGTTCGGGCCGTTGACTCTGAGCCAGGCCTCGTGGACGAGCGCGGTGGCTTGCAGAGTGTGGCCAGCCGGTTCGTGTGCCATCTTGTGCTGCGCCAGCCGGCGAAGCTCCGAATACACCAGCGGCAGGATTTGCTCGGCGCGTTCACCTGGCCGGTCAGCCGGGGAATTAAGAATCCGCGTGAGCTCGCTCATTCATCTACAATTCAAGCCCGCTTGAACCGCACTTGCAACACTCGAACAAGGTTTGTTCAAATGCCTCCAGGCGCCGATCGGGAGCCGTGTGGCAATCCGTTTGAGCACCATCGCCGAGGTTCTTCCAATTCGAACGACCGAATTCCGGTTCAGAGCAATCCTTGCTCGCGCAGAAGTTGGGTTGCCCAGGCGGCCTCTTCGGGCGGGAGCGGCGGATGGAGCTCAAGACGGTAATTCAGGAGGTGGTATCGGCCCCGTTCGTGGCATTGGTCAATCAGCGGTTGGAGATCCAAGAGGGCGTCGGCATCGGTCGGCCGCAACGGAACTCGGATACAGGGCAGGCGCTCGCGGAAGCGGATCGGATACACTTCGCGCTCGCTTTGGCGCGCGACCCGAAAGACACAGACGCCGTAGCAAGCGCCCGCTTGGTGGAGAACATCCCGAATGCTCCCAGGAAAAACCGAGCTGCCTTGCCTCACCAAGTCAATCTCAACGAGGTTCACTCCGCCGCTCCGGAAGCTCCGGCATTTTCTGAGGTAACGCTCTCGTTCGTCGGATTCGAGTTTGTTCGACGGGCTGAGCAGTTCGAGCACGGTAATCA
>JACQWK010000178.1 GCA_016209525.1 Verrucomicrobiota bacterium
CTCTTTTCCCCTCACCCGGGCCCTCTCCCCAAGGAGAGGGAATCGCCATTGCCGCGTCTGGCCAATCAGGAGAGGCCGGTCTCTCCAAAGGCTGTGGTCGCTCCTCCCTCTCCACGGGGGAGAGGGCCGGGGTGAGGGCGAAGGCTACGTCGCCCTGACGAGCCACGGCAAATCCCATCGGGGCATGAAAACCCAACCGCATGTACCTGTCCCTTGATCCGGAACGCATCTTCCAAACGACGCGAGCCCTGTGCGATCGCACCGCCGAAATGTTTCCTGAGTCCGGTTTGAGCAAAGTTGGAGAGGAACTGCTCTCCGTCGCTCGGCAAGCGGCGGAAACTTCGGCCTGGCTGGGGAAGCCCCTGCTCTGGGTCCGAGTCGGCGTCGTGCTTTGCATCGGCCTGATGGTGGGGCTCGTCTTTGCCAGCTTGTTTGCCGTGAAAACCGAGGCCACGCTGTTTTCGAGCGTCTCGGACTTCCTGCAAGGACTGGAGTCAGCCACCAACGAAATGGTGCTCCTGGGATTCGCGATCTTTTTTCTGGCTTCGCTCGAAACACGGATCAAACGGGCGCGAGCTCTGAAATCCATTCACATGCTTCGATCGCTCGCCCATATCATCGACCTGCACCAGTTGGCCAAAGACCCGGAACGTCCCAGCCGTTCGGACGTGGAGAGAGCTTCTGCTCCTCAGAGAAAGCTGACACCATTCCAACTGACCTGCTACCTCGACTACTGCAGCGAAATGCTGGCCATCATTAGCAAGATCGCGGCGCTTTACGTGCAGAACTTCAACGACTCCGTCACATTGGCTGCGGTCAACGAAGTCGAAGACCTCTCGCAGGGTTTGTCCCGCAAAATCTGGCAGAAAATCATGATTCTCGACCGGGTCATGTCGGCGGAAAAACTCCGAATCGTTCCTTAGCCGTGGCGGTGAATGAGTTCGAAAGTATGCGGAAAGCCCACAGCCGGCCTTCGGCCACCCTTTCCCCATCCGCTGGGGTGAGGGCCGAGGTGAGAGGCATGTTTCATGTCGGTTGAGTTGTGAATTATTTAGTATGTCCGAGAGTTCACCGAAGAAAACCGCGTCCTGGAAAGACTGGCACATTCCATTCTCGCGCGACCGCGTCACCCTGCGCGAAGCGCAGGCCAGCCTCTCGGCTTTGGGAGCCAAGCAGGATGACATCCCGCTGATGATCCAGTTGGTGGAGAACCCGCGGTTCAATATTCCGGGCTTCGATATATTTCACGGCGCCGTCGATCTCAAGACGCATGATCACATCCACATCCTGCTGGGTCGAGGTCTGCTGTCCAAGGATGAGGCGTTCACGATCGGGTTCACCATGGGGAGCACCAACAAAGTCACGACGCTGGAAGAGAATCTCTACACGCTGTTTTCGAAGCATCTTTATCCGAAAGTCTATCAGTTCAACGACGAGGACATCCACGTCTTCAAAGACGCGACCAAGCTCGGATTCATTTCGGACTGCCAGCCATTGGATCAAATCGACTACGAAAAGTATCTCGATCGAAGCCTTCGGGACATCCGCCAAGACATTGGCTTGGAGAGCGACTTGATCATCGCGTATTACCGGATCGAGAAGCGACGCTACCCGAAGTCCAAAGCGAGCCGGAGGTTGCTGGATTGATTTCAGCGGAGAACAAGGCATTGTTCGGAATCGCTCCTTCGTCTTGGAGGAGATGGCAGATTACGTTGGAAGGGTTCATCTCGAAGGAAGACGCATTTCCCTGTTGGCAACGGCGATATTCCCACGAATATTCATCGGAAGTCAGATTATGGCAGAGATCAAGAAACACAATTACGACGAAAGCAAAGTCAAAACGCTCTCATCCCTGGAACACATCCGCCTGCGCACCGGCATGTACATCGGGCGCATCGGCAACGGTTCGCATCCCGACGACGGCTGTTACATTCTGCTGAAAGAAGTCATCGATAATGCGATCGATGAATTCATCATGGGCTTTGGCAAGGAAGTGGAAGTCCAGATTGAGGGAACCAAAGTTACGGTGCGGGATTACGGGCGCGGCATTCCGCTCGGCAAGGTGGTGGACTGCGTGTCGAAGATCAACACGGGGGCGAAGTACAATGACGATGTTTTCCAATTCAGCGTCGGGCTGAACGGTGTCGGCACGAAAGCGGTCAACGCGCTCTCCCGGGAGTTCTTTGTCCGGAGCTACCGTTCGGGCGAGTTTGTCGAGGCCGCCTTTAAACAAGGGTTGCTCAAGACGGAAAAGAAGGGCAAAGCGCCCAAAGACGCCGACGGCACGTTCATTCGTTTCGAGCCGGACCCCGCGATTTTCAAAGAGACGGAGTTCAAGCCAGAACACGTGGAGCGGCGCTTGCGCCATTACTCCTATCTCAACACCGGCTTGAAGCTGTTATACAACGGCAAGGTCTTCCAATCGCGCAACGGCTTGCTGGACCTGGTGATGGAGGATTTGTCGCGCGACAACAGCGAGCCGATTTATCCGCCGCTGCACTACACCAGCAAGATGCTGGAATTCTGCTTCACTCACTGCAACAGCCGTTACGGCGAGACGTTCTTCTCGTTCGTCAACGGCCAATACACGAGCGATGGCGGCACACATTTAAGCGCGTTCCGCGAGGGCCTGCTCAAGGCCGTGAATGAGTATTCCAAGGGCGGTTACGAAGGCGACGATGTGCGGGAAGCGATGGCCGGCGCCGTCGCCATCCGCCTCAAAGACCCGGTCTTCGAGTCCCAGACCAAGAACAAACTCGGCAATACCGAAATCCGTTCGGACTTGGTCAACAAGGTCCGGGAGGAACTCCTCCACTTCTTTCATCGCAACAAAGAGATTGCCGAGAAGATCATCGCCAAGGTCGAAAACAACCGCCAGCTCCGCAAGGAACTCCAAGAGGTCAAAAAACTGGCGCGGGAGCGGGCGAAGGCTGTGACGATCCGCATCCCACAGCTCAAGGACTGCAAGATTCACCTGGATAAGAAGCGCAACAAAGGCGGCGAGTCGATGATCTTCATCACCGAGGGGCAGAGCGCGGCCGGTTCCATTGTTAGTTGCCGCGACGTGAATACCCAGGCCATCTTCGTCCTCAAAGGCAAGCCGTTAAACGTTTGGGACCTTAAGCGTGACATCGTCTATAAAAACGACGAGCTCTACAATCTCATGCGCAGCCTCGACATCGAGGACACCATCGAGGGTCTGCGTTACGCGAAGGTGATTCTCGCCACCGACGCCGACGTGGACGGTTTGCACATCCGCAATCTGATGATCACATACTTCTTTCGCTTCTTCGATCAACTGGTGCATGATGGCCATCTCTACGTGCTCGAGACGCCGTTGTTCCGCGTGCGCAATAAAGAAAAGTCGATTTACTGCTATGCCGAAGCCGAGCGCGATGCAGGCGCCGAAACGCTGGGCAAAAGCGCGGAGATCACGCGCTTCAAGGGGCTGGGTGAAATTAGCCCGAACGAATTCAAGCAGTTCATCGGCCCGGAAATGCGGCTGAGCCAAGTCGAGTACGCGCCCAAGCCGGATTCGGCGTCCATCCTGGGCTTCTACATGGGCAAGAACACCCCTGAACGCAAAGACTACATCATGGAAAACCTGGTGGTTCCGATCGAAGAGTAGCAGCGTGTATCAAGAGCAGGTCAACCATCCTGCTTGGCTCCAATTGTTCGTTTACCGGACGCGCATCATGTTGGTAGGGACAGCGCGCCTGCGCCGTCCCCGCCGCGTGCAGCGGCGGAACAGTGTGAGTTGCCGACACGGAATCACGCCGTCGCCTTGGATCGCTAGAGCTATGTCAATCGAGCGTCAGAGCCTCCTCACGTCGGCTGCTGCGTCTAATTGATCTTTGCATTCGAATATGGACCGCTGCCCCTCTCCCGGCGCTGATGAAGGCGAAGCCGGTGAATAACGCGGGGAGAGGGTTGAACGGTGAGGGGCTATTGGGCAATTCAGCGCAAATGGCTATGCAACCATTCCTGAGGCCTTCCATCACTCGTATCGCAAAGCCTGAATCGGATCGAGTTTCGCGGCTTTGAAAGCCGGGACAAGGCCGGCCAGGACGCCGACCAAAGCGCTGAACACGAATGCAATCGCCATCGCGGGCAAGGTGATGACGGGCGTGTTCTCGGTCGGCGAGAGCATCGTGAGGACATTGACCAGGCCGTAGGAAGTGATGAGCCCGGTCAATCCGCCGAGCAAAGCAATCACGATGCTTTCGATCAGGATTTGGATGAAGACGTCCACATGGGTTGCGCCGATGGCCTTACGGATGCCAATTTCACGGATCCTTTCCGTGATGCTGGCGAGCATGATGTTCATGATCCCAATGCCGCCCACCAGAAGGCTGATCGCGGCGATGAAGCCGCCGCTCATGCGCGCGTTGCGGATGGCGGTCGTAATGTTCTCCGACCAGTTTTCTTGCGTCTGGAAGGCGAAGTCCTCGACGCCTTTGTGGGTGTGCATCATGACGTTCTTTGCCTGTTGCAGAGCCGGTTCCAGCAACTCGATGTCCGCGACTTTGATGTAGAGGCTGGAGAGACGCGGGTCGGGAATGGCATTGGTTCCGGAGCCGCCCGAACGGAACTTAATCCACATGGTGTTGAGCGGAATGTAAATGGTTGAATTTTTCGAGCCATAGACCCAGCTATTGGGCCCGCCGCGCCCGCTGCCCCAGCCCCGGCGGCGTTCGGGACCGGTTTGCACCTGTTTGGGCTGGTCTTTTTCCAACTCGCGCAACTTTCGGTCCTGTTCACTCTCGTAGCGCTGGAACATGCCGATGATGCGGAACGGTTGGTTATTGATGTTCAAGTACTGGCCGATCGGGATGATTTCCTCTCCGACTTCTTCGGGCGCCCCAAAAAGCTGGTCGCGGATGTTGGTGCCGATGACACAGACGTTCCAGGCGTTTTCGTCGTCGATTTCGTTGAACATCCGGCCGTGCTCGATGACGTGCTGGTTCATTTCAAGCGCGCTTGGCCAAGTACCGTAGAGCCGCACTTCGCGGACCGTGCGAACGCCGCGCGAGACGATGGTACTCCCTCGGCCACCTCCGCCACCGAAACCCCCGGAGGAAATTCTCATTTCCGGAGTCACCAACTGGATGAGCGGAGCGGAGCGCTGCAACGCATAGACATCGTGGATTGTGCAACCCACGGCTTGATCTTCCAAATGCCGCTGCTCGACCGGGATGTCTTGTTCCTCCACGCGGACCTTCTCCAAGCCCCCAATCGCGATGAGCGCTTCTTTCATCCCGTTCTCCATTCCTTTCACGAGCGCGGACATGGCCACCAGACTTGAGACACCGAGGATGATCCCCAGCATCGTCAGCAACGATCGGAACTTGTGCGCCCAGATTTCCTTCAACCCGATGCTGATCGCGTTCAAAAGGTTCATGGTTTAATTTCGAAGGCCGGCCAGCGTGGCGTCCACGTGTTTGGCGATCTTTCCGTCTCGAATCTCGATCCGCCGGGGCGTGACCGAAGCGATGTCCGGATCGTGCGTGACGAGGGCGATGGTCCGCCCCTCCTGGCTGAGTTTTCGGAACAACTCCAAAATCGCATGGCCCGTGTGCGAGTCAAGGTTGCCCGTCGGTTCGTCCGCGAACACGATCTTGGGGTGGTTCACCAGGGCGCGCGCGATGGCGACGCGTTGCTGCTGGCCGCCGGAAAGCTGCATGGGCCGATGCTTGCTGCGGTTCTCTAAGCCTACCAGTTTGAGCGCGTCCATCGCCCTGTTTTTCCGTTCCCGGGCCGGAAGACCGCTGTAAACCATGGGCAACTCGACGTTCTGCATCACGTTCAGTTTGGGCAGCAGGTTAAAAAACTGAAAGACGAAGCCGATCTTCTGATTGCGAATCCTGGCCAACTCGCGAGAAGTGGCGTCTTGGATCATCGTGCCGTCAAGCTGGATGGTTCCCCGGCTCGGAGAATCCAGGCAGCCCAGAATGTGCATCAAAGTCGATTTGCCGCTGCCCGATGGGCCGATGATGGAAATGAATTCTCCCGAATGAATATCCAGCGACACGTCGTCCAGAGCGCGGATTTCCTCGCCGCCCAAGTGATAAATCTTGCTGACGTTGCGAAGCTCGACTAAAGCCACGGCGAATTCTGGCGTTGATGATTCAGTGTCGTTCGGGAGGAGCAGTGGGAGAAGCGATAAGTCCTCTACCGTCCAAAACCAATCGCCGAAGTGGGGCGAGCCCCTCCTAGGCCGGTCCCGCCGGATCGCGGCGAACTTCCTCCGCGAGGAGGAGCCGACCGCTGGCGATCGCTTCCCCCAGGGCCGTCCGGTTTCAACCGCGCTGCGCCACCGCCCGGCCTTTGTCCTGG
Source organism: Verrucomicrobiota bacterium (assembly GCA_016209525.1). Classification (GTDB taxonomy): domain Bacteria; phylum Verrucomicrobiota; class Verrucomicrobiia; order Limisphaerales; family SIBE01; genus VHCZ01. The sequence continues at coordinate 6,337 of JACQWK010000178.1, forward strand.
ACTGCCGCCACCTTCAGTTCCTCCGGGCCGGCTTGTGACCAACCCCGAGGCACCCGCTGCGGACGACCCGCGTGCGGCTCTGAACCCTCTGTCCTCCAAAGAAACGATGTCTCCTGCCTGGAGCCCAGTCAGGACTTCGGCATAATCGTAGTCGGCGATCCCAATCTGAATGGCTTGCTTTTGAAAAGTCCCGTCCCTGTTCACAAGCGCAAACCGTTCGCCTTGCTCTGTGAAGACGGCGGCCAACGGCACGGCGACTGCGTTTTCGGACGACGCCACGGGGATGGACAGATGCGCGGTCATGCCGGGGCGAACTCGCGGGTCGATATCTTTTTCGTTGATGCGTATCCTGGCCGGATATCCTTTGACGCTGTTTTTGATCGTCGATTGAGGGGCGACGCGCTCGACAACTCCCCTCAGGCTCAAACCGGGAACCGATTCCACCATTATCTCCACCTCCTGACCTGTGGACAAGCGGGTCACGTCAGCTTGATTCACATGGGCGTTCACGATCATGTTCCCCAAGTCCGCGATCGTGAGCACTTCGGTCCCGCTGTTGAACCCACCCGACCCGGACACCGCTTGGCCGACCGACACCGGCCGGGTCAAAACCGTGCAATCGAAGGGAGCCTCCACCTTCGTTTTCTTGAGCCGGTCCTCGAGCAAGCTTAGGTTCTTTTGCGCCCGGTCCAACGCATTCTTGGCGAGTTCGTACTCGGTCTTGGTATCCTCGTAGAGCTCCTTGGAAATAAGCTCCGCCTCAAACAATTCCTTGCTTCGTTCAAAATTCCGCGCGCCTTTATCCAGTTGGAGCCGGGCGCCTTCGATTTCCGTTTCCCGCGATTGTTTCTCGATCTGCAAATCGGAATCGTCCAGAGTGAAGAGTATGTCTCCCTTCTTGGCGCGATCACCAATATCCACGTTGAGAACCTCAATGCGACCGTTGATCTCGGGACGGACGGAGACTTGTTCCGCGGGGCCAATTTCGCCGGCCGCTGTGACTTTGAACTGGATGCTCCGATGCTCAACGACGGCCGTTGTTGCGCGATCTGCTAAATTCGCCGGGGTGTCTGTATCCGGCTTGAGGTCAGGCCAATTCTGGAGGGCCCAATACCCGCCGCCGACAGCGACGACGGCGATGACAATCCATTTCTTCATGATCAATGCGAACTGCGGCAGCGAGCTTACGCTACCGCCAAACAGGATTCCGTGCAACCACTTGCTGGCTATGGCTCAGTGCAAACTTGTTCGATGTTTGGTGTCGGCGCCACACTCGTGGAACCAGGTCTGAATAGTGCAGACTCGTAAAGCTCGCTAAAAATTCATATTATGTCCAAGTGAGCATTTGGCTCGAGACTTCCCGGCGGGCGTTCACCGCGGCCAAGAGTTTCGTCCAGGAACATTGGCAGTATTTTCTGCGTCTTCGCGAGCGGCTGAGGTTTGGCGAAGAAACAGTTCACCTCTGCTTGGCCGGTGTCGTGGGAGTGATCGGAGGATTTACCAACCCTCTCTTCCAAATTTTCACGGAATGGGCGCAACTGCTCGGCCTTCGGCATACCGGAGATTTAGTCGAGGTGGTCGGATCCTTCGAGCCCTGGGAACGCCTGCTTATCCCTCCGGTCGGCGGCTTGGTGGCCGGCTTGATTCTCTATTGGGGACTCCGGTTGGTCGGCCCGCAAGGTTCCACCAACATTCTGGAAGTGATTGTGGCGGGCGACGGAAGATTGCCGATGCGCACCGCGTTGGTGAAAGCTCTCTCCTCCATCCTCAGTATTGCCACAGGCGCCTCGCTGGGGCGTGAGGGATCGATCACCCAACTTGCCGCCACGTTCGCTTCCAAAGGAGGTCAGCTCGCGGGCTGGCATCCCTATCGACTTCGGCTGTTGGTGGCCTGCGGCGCGGCCTCCGGTCTCGCGGCGGCCTACAATGCGCCGGTGGCCGGCGCTGTCTTTGCCGCGCAGATCGTCCTGGGCAACTTTTCGATGAACCTGTTCGCTCCGCTGGTCTTCGCGTCGGTCGTCGCGACCATGGTTTCGCGCAGCTTCTTCGGGATCGACCCGTGGTACAAAGTCCCGTCGTTCGAGTTTCCGAGTTTAGGCCAACTGCCTTGGTTCGTCCTTCTGGGCGGATTGTCGGGAGGTCTTGGGGCAGTCTTCCTGAAGATGTTGCGCTATTGTGAGGATCTTTTCGTCCGGCTCGAATGGCCTGTTTACGGGCGGCTGGCTCTGGGGGGGCTCTGGGTGGGGGTACTGGCGATGTTCCTGCCGGAAGTTTGCGGGAACGGATACAGTGTCACCAATCGAATTCTCCACGACGAGTTTCTCTCAACTCCGCTTCCCGTCTTGGTTTTGTTGGGGATTCTTTTGGCCAAGCTCGTCGCCACGGTGGTCACGGTCGGTTCCGGAGCGGTGGGCGGCGTCTTTACTCCGACCCTCTTTCTGGGGGCAGGGCTTGGCAGCTTGTTTGGCTTGGTCATTCATTCCGTCGGATGGGCCCAGGAGCTCCAGGTGGGCGCCTTTGCCCTGGTCGGCATGGGGAGCATGCTGGCCGCCACGATCCATTCGCCACTTTTGGCGGTCATCATGATTTTTGAGATCTCGCTCAATTATTCTCTCATGCCGCCGCTCATGCTCGCTTGCGTGGTGTCGGCGCTCTCGGCGCGCCGTTTTCATGCGGAATCCATCTACACAGAGCCGTTGCGCCGGAAAGGACTCGAGGTCGAGCGCGAAAGTCAGCGCTTCGGCGCGGCGACGATGCAAACGGTTGGAGATTTGATGCGCGAGCCGGTCCGGCCTCTTCGGGAGACGGCCACGTTCCGCGAAATTGCGGATCGTTTTCTCACTTGTCCGAACAATTTCCTCCCGGTCGTGGATGGCGGCCAACAGCTTCTCGGCGTGGTGGCGTTGCAGGATCTGAAAGAGTATCTAACCGCAGGCCAAGAGCTCAATAGCGTGATTGCCTACGACATCATGCGCGCTCCGCCACGGTGTCTGACGCCAAATCAAAGGCTTCTGGACGTGCTTCCAATTCTCTTGGCCAGCGAACTGCGGAACATCCCCGTCGTCAACAATCACGCCGAGTCGAAGTTGGTGGGCAACGTGGTTCGGGCGGAAGCGCTGGCCTTGCTCTCTGAAGCGATCTCCAACCGCGCTCTGCCGGCAGCCTGATGCGCGTTCCGGGGTTTCACCGACGATCAGCTCGGTTTGCCATCCGCGAGACGCTCGGAATTTTACAGAGAGATTACAGAAATGTAACGCTCCGGTTCGAAACTTCCTCCCAGGCATCGGTGTCTAGTAGAGCAGGCAAAAGTGATATCTGAACTCGCAATCGTATGAGTGCAACGAAGCTGGAGATTGTCTGGGTGAGTACAGACCGCCGGGTTGCGTTCCGGGCCGAACTCAGAATGGCGGAGACTCTAGGTCAAGAAGCGACTCAGCGAAGCCACATCCGGGAGCTCTCTTCGAGCAGGACCGCGTTGCGGTGTCCGAATTGTGCCTCGATCGTTTATAGCCGGCGAAACAAGGCCTGCGGCGTTTGCAGCGAAACATTGCCGGCGCATTTCCTTTTCACGCCGATTGAAGCGGAACGGATCGAAAACCTGTTGGCGGAAGAGCGGGAGCGTCACAGGATATGGATGAGACGAAGTTCAGGCGGGCGTTGAGGACAAACCATTTTCAAAGCGCGCAGGTCAAGCTTGTGCCCGGAATTCCTTCAAAGTTTTCAAAGGCTCACCCACAGGGAGGCCGGCAACGGTCCGGCCAAGCTTGATCTCCGCTTTGATGCCAGATGATACGGCAAGATTACATCCTGGAATGGATCAAACGCTACGTGCGATGGCTCGCCGAGATCATGGGACTGGTCAAGGCGCAGGACTACGAAGCGGCTATCCGGCGCATCGACCTGGCGTTGCGAACGCTCCTGGAAGTGGGTCCCGACTCCGTCACGAATCTTGCCGAGGGGGAAATCCTGGCGCGCCTGACGATGGGAGAGTTGGGTCCGCCCGTCGAAGACAAGTGCATGGTGCTGGCGGCATTGCTGAAACAACTGGGCCTGGTGAGCGCCGCACAGCAGCGCTTGGACCTGAGCCGCGACTGCTTCGTCAAAGCGCTGCATTTGGTCTTGGGCCTGAAGTTGTCCGCCGAAGGCACGGACCTTGCGGAGTTCGTCCCAACCGTTGAGGAACTCGTGGAAGCCCTGCAGAGTGATGATCTGCCGCCACGCACCCATGGCGCGTTGATGCTCTACTATGAGCAGGCTGGAGAGTTCGCGAAAGCAGAGGACGCCTTGTTTGCTCTTCAGGACGCTGCTCCCGGCAATGCCGACGCCGTGCAAGCCGGGATTGGTTTCTATGAACGCCTGCTCGCCTTGAGTGACGCCACGCTCACGGCGGGCGATCTGCCCCGCCCTGAAGTTGAAGCCGGATTAGCGCAGATTCGCAAGATGGGCTCCGGTGAAGTGAAGTGAATGCGAAGCACCACCATCACGAACGGACGCCATCCATTCACATGAGCAGAAGAAAGGTCAGGCCTGAGCAGAGACCTCCGCTTCCCAACGACTCGGCAGATGCACAGCGCGGCCCCGGTGGCCTCGATTTCTGAAAGGGGGCCACCCCCAAGGACACCGTACTCTCCAGCTCCGAGAACGGCTCCCTCCTGTCTTCGGCGATCTCGACAGTCGCGCGGAGCGGGAACACCACACGCACTGAAACCGACTTCCTGTAACTTTTATCCGGTTCGCGGCTCGAATCTCTTGAACAAGAATCCGCCATGAAATGTCAGGACCTGCTCAGGGAATTGAACGAATACGTGGATGGCACGCTCGACCCGTCCATCTGCGAGGAGTTCGAAAAACACATGGCCGGCTGCAACCCCTGCCAGGTGGTCGTGGACAACCTCCGCAAGACCATCAGGCTTTACAAAGCGGGCCAGCCGTATGAGTTGCCGGTCAAATTTCGAGAGAAGTTGCACGCAGTCCTGCGGAAGAAATGGAAAGAAACCCACGCGCCGAAATGAGTCGGATCTGCTTTGGCCTCAGAACATCTCCACTCATGCCAACCACGACCACTCCCTCACACCCCAAGCCTGCTAGTCCCAGGCGGTCTCCGCCAATCCGCCCCTGGTTCCGCTCCGCACTGAAACTCCTCATCTTAGTCGCCGTGGCTGGGACATTCGTTTACAGACTGAAGCTCTCGCCGGTTTCTGTGGTAGCGCATCAGGTTGCGCGTGGCCCCGTGGTGGCCGAAGTGATGGGCACCGGCACGCTTGAGGCGCGAGTCGAAGCCACGATCAGCCCGAAAATCCAAGGCCGGCTGGCTGAGTTGCTCGTGGACCAGAATGACCGCGTCGAAGCTGGGCAGCCGCTCGGCCGGCTCGATGACGCCGAGTGGAAGGAGCAAGTGGCGGTCGCCAAGGCTGGCCTCGACGCGGCGATGGCCACGGTCGAGCGCGTCCGGGCCGATGAAGCTCGAACGCAGGCCGTCCTCAACCAGGCTCAACTCGACCACGCACGCGCGTTGGATTTGCGCAAGGCCAACGTCGCGGCCCAGGCTGACCTGGACAAAGCCGTCGAAAGCCTGCGCGTGGGCGAAGCCGATCTAAATCGGGCCTTGGCCGCCATCACCGAAGCCGAACGCCAGCGGGTGACGGCGGAAAAGACATTGGCCTACCACCAGGCACGGCTGGCCGACACGCAATTATTGAGTCCCTTCGATGGTCTGGTCGTCCGGCGGGATCGTGATCCCGGCGACGTAGTGGTGCCCGGAAGTTCCATTCTTCAACTGATTTCCACCAACGAACTGTGGATCTCCGCCTGGGTGGATGAGACCGCGATGGCTGATCTGTCCCCCGGGCAAAAAGCCCGAGTGGTCTTCCGTTCCGAACCGGCGAGGAGCTACATCGGTGAAGTCGCGCGTCTGGGCCGTCAGACCGATCGCGAGACGCGCGAGTTCCTCGTGGATGTCCGAGTCACGGAACTGCCCGCGAACTGGGCTGTGGGCCAGCGGGCGGAAGTCTATATCGAAACGGCCCGAAAGCCCTCGACGTTGGTGATTCCAAAGGGCTTTGTCGCGTGGCGCGAGGGCAAACCGGGTACGTTCGTCGATGTGGACGGCAAAGCGCGGTGGAAAGATGTCTCCCTCGGACTCCAGAATGAAGCCTTCATCGAGGTCCGGCAGGGTTTGCACGAAGGCGAACATGTCGTCAAGCCGGGCGGCGGCAAACGCCCTGCGCTCGCGGATGGCCAGCGTATCAAGGAATCATGAATCTCGCGGCGCAAGACATCCGCCACAATCTCGGGCGCTTCGCGTTGACCGCCGTCGGCATCGGTCTGCTGCTCATGATCGTGCTGGGGATGAGGGGAATTTACCGCGGCATGATCGATGATGCCCTCGTGGTGGTGGATCGCATTGGCGCGGACTTGTGGGTTGTCCAGCGTGGCACGCGCGGGCCGTTCGCCGAGATTTCCCGTCTGCCCGCCAACCTCGAACATCGCTTGCGCGCCGTGCCGGGAGTCGCCAGCGCGCGGAGCTTTGTGTCCCACAATGTCCAACGCGAACACATCGGAAAACCGCTGCGGATGAATGTTCACGGCCTGGCCTGGCCCGAAGACAAAGGCCAGTGGGTGAACCTGATCGCGGGACGCCCGCTGGCTCGAGCGCACTATGAAATGATCGCTGATGCGTCGCTTGGTCTGGCGTTGGGCGAGAAGTTGGTCCTTGGCAAAGATACCTACACGGCCGTGGGCGTGACCAAGGGCATGGTCTCGTCCGGCGGCGACGGCATCGCCTTTTTCACGGTGCAGGATGCGCAAGCGATTCAATTTGATCTTGCCGGCGAAGCGATCCGAATGGAGCGCGCGGCGCGTGTCCAAAGGGCCGTTGGGCAAGACATCGGACGAGTGCAACCCCTGTTGCTGGAGCTTGGAGGCGGGCTGTCGTCGGGCATTCCCGCGCTCGGGCCGCCGATGGTCAGCGCCATCACCGTGCGCCTGGCCGAAGGATCGGACGCTGGTTGGGTCGCAGATACCATCGCCGCCTGGCCTGATGTGTCGGTGCACACGCGCGACGGCCAGGTGCAGCTCCTGGTGCACGGGATGATTGACAAAGCGCGCCGGCAACTCGGCCTCTTCAGCACCCTCCTGGTCATTATCTCCACCATCATCATGGCGCTGATTCTTTACACCCTTACGCTCGATAAGATTCACGACATCGCGATGCTCAAGCTGATGGGCGCGCGCAATTCGATGATCGCCGGCCTCATCCTGCAACAGGCGCTGCTGCTTGGTGCATTGGGTTTCGGCATCGCGTGGTACCTGGGCGGCTGGATTTTCCCGAAATTCCCGCGCCGGGTGCTGGTCGCGCCGGACGACCTGTGGGGACTCGCCGGTGTGGTGCTGATCATATCCGTCCTTTCGAGCCTGCTCGGAATTTGGAAAGCCATGCGCGTTGAACCGAACAAGGTGCTCTCCTGATGAAGCCAGAGGCAAGACCTGCGAACAACGCGATGAACAGAGGCTCTAACTCCCCCTCCTCCATGCAATGGAGGAGAGGGCCGGGGAGAGGAGGTGGGTTGGCCGATGCATCCGAGGCCATCCCTCTCTCAGTCCTCTCCGCACTCCTGCGTCTTGGGGGAGAGCAAGAGGCAACGCTCGCTGTCAGAAATTGCCGCGGCTTGCAATGATTCCACCAAATGCCGGCGAACTTTGAAATCCTCGCTACTCTGCAAAATGTGCATCACCGCCAACAACCGCTCGCCCGCCATTGAGGTCTTCAACCTGACGAAGATTTACGGCCGCGGCAACACCGAGGTCGTGGCCATGAAAGACGTGAATCTGCGGGTGGCGGAAGGTGAAGTCATCGCGCTGCTCGGACCGAGCGGGGCGGGCAAATCCACGTTGCTGACCGCGATGGGCCTCATCAATCCGCCCACCTCGGGTCGCATCATCATCGGAGGCATGCCCGTGCTGGATGGCCCGAGGCCGCTGGTCGATCTGCGCTCGTTCCGGCGGCATCATCTGGGGTTCGTGTTCCAAAAGGCGAATCTCATCCCGTTCCTGAACGCGGCGCAGAACGTGCAAGTCGCTCTCGAGATCAACGACGTGCCGCCCCGGCCGGCCCGGCATCGTGCGCTGGAACTCCTCGATTACCTGGGTGTGGCCGACCGCGCGAACAATCTGCCGGAGGCCCTTTCCGGCGGCCAGCAACAGCGCGTCGCTGTGGCGCGCGCACTGGCCAATGAGCCGGAATTGATTCTGGCCGATGAGCCGACGGCCGCGCTCGACAGCCATCGTGGCCGCCAGGTCATGGAGTTGTTCCGCAAAGTCGCGCACGAACGCGGCGCGGGAGTGATCGTCGTCACCCACGACCAGCGTGCTCTGGATGTGTTTGACCGGACCCTCGAAATGGAGGACGGGCAGTTGAAGGACGGACATCCGTAGTGCAGTGTGGCGAAGCCGCGACTGAATCCGGTGGGGCGAGACGCTGTCGAGCTCTGGAATCCTTCCCGGCAAGAACGTCAGGGCTCGACGGGAGTCTCGCCCGGCCCAAGAATTCGCTCGGCATGCGATGATTCCAGGCGATGCTGATGGATTGGACATCTGCGGTACGATTTGTGACGGTTTAGTCAATCATTCTCGGAATTCAGGGTCCGTTTCAGCCGGATCCAAGTTGACTCATTTCTTCTCGAACAGGCCTCGGCATTCGAACGTCCTTGCATCTCACCCAACCCCCGTTAGCCTCGGTTTCAGAACAGCGAAACGTAAAGGAATTCCTCATGCGTACACGACTCCTCGCACTGGCAATGGCAGTCCTCGCGGGGACCGCCGCCTTCGGCCAAGAAAACAGAAGCAGCACCAATCGTAGCGAATCCCTCAAGTTCATTTGCCAGCGGCTCGGCATCGGCTCTGGCGCAGTCATCGCCGACGTAGGGTGCGGCGATGGGCCGGACACCATGGTCTTTGCGTCGATTGTGGGACCAGGCGGAACCGTGCTGGCCCAGGAGATCGACACCGCCAAGCTCAAGAAGGTGCAGGAAACGGCCGACAAGCGCGGGTTCCATCAAGTTGTGCCCATTCTCGGGCAGAGCGACGATCCCCGCCTGCCGAATGGATTCGCGGATCTCATCTACATGAACAAGGTCTTTCATCACTTCTCGCGCCCACAAAACATGCTCAGGCAACTGTGGCTGGACCTGAAGCCCGGCGGTGCGCTCGCCATCGTGGACCAGCAGAAAGGGCCGTTGACCGATTGGGCGCCGATGGAAGAGCGGGAGAAGAAACACCATTGGACGGGCGAGACCACGGTCGTGCGGCTGGCGCGCGAGGCCGGATTCCTCTTTCACGGAGTCTGGAATGATTTGTGGTATGAGAAGCAGCCGTTTCTCCTGGTGTTCCGGAAACCGGTCGAATCGAAGCAGCCCGAAAGCGATCCGGATTTGCCGCAAAGGTTGGATGCGAACGCTGTAATCCGAGTGCTGCCCCTTGCGCAGGCCGATGGGAATGCAGTCGCCTTTTTTGGCCTGGACCGAGGGCGGGAAGTGGTGCCGATGCTCAAGGCGAAGCTGCCGAGTTCGGCACGTCTCTATGACGTCATGATTGATGAATGGGCTTTGTCGCGTGAAGAACTGCCTTCTGAGGCCCAGGAATCAAAGGGGGAGATTCTGCGAACGACCAAAGGCGATCTCATTCTGCCTGCCGATGTCCAACTCGGATTGGTGGTTTTCGCAGACGCCTATCACCGGCTATGGGATCCGTTGCCGATCTTGCGACGCTTGAAGCAACACATGACCGGTTCGGCGCTGATCGCGGTGATTGACCGAGAAGGTCCGGACTCCGAAATCCGACGGCTGGCTGGCCATCGCCGGCGCATCTCGTCCAAGGTGGTGATTGAGGAGATGCGTCAAGCAGGCTTCCGTTTGCGCGAGTCCCAGCCGGCGCCGGCGCGAGATCGGCTCTTTTTGCTCTTCGGCATCGACAGCGATTCACCGTAGCGCAGACTTGCAGTCTGCCGTATCGCAGATCATGGCTATCCACTTCACGCCAGTAGCCACAACGGATTGTGCTTCGGCCGAAGGCCGCGCGCGCATTACTTTTGTTCACTGGCTTCATCCGAATAGGCAGATCGCAGATTTTCAATCTGCTCAGCTTCCGAAAGCTCGGAGACCCCAGCCGGGGCGGGAGCCTTGCCGACTGCAAGTCGGCAATACGGCAGAATGAAGATCTGCGCTACGAACAGCGCCACCGCGAGCATCACGGAAGATCCGGAGCGCGCCCATCTTGGACGCAGCGGATTCAGAACGGTTCCACACGTCCTTCGGCCTTGCGCGCGCTGCGGTCTGGAAGGCCGCGCTCCGAACCCGACAACTTCGGGATGCACGGCGGCGTGCCTGCGCACCTTGTTTGATGTTGCGACTCGCAACGGTTTTGGATAGGAGTTTCCTACGACTAATCCCTCGAATGACGCGACGCTCACTGCTCTTAGCGGCTTGGATTTCAATCGTTATTGCTGATCCTGCGGAACCCGTCGCGGCCTTGCGACGGCCAGCGGCGACTGTGTTCACCAACCCCACCGCCGGAGACAAAGCGGAGCGGCCTGAAATCAACTCGCGTCGCAGCGAGCCCCCGCAGGATCGCGGGATTCTCGAAGGTACCGTCAGATATCAGGCTGATCCACAGCGGCCTTGGAAACTCTCCAGATATTACGTCCAAAACTCCAAGAAAGGCTGGTTGGCTGAAGCCGTGGTGGCCTTGGACTGCTCCTCCCGGGCGCCTTCCGCTCCGCCGGAAACACCCAAGAGCCGAACCATGGATCAGTTGAATTTCCAGTTCGTGCCGGAAACCATGGCAATCCACTCGGGCGATTCGGTCCGAATCACCAACAGCGACGAGACGCTGCACAACATGATGACCTCGGATGGTGGCAAGCCTTTCAACGTGAATGTCGTCAAAGGCAAGGATTTCACGCACACGTTCGATCGCGCCGGAGGACTGACAAATCCGATCCGCCTTGGGTGTGTGTTCCACGGAGGAATGCGTGCCTGGATTTATGTTTTCGATCATCCTTGGTTCGCCGTCACCGAACGCGATGGGCGGTTTCGATTTGAGAACGTGCCGCCGGGCGCGTACACGCTCGGCGGCATTCATCCGGCGGGAAAGTTGCGCTGGAGCCGGCAAATTCAAGTGAAGCCGAACGAGAAGACGACGGTGGAAATTCAGCTCTCTCCCGACGATCTGATTGGTTCGAAATAGAAACTTCTTCCTTATGAAGAAACATCCATTGACATCCCCATCCGTCACACGCGAAGAGTCCACCGTTACGCCCCGCCGATTCTCTCGCCGCGACATCTTGAAAGTCGGCTTAAGCGGAGCAGCGGTGTGTGCGGCCGGTTGGCCGTTTCCGGCTTTTGCCTTTCAGCCTGAAGCGCCTGACGAAGAGTTGGTTTCCTTCCTCGATATGCCTCGCACCGGCGCGAACCGGCTGGGCTGGGAAACGCTGGACGCCTGGCTGACGCCGCAGGACCAGGTCTTCAATGTCCAGCATTACGGAATCCCGGAATTCGATGCGAAAGACTTCAAACTGGAAATCACCGGCCTGGTCGCCAAGCCCATGCCCCTGACGATGGACGCGCTGAAGGCGATGCCGAGGAAGGATCAACTCATGACGTTGGAGTGCTCCGGCAACGGCAATTCCAAAGGATTCATGAACGCGGTCTATAACAGCCGTTGGACCGGCACGCCGCTGGCGCCTCTCCTGGAAAAATGCGGTCTTGATCCCAAGGCCAAGGAGATCGTGTTTCTCGGAATGGATCGAAAAGCGGAAACGCTCCGGCCCGGTACACCCCGCGAACTGACCGTGGAAGTGCCCTTCGGGCGAAGCATGTCCGTCGAGGACGCAATGAATCTGCCGCTGTTGCTGGCCTACGAACGCAACGGTGAACCTCTGGAAAAACGGATTGGCGCCCCGTTGCGGCTGATCGTTCCGGGGTGGTACGGCGTAACCAATGTCAAATGGCTGACGCGCATCGATGTGCGGGACCGCCGATACATGGGCCGGTACATGGGCCGCGATTACGTGACTGTGCGCGGCGAACGCCGGGGCAATGAGATCGTTTTCCTCGAAACTTCAGTCGCGCGCATGAACCTCAAATCCATCGTGGCGCGGGTGACGCGGCGACCGACCCGGAACGGCCTGATTCCGCTAAAGGCGTACGGAGTGGTGTGGAGTGACGGCACCGAAGTCAAAAAAGTCGAGGTGAATGTGGACGGCGGCGCATGGCGCGAAGCAGTTCTGGACGCCGAGCCTCGCGCCAAGTTCTGCTGGATTCTCTTCTCAATCGACCTCGGAACCGTGAAACCAGGCAAGCACGTGATCGTTTCCCGCGCGACGGATGCGAACGGGCGGGTTCAACCTGCCGCCGAGGACGACGAGATCGCGCTCAAGAAGACTTATTGGGAAGCCTACGAGCGATGGCCACGCGAAATCCAAGTGGAAGCGTGACCGCGCGGCGCTCCGCGTGCCTCCTTTGTTCAGATGAGCTGCTGCGTTTCCGCACGATGCTCTGCGACCAATCGAGCAACGCGATTCAATCCGTCGGCTTCGGATACCCTGGGATGCGGTTGGGCGGGGTTGGCTAACCTGGGTGCCTCGTGACTCAGCCAGGCACGCGTCATTGCGGCGAATGGCGCATCGTCCTGCAGACACCAGATGAGAAGCTGCCGGGCTTCACTTTGAACACGTTTCTCCTTCGCGCAGGCAGCCAGCAATAGAAGTGACCCAACTCTCACCAGCCACGATGCACGCTCACGTGCGAGGGGAGGGCGGTCCAGACCGAGCAGCCGAACCGTTTCGCGCCCACGCTCTGTGAGTCCCTCGATGTCTTGCCTATGAAATGCGAGATGCTGTCCGGGTTGATCGAACGCCGGATCGAGCAAGCATGGCATCCCGCTGCAATCGGGGAAATGCTTCCACTTGGACTCGTTGCAGCGCCCGCAGGAGAGCAACCAGTTGTCCCAATCGAACATGTACGCTTCGAACTCAGAACGTCCCTTGGGGCGGTAATGTTCGATGTGCGGGTGCTGAACGTGTTCCATGCGTGCCTCGCAGAACGCACACTTGCGGCGGAATCGCTTTGACAGTTCGGCGGCCTCGGCACGCAGTTCAGGGCGAATTCGTTGCCGGAATGTGGATGCGGTTAACTTCGATTCTCGGCTACGCGCTTCACCCCAGCGCCGCGCCAGCTCGGTAGCTTTCTCCTCAAATCCAGGAGGCGGGCTGCCGCGTTCGATGTGGATCATTCGAGTTCTCGGATTTTGCTGGCCTGTCGGTCGAGTGCCTGCCGAACAAAGGTTTCCTCCTCTCGGTCGGTGGCCGTGGCGGTTTGAGGCAGCGTATTTGCCCACAGCTCCAACTGCTGGAACTGTGACTCCTCCTGATCTGACAATTTGCCTTGGCGTTTCTTCGCCCGAAGACCGCGATATTGGTTGAGGCGGTCCTCTACCGGCCCCGCGTACAGGCTATTGAGTGCAAAAAGCTCCGACTGTAGAATCTGGTCGGCTTGCAGCTTCTGGGCCGGCTCGGTCGAAGCGACGAAAACCACTCCGTTAAGCGATTCTTCCAGCTTGATGTTACCGCTGGTTGCATCGCCCTCGGCATGGCTACTGTATGTTTCGCCAGGTGGGGTCTCGCCCGCCACCTGCGCCAGAAACGGACTGTGGGTCGCCACGATGAACTGGATGTTCGGGAACTTTTGCCGCAACCAATGGCCAATTCTCCGTTGCCAATCGGGATGAAGGTGGGCATCAAGCTCATCTACCACGACGACACCGGGACACTCCAGCGGCTTTTCGTGGTCAGGAAAGGCTTGGGTCAGCCAGCGCAAAAGATCGACGCTTAACGCCAGCATGCTGCGGTAGCCGTCGCTCAAATCTTGAAACGAGGTTTCGCTGCCGTCATGCCGGCGGAGCTTCACCGACCGGGCATTCACCACCAAGCCGGCAGTTTCAGGCAGGAGCTTCTCGGCGATAGCTTGCTTAACCACTTCCAGCTTTCTGGCGTCTTTCGGATCCTCGCGGGCAGCACTGTAACGCTCCAGCAGCCACGCTGTCGCATTGGTCAACGCGGCGTCCTCCCGGAACAAGGTGACGAAACGAGCTGAGCGTCGTTGTCTGGCAACAATCTGATTGGCATACTCGGCCCCAGCACTCAGCCGGCGAAACGGTCCATATCCGCAGGCGAGCCATCCCTGTTGGTCCTCGGCGTAGGCGGTTTGCTGTAGGAGCTTGCGGTCCTTCGTTAGGCTCTCTTTCTCCTTCGAGTTGCCTTCGCCTGACCAGGCAATCATCTCGGGAACTGTGGGCTTTTCTTCTAGCGCTTCGGGCAAGGTGGAAGGATCGCCGCCGCTGACGAGGTAACGGATCTCATATGGACGGGACATGCGCGGTCTCTTGACGCTGGCGTCCCCCTCGGTGGGCATGATTTCGGCGGTGATCTCGCCCCAAGGTTGCCCTTTCTTGACCCAACCGTCCGCGGTGGGAAGGAGTTCTCGCACAGCGCTCGGACCCGCCAAAATGGCACCGATCGCTTGGAGGAGAGTGCTCTTGCCCAAGCCGTTTCGCCCGAAAAAGGTTGTCCAGCGGCGCACGGAATCGCCACTGGAAAAATCAACCGTCGCGTCTCCGAAGCATTTGATGTTTCGAAGTCGAATGCTTTTCAGATACATGGCACGAAGATCTATTTCAACTTGAAGACCAGGAAGTATTGATACGGAAGAAAGGTCTGCTCGGCGGCCAGGCGAAACCCATTGGCTTCCATCTCCCGCACCAGATCGCCACGGTCGATTCTCATTTCCAGCGGTGGCCCGACCGGGGTTTTCTCCTTTTTGAAGTCAATCATCACTACCTCTCCGCCCCGTTTGAGCATCTTGCGCAAGAGCCCAAGGTAGTGAGTTCGGTTTTCGACGTGATGCCAGGTATCGCAAATGATGAACCGATTGATGGACGCTTCGGGCAGCAATGGGTCGTCCGGCGCGGCCAGAATTGTGACCACATTCTTCAGCTTGAAATCGCGAATGCGGCGGTTCAGATGCACGATCATCTCCGGGCTGATATCGACGGCATAAACGCGCCCTTTGTCGCCAATGTGGCGGGCCAGGCGAAAAGTGAAGTAGCCCGATCCCGCTCCGATGTCCGCGATCACTTCGCCCCTTTTCAGCTTCAGCGCCGTCAGGACTTCGTGCGGCTTCTGGTAAGCGTCGCGCTTTGGATCCTCCAGCATGGCGATATACGCCTTGGGGTCTTGATGGAGCCGGTGCATCTCGTGACGGTCTCGCGCCACGTGATCTTGCGCCGTCAAAGGCGCCTGCGCCAGCACGAAGGCAACGCATCCCAAAAAAGATTTCATCGTTCCACTTCCCTACAGCCCTTGGCGGGGATGTCAAACACTTCAAGTCCGCTGGGGACCGATCCGGCGAACCCGACATTTTTCCCTAGGCGTTCCTCAGATTCCATTCCGCCCCCTTGCTTGACACCGTCGTTGGTCATCGGGAATGGACCACTTGCTCACCGCGCAAACCGGACATCCGCTCGACCCAACTCCTGAATCGTTCGGCGCTTGGATTGTTTGGCAAACACGAGATGTCCCGGCTCACGGGCAGCTCCACTTCGTACACACCGGCGGCGAACCACGTCTTGGCACCGAGTCTTGCCAACCAGGTCGTCACTACCCGGTTTTCCGGAAGGACAATCCCATGCAAGCAGCAGACTCCACCTTCCCATGCTAGGAGGTAAAGGATCGCCAGAATTGCCGTTCCCAGCCCTTTGCTTTGCGCCGCGTCAATTACGGTCAACGCGAACTCAGCCACGGTCGGCTGATCGTTCCGCCGCACGAACCGGCCGATGCCCTGCCCCGGTTGCTCGGGCAAGATCGGATTCACGGCGATCCAGGCCACATGGTTGTGCTGGTCCACCTCGGTGAAGTAACGGAGTTGTTCCTCGGCCAAGCGCGGCAATGGCGTGAAGAAGCGAAAGTAGCGGGAATCGGCGGAGAGTTGGGTCATCCCAGCCACGAGGCGTTTCCGATCTTCCGGCATTACCGGGCGAAACAGAACCGGCGTTCCGTCTGCCAGTTCCGCAAGGAGGCAATCCCGTGCTTCGAACGACTCAGTCTTCATCGGTCAACGTTCCGATAATCAGTCTGTGCCTCGTGCAGTCTAACGCGTCTCCACTGACTTTTCTAGCAGCCTCTGTTGAGCAAAACGTCTGCGGCTTTCGCAACCGTGCCCCGCAACTAGTACTGTGAAACGGCCGTTGTCCGCGTGTGGACGGCAAGATCGGCGCGGCAAATGCCAAAATGGGAGAAGCGGCGCTTAGCGATTTAGCTAATTGTGCAATCAATGAATATGACAGTTGCGGAGCAGTCCCGATACAGGGCGCAGGCCAGAATCCTCAAAGCCCTGGCTCATCCGGCGCGGCTGTTCATGGTCGAAGAATTGTCGCGAGGTGAGCGCTGCGTTTGCGAACTGACCGCGATGGTCGGTTCCGAAATGCCGACGGTCTCCAGGCATCTATCCCTGCTCAAACAGGCCGGCATACTTGAGGACGAGAAACGAGGCGCGCAGGTTTTCTATCGGCTAAAAACCCCGTGCGTTATGAACTTCTTCAAATGCGTGGCATCCGTGCGCGAACAGGAACGGCAAGCGTTGCTCGTGCCGGATTAGCCGGTTCTTGATTTGTCATTGGTTCTATCAATCGCTGCAAAAGTTCATGCGCCCTTCTCTCGTGCCCTCTCCCCGCGCTGCTGCACGCGAAGCCGGTGAATCGCGCGGGGAGAGGGATTACAGAGGAGACCGTGGGAGGGACTACACGCGGAAGGTTTGTAGTCCCGACTTTAGCCGGCCCGAACCGGCTAAAGCCGGGACTACAAACGCCGACCTCTCGTTCATCCAACGGTCTCGTCAATAAGGGTGAGGGGCGCTCATTCAAAGCCGTGACAAGCCGTGTGCAAAGTTTCCTATGAACGCCTGCGCAGTCGCCACCACGAGCGGAAATGTGGCCAAGGAACTCAGGGTTTTTGCCTGGATGGCTGGCGTCTTCGTGCTTGCCTACTTCCTTCCGCTGTCAAACCCGAAGGTCACCGTTGCGATTCAGGAGGCGTTCAAGCTGCTCCAATGGTACGTGCGCAATCACACGCTGGCTTGCGTCGTTCCCGCGCTGTTCATTGCCGGCGCGGTGATCACGTTTCTCTCCCAGGCGTCGGTCCTGCGATACTTGGGGCCGAAATCGAACAAGCTTACGGCCTACAGCGTGGCCTCGGTGTCCGGCGGAATCCTCGCCGTCTGCTCGTGCAGCGTGTTGCCGGTGTTCGCGGGCATTTATCGCCTCGGGGCGGGACTGGGACCAGCGAGCGCCTTCCTGTATTCCGGCCCGGCCATCAATATCCTCGCCATCTTTCTCACGGCACGCGTGCTCGGCTTCAACATCGGAATTTGGCGGGCCGTCGGCGCGATTGCTTTTGCGTTTCTGATCGGGCTCTTGATGGCGTCCCTGTTTCGTCGGGAAGAACGCGAGCGCGTCGAGGCGGAAGCGTTACTGCCCGAAACCGAAGCGCCGAAGCGCCCGCTCTGGAAAACGTCCCTGTTCTTCGCCTGCCTGGTCGCGTTCCTGGTGTTCAGCGACTGGTACAATCCAGGCGACGTGAAAGTGCGCCCGGCGGTCGGCGGAGAGTTCGCTGCCGTAACCCTTCAAGAGACGCGCGATGAAGTGAGGTTCCAACTCAAGCAAGATTGGGCCGGGCACCGCCGCGGCGACCAAGTCACGCTCGCCAAGCGCGACCTCGCCGGCGTGGATGAAGCCAAGACGTGGGTGATCGCCGTCCATCACGCCAGATGGTGGCTAGCCGGCGCCATGGGACTGGTGGTGCTGTTCATGACCTGGCGCTGGATGGACCGCGCGGAGGTCGGCGAGTGGATGCACAACACGTGGGATTTCGCGAAGCTCCTCGTGCCGCTGCTTTTCGGCGGGGTGTTCGTGGTCGGCTTCATCAGCGCGCTCATCCCCGACGCCTATGTCGCTTCAATGGTGGGCGACAATTCGCTCAAGGCGAACCTCATCGCCAGCGTGATCGGCGCATTTTGGTATTTCGCGACCCTCACGGAAATCCCGATCTGCGAGGCGTTAGGCAAACTCGGCATGGCGCCGGGCCCGATGCTGGCGCTGTTGCTCGCGGGACCGGCCGTGTCCCTGCCCAACATGATCGTGCTCCGGAGCGTGATGGGCGCGAAGAAAATGCTCGTGTTTACGGGCCTCGTCATCCTCCTGGCCACGCTGACCGGACTGCTTTATGGAGCGTTGCTCTGATCTCGAACCAAAGGAAAACGACATGAAGTCAAAGCCTCCTCACGTCGGCCGCGACATTCAAGGCACGTGTTGAACCATGAAAACATCACTCAGAATTCTCATCGTGATGGCGCTGGCCGTGGCGGTCTTTGCCGCCGTCACGCTTAAAAAATCCAAATCTCCGGCGAACTCCGACAAAGCCTCGCCGATTCAATCGGCCTCGGTCGAAAAGCTTCCAAGGTTGCTCGACTTGGGCGCAGACAAGTGCGTTCCCTGCAAATTGATGGCCCCCATCCTCGAGGGCTTGAAAAAGGAATTTGCCGGCCAATTGACCGTCGAGTTCATCGACGTGTGGCGGAATGCAGGCGCGGCCAAGCAATACGGCGTCGAGGTGATTCCCACGCAGATTTTTTACGACGCCGCCGGCAAGGAGCTCTTCCGTCACGCCGGCTTCTTCGGCAAGGAAGACATCCTCGCCCAATGGAAAGAACTGGGTGTCCAACTGGCCAGTCAGCCCTCCGCCCGAATCGTGCGTGAAAGACCCCTAGCGCCCGACTCACGGCCGCGCGATTCGGTTTGCTTCCTATGTGACGGCGACGTGAATCCCAAGACCAAAACCGTGGTGAAAGGCCAAAATGAGCAGCGCATTCTCTGCGGACCGCACTGTTACTTCATCTACTACTCCAGTCTAGTGAATCCCGACAGGAAGGCGGAGGAAGCGAAAGCGAGCGTGACCGACTGGGCCAGCGGAAACCTCATTGCGGCCACGACCGCGACCTATCTCTATGGCATCGACGCCACAGGCCGCGCAACCATCCAAGCATTCGCCGACCAGGACGCCGCCCTCAGAGCGCAGCAGAGCAACCCCGGCAACGTCGTGACATTTGACGTGCTGCGGGCAAAGGAGCTCGCCACACGCTGCGGCTTTTGCGACCGCGCCGTGTATCCCGAAGACGCCTGCAACGTCACGGTGGAAGGCGCCACGCGCACTTGCGGCTGCTGCACGCATTGCGCGCTGGGCGTGGCGGCGCGGCTGAGAAAAGACATCGAGGTTGAAGCCAGAGACGCCTTCAGCGGCGAAATCATCCGCGTGAAGGCGCTTAACGGAAGCGTGGCCTCTCTCGAACCGCCCACGGCCATCGCGTGGTTCGGCCAGAAGAAAGACGACGATGGCAAATGGGTCTCAGCCGGTTGCTTCAAACAAGGATTCTTCGTCAGCGAAGCTAATTTGCGGAAATGGTTGAAGGCGCGTCCGGCGATGACGGGCCGTCAAATCACCATCGCGCAGGCGCTGGCGGACAAGATGAAACTCTCGCCGGAGCAAATCGCCAAGGCGTGCAAGCTTGGGGAGTGCAGGTAGGCAGTGGTCAGTGGTCAGTGGCCAGTGGCCAGTGGCCAGTTGCCGGTTGTCGGTTGCAGGTGGTCAGCGGCCAGAAACGAGAAGGGATTTCGCCCGGTCGCGGAGCCGGGCGGCAGTGGACGACACATCAAAGGGAAAAGAAAACACAACACATGAACGAAACAACACAGCAGATGAACCACGACGTAACTCGGAGACAGTTCCTCGCGGCAACAGGCCTCGCGGCCCTGGCGCCTGCCCTCGCGCCCGGCATAACAGGCACTGCCCTCGGCCAAACGGCCAGTCCCGGTGCGACTGGAAGCCCCCAGGAAACGGCGCAGACTCCGTGGCCGTACCGAGAACTGGATCCCGGCCTGGTCGCGAAAAGGGCCTATGCAGCGTATTACACGGGGAAAGGCTGTATGTTCGGCGCGTTCGAAGGTCTGATCGGCGAACTGCGCGAAAAGGTCGGCTCCCCTTACACCCAGTTTCCGGTGAACATGATGGAATACGGGAAAGGCGGAGTGAATGGAATTTGGGGCACGCTGTGCGGAACATTGAACGCGTCCGCCGCAGCGATCAACCTCGTTTCCGGTACGCCCGCCCCGCTGATCAATGAAATGTTTTTCTGGTACAGCCAGGAAATGCTCCCGGGTTACAAGCCGGAAACCCCGAAGTATGCGATTGCGGAATCCGTGGCGGGATCGCCGATCTGTCACGTCTCTGTGCAACGGTGGTGTGAGGTCTCTGGCTTCAAGCCCACCTCTCCGGAACGGGCGGAACGATGTGCCTGTCTCACCGCGGAGGTGGCGAAACACACGGCGGAACTGTTGAACAAGCAAGCCGGAGGTAGCTTCGCCGCGAGTCATCAATTGCCGGACGAAGTCCAGAGTTGCATGGCCTGCCACGGCAAAGGCGCGCGTGAGAATGTCCACCACGGCGGGAACATGAGTTGCACTCAGTGCCACTCCGACATCGTTGTGGAGCATCCCAGCAAGCGGCTCCTCATTCGCTGGACGGGAAAGGGCACGTTGGAGAAGGCGGACGCCGTGAATGGCCCTTGGAGCCCAGCGGCCAGTCAAAGCAATCCACAGTCAGTGTCCCCGAACGACCCGGCCAAGTTCTACCGGCTGAAGTAGGTCTTACAGAGCCTCCAAGCCCAAAGTGCCTGCATTGGGACAATGAAACGAGGGGCCTCCTCTCCCGCCCTTCGGGCACCCTCTCCTCCGCTCGGAGCGGAGGAGAGGGGCGGGGAGAGGAGGCGCGGTTCATGGAGCGGCCAAGTCCGCAGGGCAGGGATTGAGATCAGGAAGCAAGCCGGAGCGCCGGCCTCCGGCCCGGCGCTCCGGGATCCGTTACAGCGGATGTGCCGGGCCGGAGGCCCGCGCTCCGGTTCATGGAGATCTAAGAATCGTGCATTGAAACCATGAATCAACCGTTGGCAGGCCGCACGTGCAGGTTTGTCCTGCGAACGATTGGTTGATGGAAAGAGTCGTTGTTTGGTCGGCATGGAAAAGCTTTTCACCCATCTGAGTCAGGCCGTCGAAGGCGCGCCGCTCATCGCCTTGGCCGCAGCTTTCGTTTGGGGCATCCTCAGCATCGTTCTCAGCCCGTGCCACCTCGCGAGCATCCCGCTCATTGTGGGCTTCATCAGCGAGCAAGGCCAGGTGACGGCGCGGCGGGCGTTCTGGACTTCATCGCTCTTCGCGGTGGGCATCCTCCTCACCATCGCGGCTGTTGGCGTGATCACAGCCGCGGCGGGACGCATGATGGGAGACGTGGGCCGGTGGGGTAACTATTTTGTAGCCGCCATCTTTTTCCTCGTGGGTCTGTATCTGGTGGGAGTGATTCCGACGCCAGGGTCGGGGCCCGGGCCGCCGCGCGTGAAGCGCAAGGGATACCTGGCGGCGTTTTTCCTCGGACTCATCTTCGGTGTTGCGCTTGGGCCCTGCACCTTTGCCTACATGGCGCCGATGCTGGCGGTGACCTTCAACCTGTCGAACACCCATCCGATTCATGGCGCGTCGCTTCTGCTGGCCTACGGGGCCGGACACTGCTCCGTCATTGTGCTGGCCGGGACGTTCACGGAACTTGTCCAACGGTTCCTCAACTGGAACGAGCACTCCAAAGGCGTGACGCTGGTGAAATTCGCCTGCGGCGTGCTCGTGATGCTTGGCGGGATGTGGCTCATCTCTACAGCGCCCTGATGCATTCGCTGCCATGAACCGGGCTGGATGTATGATGTATGATTTATGATTTACGATTCATGATTTTGCTATTGGCCATCGGCGATTGGCGGTTGGCCCTTAGAGCCGGTATTGAACGCCCTCTCTGGCCGTAGGGGCCCAGGTCACGAGGCTCTGATTAAACGACAATTCCGAAACAAGGAAAGGACATCCTATGCAACAAAACCTCACTCGTCGCAACTTCCTGGCTGCCACAGGCGCTGCCGCTCTGGCGGCAACCGCAACCACCGGCTCAACCGCCGAACCTGGTGGCGCCAAGACCCTGAAAATCCTCGGCGTCTCATGCAGCCCGCGCCAAGGCATGACGACCGCGAAAGCGGTCCAGGCCGCGCTCGACGCCGCCAAAAGTGTCGATGGGCGGATTCGAGTCGAATTGATTGACCTTGGCGGACTCAGCATCGCCGGTTGGTCACCCAAGCCGCCAAAAGACGACTTCGATGCGATCCTGCCGCGACTGCAAGACTCCGCCGTGGCTGGACTCATCATCGGCTCGCCGTCCTATTTCCGCAGCCTGAGCGCGCTGTGCAAGGCGTTCATCGAACGCTGCGCGCCGTTGCGTGAGCCGAAGATGCTCCTCGACGGCAAACCGGTTGGCGTCGTCGCCACGGGCGCCTTCCGCAACGGCGGCCAGGAACTCGTCATCGAGCAAGTTCAGGCGGCGATGCTCTGTTTCGGCATGATTCCGGTCGGCGGTCGTCCGCCCGCTTTCCAGGGCGGCACCGTGCTTTCACGCAAAGACGACCTCAGCGGCGACGACCTCGGTCTGAGCACTGCCCGGAACACCGGCCTGCGGGTGGCGGACCTAGCGTTGCGTCTCGCGCGCAAGGAGGCGTGACGCGGACATTTTCCACAGAGGAAGACATGACGCGGACAACCGTTTTCACGGAACAAGCAGAGTAACCGACCACTTCCGGTTCAAAACATCTTCCACCCACGTCAACGCGGCCACCATACTGGGGAAGCCGAGCGCTTCGTAGGCGCGCATCAGGGCGGGGTATTCCCCCCCGAATTTCTGGAAGCGGATCGGAGGCTGGCTGGTCGCGCGTCGTTTCGCGCTGGCTTTGGTCTTGGTTTGCATGCCGGGGAGGTTGCTCAAAAGCCGTATTGCATACCAGCCGAAACCACGTGCGCGTCAAAGTTGTTGTGGCCCCCGGAGGTTTCGTCCTCGGAGCGGAAGTAAGCGTAGCGCACTGAGCAGCGCAAGTTGCGGTTGATGCGGTGAACGAGGCCCGCCGCGACGGTGTGCTCGCGAGCGCCCGCGCCGTAGGGGACGCTGACCTGATAATTGCCCGCGTCGTAGTTGTCAGACCGATAGTAGCTGTAATCGGCCAGGACATCGGTTTTCTTTCCCAGGGCGTAGCCTGCGCCCACCGTAGCAAACCAATAATCGTTCTCGGCCTCTTGCACCAGTCCGGGAGTGAAGCTTGAGCCATTAACCGGCGTCTCGGTTTCATCGAGCACGTAGTTGATGCTGCCTTGCAGGTAGAGCCGGTCCAGCGGACTCCACGTGAGGCTCTGGCTGATGATGTGCGTGTTCAGTTCGGCACTCTCGACGGTGGCCAACAAGTCAGCCCGCGTCTCCACAGTGGAAATCTGGTAGTCGTAGCGGGTGACGGAAGTCAGGTTGGGCAAGGGCCGCCAGGTCAGGCGGATGTTCGCGTCATGCGTGAAGGAATCGTTAGCGCGCAAATAGGCCGGGTAGCGGTTAAAGCTGGAGGCGTCGTTCAGGGTGGAATCGAGCCCATGATCATAATGCCGGCTGCGCGCCTGGTAGTAGTACTGCGCGGCGAGGCTGACTTTGCGCGTCGGATACCAGTTTGCGCCGGCGGAGTATTTCTGGAGCAGGCCCTGGTAATCGGTGTCGCGGCGGAAATCCGTTTCGGCGGGCGAAGACAGGACGTTGGCGTCGATCGGACGCGATTGCTCACGGAGAACGCCGTCATCCACCTGCCATTCGCCGCGGGTGTAGAACAGCCAGTTGGTAATGCCGGTGTAACGCACTTCCAGCCGGGGCGCGACGGTGGTTTGCTGGCGGCTGGTGTCGGTGCTCACGTAACCGGTGGCATCCGGGTCGGGAATGATGATGCCGCCGAGGTTGCTTCCGGAAACGACTCCCGGATTGAACGGTTGGAACAGCGACGCGCCGTCCAGGTCCTGGTACTCGATCTTGACCGCCGGGACAATGGCTAGATTCGGAAGCGGCCAGGTCATGAAGCTGAGGTTGACGACGTGCTGGTTGAGCAGCGAGCCGCCGGAAAGGTTGATGTAACCTGGGCCGCGCAACACGGCCGGATCATACACCGGATCAAACTGGTCGCCGTAAATGCGGCTGCCGGTCAGGTCGGTGTCCAGTCGGGTGTAACCGTAGCCGGCCGAGAGCACGGTTTTCTTGCTGAACCAGGTGCTGCTCCAGGCGTGGGGCGTTGAACAAGTCCGATCCCACGCCTTCTCTCTGAGTGACACGCGAGTTGGGCGTGCCTGACGCGTCCCGGAGGTTCAGCGAATTGTTCCGGTCGCTCCACTGGTAAGTGAGTTTCAGTCCAAGATCGGTCTTGCCGATCTTGTGAATGAGCTCGCCTTCGATGGTGTCGCGTTTTTCGTCCAGGTCATAGAACGAAGCGGCGATACCCCGCGGGCCGTACGCGGTGTTCACTCTGCCCCAGATGGTGGAGTCTTTCAGACCATCACGGAAGTCGTGGGAGTATTTGACCCGCAACTCGGGCCAGCCGGGAAGCGTCAGTCCGCCTTCCACCCAGGCTTGGCCGCGATCCACAAAAAGTTTGCTGTCGGCCAAAGGCAACCAGAGGTCCGCGCCCGGCAGAAAGCCCCCGCTGCCGTTGTAGAAGGTGCGCGATTCAGTGTAGCCGGCACGCAGAAAACCGCGATCCTCCCGCGTCAAGTCGAACTTGAGGCCGTAATCGTGGTAATCCAAAAGGCCGTGCCCATCGAGCTTCAGCAGCCACTTGTTCGTCAAGGAATGTTCGAAATGCAAATCCTCCACGCCGCCGAAGACAGAGTTGGCTGGAAGGCCGACGCGCTGTTGAAACGCGGCCTTGTTGCCGTCCACGCTCGCGCCGCCCGACGTCAGGCCCACCCAGTTGGAAAAGTCGGAGTCACCCTCCTGCAGCGTGACAGGCGCGGATTCTTCGGCCGGCTTCTTCTCTTCGCCGGCTTTGGGTTCCGCTGCCACGACCGGGTTGGCCATCGCTCCCGCCAACGCGAGAAGCAATCCCCAGGGCCAGCGGGTCGGCGGCGGCGGTCGTTCGCTGACGGTAGCGCAGACTTCCAGTCTATCAGTATCGCTGGAAATCATCGCAAGCCGCGACGATTTTTCCGGCGCGCGGCCTTCCAGGCCGCATCGGTCGCACACGGAAGGCGAGGCCCGGAGATTTTCGGGCGCCTGGGTCTTTCGGGACCGCTGCGGCCTGGAAGGCCGCGCGCCGTTTGGGTTGCGGCTTCGCCGCGTTGCGCCGTATCGCGGATTTCCAATCCGCCGACGCCGCGAACTCCCAACGCTGCCGGTTTCGCTAACGCTCTGCCGACTGGATACGGCAGGTTGGAAACCTGCGCTACGTTTGCCACCGCCACAGCGGAGATTGAATTGAGGCATCATAGACTGCGGTTCAATAGCGCAACGTTGCGTTGATCTGCGAACCGTGGACGACTTCATGGCAACCCGCCGTCCAGCACGTGCCGCTGCGCAGCAACGCGCTGTGCGGCATCCCGCCGATGAGCACGCTGCTGTTGGCCTCCTGCACGTGGCACTTCAGACAAAGGTTGGCGTTGCGCGCGGTGAGCATCTTGGCGTTGACCGTTCCGTGTGCGTCGTGGCAGGTCGTGCAGCCCTCGCGCATCGCTTCGTGCTCGAAGGCGTAGGGACCGCGCTGTGCCGTGTGGCATTTGATGCAGGTTTCGTCGCGCGTGAGCAGGGATTTGTCGGCGGCGAATCTCGCGCCTCGGTGGGGGTTGTGGCAGTCCGAACAGGAAACCTTGCCGGCGAGCACCGGGTGCGCGTGTGGCAGGTTGAACTGACCGCGCTTGTCGAGATGGCAACCGAAGCAAGTCTCAGGGTCCTTGCGAGGGTTCAGAATGGTGTGATATGCCCCGCCGCTCTCGACGTGTTTGCTGCCCGGCCCGTGGCACGATTCACAGCCCGCTTCCAGCGCGCTCTTGCCCGGAGCTTTGAGGCGCGCGTGGTCGGCCGTAATGAATTCCTTGGTGATCCTCTCGTGGCAAGTCTCGCACTCCGCCGAGCCCAGGTAAGTCGCGCCGGGAATCTGCGGCGGGGCGACGATCAGGCGGTTGGCGGTGGCGCAACTGATCGCGATTACCGCCAGCCCGATGACGCTGCTGAACAGCGCCAACCGGCGCGGACTCAGCCATCGCGGAAGCCGGGGGGAGAACGATGAAAAGGATTTCATAAAGCCCGTAGCGCAGACTTCCAGTCTGCCGTATCGCGGATTTTCACTCCGCATGAGCCGCCAGTCTCCCGCGTCGCGCGTTCTTCCAGCGTTCTGCCGACTGGAAGTCGGCGATACAGCAGGTTGGAAACCTGCGCTACAGGCTTCGGCCACGCGCCGGAAATTCTCCACCACCGCCGGAGTGAACCACTCGGCCAGCGCGGATTGGAAAGAATCGTCCTGCAAGTGCGCGAGGAACTCTGGACTGGGCGCTTCCAGGAACGCTGCGCTGAGGAAGCGATAAAGGTCGCGCCGGGCGGACGCCATCTCGGCAAGAGCTTGCACGGCGGAAGGGTCTGCGGTGCTGGGGAATCGCGTTTCCACAGGCGCTCCTCAGCTCGGCATGACGAACTTGATGTTGGGTTTGGTCAGCGCCGGATCGTTGAAATCCGCCGGACGGGCTTCGGTCGTTCCGGTGAAATCCGGGACAAACGTGATCGCCCCGGTCAGACACGTGGCTTCACAGGCCGGCCGCAGCCCGACATCGAGCCGATGCACGCACATCGTGCATTTGCTGACCTTGCCCGTGTCCGTGTCAATCCGTGGCGCGCCGTAGGGACAGGCAAAGACGCAATACCGGCAGCCAATGCACTTGTCCTGGTCGAACAACACCACGCCATCCGCCGCACGCTTGGTGATGGCGCCGACCGGACAGGATTTCAGGCAAGCCGGCTGGTCACAGTGGTTGCAGGCCAGCGAAATGAATTCCCGCTTCACGTTGGGGAAACCGCCGGATTCCCGCTCGACGACGTAGCGTCAATCAGTGCGCAGTGGCGTTCGGTTCTCGGCTTTGCAGGCAACGTAACAGGAGCGGCAGCCGATGCATTTCGTGACGTCGAAGATCCAACCAACTTTTGCCATAACTCGGGGTCCTTTCCTGTTCGCTAGATTTTCACAACCTGCACGCGGGTGTCGTAGAAAGCCGCGCTGCCGCCAATCTTGTCCTGGAGCGTCACGTTCGGAAGCTGTGGATCGGCGCGCATGATTGGCGCAGCCTGCAAGCCGGCCCCACGCGAAGGATCATACGCGGTTTGGGCGCCGTTGACCGTCTGCAGCCGGGAGGACATGGCCCAGTGGCCGAAGTGATGGGCGACGGCCACGACGCCGGGCGCGACCGTGCCGGTGACGCGCACCAGCCCTTCGATTCCCTGTGGCGCGGAAGCGGAGGTCACCCGCGCCCGGTCCCCGGTGCGGAGGTTGAGTGGCGTCGCATCGGTCGGATTGATTTCGACAAAATTCTCCGCCTGGATGGACACCAGCCATGGATACCGGATGGTGTGCATTTGCGTGTGCCACGCCAGCTTGTAGGTGATGAGTTGCAGCGGAAACGCGGCGTCCAGTGTGTCCACCGGGTTGCCGAGCACGTCGGCGATCGGCTCGTATTTTCCAAGCCCGTCGAAGTATTGCCCCGTCATCGAATCGCGGGTGGAGGCCAGTCGTTCCGAGAAAAAGAACAGGCGCCCGCCAAAACGCCGGCGCTGCTTCTCGCCTTCGTAGGCCTGCGTGTAATCTTCGAATCGTCCACCGCGGGCCAGGACGTGATCAACTCCCGGCCCGCCGTCCTGAGCGGCAAGATTGGTCATCGGCTTGCGCCAGTAATCCCACGCGTTGCGCAGGCCGGTTGGCAGACCCATGGCGTGGGCGATGCCGAGCAGGATGTCCTCCAGGGTCTTGGTATTGGGCAGCACGCCCGTGTAGTCGCCGGTCGCTGGATCGACAGAGCCCACGACGGGCTGACGCACGCCACTGTTCTTAGTGATGACCGTTGAGGGCAAGCCCACGGTGGTCCAACGCTCGAAATAAGTCGTGTCGGGCAGGACGTAGTCGGCCCACTCCGTGGCCTCGCCCATCGCAATGTCAATCGCCACGACCAGCGGAAGCTTGTATTCGTCGCCGACCTTCGCGCTCATCACTCGTTCGTAAGCCGCGCGCGCCGCCGGCGTTGAATACGGAATGCCGTTCCAATAGAGAATGAGCGCCTTGACCGGGTAGGGGTATTCATCCTCGATGCTGGGGATGAGTTCCTGGTAATTGTTGTAGAAGGCCAGTGGGAACCACGGTCGCCTGGCCGGATAGCCCCCGCTCCCAAACTCGGCACTGTCTTCGTACTTGGAACCCGCCCGAGTGATTTGCACGCCGCTGGCAGTAACGCCGCCGCCCGGCACCGCGTTCGGGTCAAACGGCGCGCCCGTGTAAGAGTCGGCCCAGCCACCGCCGCCGAAAGCCGTGCCGCCTTTCCAATTCGGGTTGCCGACCAGCAGGTTCAGGTCGAGGATCGCCAAAGCCGCATAAGTCCCGTTCGTGTGCTGCACCGAACCGCGATACATGGTGACACAGCCGCGTCGTCCCGCCGCCGCAAGCTCGTTGCCCAATTTTTGAAGAGTGGCCACCGGCACACCGCAGATGGCCGAGTATTGCTCAAGGGTCTTTTCGCGCACGCGCTCGACATAAAGCTCGAAGGCCGTCTTGCAGGTGAAACCATTGACGGTGACGGCGCCTGGGAGCAGGTCTGCCGTGTCCACGGTGTTGAATTTCACCGCCGCGCCGCTCGACCAGACGACGAAGTCGCTGGCGGCGCCGCCAGCGATCCCGGCCTCGCTGGCCCGCAGGAAAGCCAGCGGATGCCCGTTCACAATTTTCACGAGAAACGTCGCGTCGGTGACGTTCAACTCACCCGTGGGATTAGCCGCTGCATCGTGGGGCCGGGGCAGGAAGGCAGCCTTGTAGAGGTTGTTGTCCACGATATGGCGGCCCATGGCCAGCGCCACAGCGGCATCCGCGCCCAGCTTGACCGGAATCCACGTTCCCTTGGACGCGGCCACGTTACAGCGCGGGTCCACCAAGTAAAGCTTGCCGCCGCGTTGGACGAATTCGATGGTCTTGCGGGCGATGGCCGTGAACGGGAAGTTGGCGGAACACGGGTCTGACCCGAACCAGAGGACCCACTCGGCCGCGGCCAGGTCCGGTTCAGTGAAGTTCTTGCTGCCCTGAATCCCCGAGCCGGTGAACAAGTCATGGGCAACGTGCCGGCTCTCTTCGCAGATGCTCGTGTGATCAATTTTGGCGTTGATGGTGCCGAAGACTTTTTTCCAAAACAAATCCGTGAACGCGGCCTGCTGGTTGCGCCCGGGAGAAAACACGACCTGGTTGACCTTCTTGCCCAGTTCCGGCGCCTTCGGATCCATCGGCGTCGTCAGGTCGCGATACTGGCTGAGTTTGGCGGCGATCTCCGAAAACGCCTGGTCCCAACTGATGGCCTCCCACTGGCCGGCGCCGCGCGGCCCGACTCGCTTGAGCGGCTGCTTGAGCCGATACGGATCGTAGAGAGATTGGATGCCGCCAAGCCCTTTGGCGCACAACCTGGCCGTGGTGGTTCCGGCGGCGACGGAGTCTGTGGTGTAAGGCAGGTGCTGCTCCAGGTTGGCCGGGTTGTACGGGTTGCCCTCGATTTTCACCAGCACGCCGTCCACGATTTTGCATTTGATGCCACACCGTCCCTGACAGCCCTGGCAAACGCTGTACTTGATTTCAACGCGCGGGTTGGTCTCGACCAGCACGGGATTGCCAAAGTTGGCGGCCTTGGCTTCGTCCACGCGGAAAAACGCGCCGGCAAAAGCCGTGCCCGCCGCCAGCCCGGAGGTCATTTTCAGAAAAGATCGCCGGCTGACACTCTGTTCGAGGAGAGTCGCAGATGGTTCCATTCTCATAACACTGTTTGGCTTTCTGATGACGAACGCGTTCAGGGCTTGTCGGTTGATTCAATACCGGTCGTAGAGCGGCTTGAAGCCGCCCTTGGCGTGGCAGGCCGCGCAGTTGTTGACCTCGTAATTCACCTGCTTGCGCAGCGATCCGGCCGAGTACGTGAGAAAATCAGGCCCGGTGTACTTCGGCCCGTTGTAGTGGCAAGTGATGCAGCGGTCATTTCCCTGTCCGTAAAAACTCAGCATGATACTGTGCGCCGTGGGCGTCTTTCCGTCCAAAGCGCGCTCTTGTGTTTTCGTGCCGTGGCAGGCGATGCAGTTCCGAAAAAACTTGTCCGACTGCGGATCATGCCAGGCAATCAGCGTCAGGGAAATGGTCTTGAGCGGAATGGGCGCTGTACCCACGCCACCTGTCGTGACCACCCGCAGAAAGCCTTTGCCCGGGCTCATCGAAATCACGCCCGACCAATTCGTCCCGCTGATCGGCCACACGACTCCGGACAACGGCTGCCAGACCGGGGCGGTCACGTCCGCAGTGAATTGGACCACGATATCACGGTCCGCCCCCTGCCATTGCAGCGAGGCCGTGCCGTCCTTGTTCAACACGAGGCTGGTGATCTTGAAGGGCGTTCCCACGTCTGCGGGGATTGACGGAACGGACATCCAAGCCGCCGCCACTAACACAGGCAGCATCGCGCCCCATCGGGAGGGATTCATTGCTGGGCAGGTTCTCATAATCTTAATTCCGGGTTTGGATTCTCGCGCAAAGAAGGATTCGGTACATTCGCGGGTGGCCGGCCTCGCGCGCCGCAAGAACTCTCTGTCCGAAAACCGCCGGCCCACCTGGACGCTATGACCGCAGCCAGGGTCGTTCGACAAAGTTCCTCGCTGACTTCGCGGCGGATGCGCTGCCAGAATTTGTGCGTGGGACAGGAGGAAGGTTCACCGCAGTTGTCCAGCCCCAGCAGGCAGCGGCTCATCCACTCCTCGCCTTCCACCGCGACGACGATCTCCAGCACTGAAATGGCTCCCGCTGGTCGCACGAGACCGATGCCACCGCGATACCCGCGTTTGGTGGTCACCAGGCCCGCACGGGAAAGACAGTTGATGATTTTGGCGAGCTAAGGCCGGGGCACGCCGGCGCACCGGGCGATGTCGCTGATGTGACGCGGCACGCAGTCGCCGCTTTCCAGGCAACTCATGGCCTTGATCGCGTAGCTGGTTGTAATGGAGAGCGACAGCATAGTCTTCTAACCGTCGCCAGTTAAGAGGACAAACCTGTCCACAAGGAAGATGACACACCCATCCTCAAAGGCGGAATACACGTGGATTGCTTTTCTTTTGACGTTTATTGCCTCACGAAAACGGGTCACCGACACGGCCGTACAAGCCTCGATCAATGCTCGTGCTTTGTGCCCATGAACCGCCGCCTATTTGGAGTGCGGCCTTCAGGCTGCTTCAACGCCGACTTCGAAAATGACCGTCGAAGCGGCCTGGAGGCCGCGCTCCTCGATCGGTTTGGAAAAGCAAAGAGCCATTTTTGCGCGACGGTGATTTTCCTCGCGTGCTCGTTGTCACGCTGCCCGAAGCCACGCCGTTTCACGAAGCCGAGGCGCTGCAAGATGACTTGCGTCGGGCGCAAATCGAACCTTTCGCATGGGTCATTAGTCGTATCCGTTCAGTTCAACCGCTAATCCACGCCAATAAACGCCAATGCAATCAGGTGTTTCGGAGCAATTGGCTCAGGTGGGTGCTGTTCATTTCGTTGGCTGGGTGTCTGTAACTCTTTGGCCATTCGCGGCTCAGTTCGCTCTAGAGACAAGACTGAATGAAAACGAAACAAATTGTCATTGTCGGCGGCGTCGCCGGCGGCGCGAGCGCGGCCGCGCGTGCGCGACGGCTCTGTGAGGACTGCGAGATTATCATCTTCGAACGCGGGCCCCACGTTTCGTTCGCCAACTGCGGCCTCCCGTATTTCGTCGGCGGCGAAATCGTCGAACAGGATTCGTTGCTGCTGCAAACGCCCGGAACACTCCGTGCCCGTTTCAACCTGGACGTGCGCGTGAGCACCGAGGTCGTGGCCATTGACCGCGCGCGGCGGGTGGTGAAGGCGCGCGACATTGCGACTGGCCGCGAATACGACCAGGCTTACGATGCGCTCGTTCTGTCCACGGGTGCGTCGCCTTTCAAGCCGCCGATTCCCGGCATTGACCGCCCGAATCATTTCACCGTGCGAAACATCCCCGATGTCGAAAGGATCATGGCGTGGTCGAAGGGCTGCGAGCGTTGCCGGGCCGTTGTTGTTGGCGGCGGCTATATCGGCCTGGAAATGGCCGAGCAACTGCGCCGCCGCGATTTCAGTGTCACACTCGTGGAAGCGTTGCCGCAAGTCATGATGCCGTTGGACCCGGAGATGGCTGCCTGGCTGCACCAGGAGCTTCGAGCGAATGGCGTGGCGCTGCATTTGAACGATCCGGTCGTTGCGTTTGAAGCGCCAACACCCACCGAACCGACCCGCGCCTCGATTGTAGTTCTGAAGAGCGGACAGCGGTTGCCGGCTGATTCCGTCATACTGGGGCTCGGTGTGAAACCCGAAGTCGGCCTCGCCCGCGCCGCCGGACTCGAGATCGGAGAACGCGGTGGTATCCGCGTGAACGAACACTTGCAGACGAGTGATCCGCAAATTTGGGCCGTGGGCGATGCGATTGAAGTCCGCGACGCGGTGACTGCGCAGTGGGCGCTCATCCCGCTCGCAGGTCCGGCGAACCGTCAAGGACGCATCGCCGCCGACAACATCTTTGGTCGCCCGTCCCGATACACCGGCACCTTCGGCACGGCGGTTCTCCGGCTGTTCCAGTTGACCGCGGGTTGCACGGGCGCAAATGAAAAGGGCTTGCGGAAGGCGGGTATTCCATTCCAGGCGCTTCATCTTCATCCCGGTTCGCACGCGGGCTACTATCCCGGCGCTGAGCCCATCGCGATGAAAATTCTGTTCGCGACCGACACCGGCAAATTGCTCGGCGCACAAGCTGTCGGCCGTGATGGCGTGGACAAGCGGATCGACGTTCTGGCGACGGCGTTGAAAGCGGGCATGACGGTGAATGATCTGGCGGAACTGGAGTTGGCCTACGCGCCGCCATTCGGCTCAGCCAAAGACCCGGTGAATCTCGCCGGCATGGCTGCGCAGAATGTGCTGGCCGGCGACGTGAATCTGACGCAGTGGCACGAGGTCGCCTCCCTCGATCCGAACCGGGCCGTGCTGCTCGACGTGCGCCGGCAGGACGAACGAGCGAAGGGCTTCATCCCGGGGTCGATTCACATTCCGCTCGATGAAATCCGCGCGCGCATGAACGAACTCCCCCGAGACAAGGAGATCGTCGTGAGTTGCCAAAGCGGTCAACGATCCTATTTCGCCTGCCGGATTTTCACGCAGCACGGGTTTCGCGTGCGCAACCTGACCGGCTCATGGCGCACCTGGCGCACGGCAAATTCCGGTTAAGATCAGCTCGGAGAATCAGACGTTGGCGGGGTTCGGTCACTGCCAGGCTGGAAATCGGCTGCGCGCAAGCGCGGCGAAGACCTCGGCACGCTGGTCAACAAGCTCCTGAAACACGAAATCGAGCTGGCAGAAGCGCTGCTTTAGCCTGCATATTTCACACGAAATGAGAGGCAGGGACGCCGCGCCGCGGCGCCCCCGCGCCGTGCAGGCGCGGAACCCTTCTGAACGGGAGCGGAGACTCCTGTGCCGACACGTCGCTCTGTTCCGCCGCTGCACGCGGCGTGGACGGCGCGGGCGCGCCGTCCCTACCTTTAAAATGCGTCTCCGGAAAAAGCAGGTGTGAAATATCCGGGTTAGAAACCTGGCCCAGCGCATGAAGAAACTGCTGAAAGCCGCCGAGAACCTCTATCGGCGCCGCGACATCAGCCGCCGTTTCGCCAGCGACCACGGCGGCGCCATCCCGCGACGTTGCTCGAAATCTGCAATCCACAATCTGAAATCTGCCATCTCAAATCAAGCGGAGCGTGGTGGGTCCGCCTTCCGCTTCGTGGACGAACTCCCAGCCAAAGAACTCGCCACGCTCTGGAGCCGACTGCACTCGGACGGTTTGCCGATGGAGGTAAATCGGCGCCAGCGGGAGTTGGTGCGGATGGTCATCCCCAACAGCGACTGGGAAAGGACGAGTCGGAAATGAACTCCCTCGGCGTCCTCTTTCCAAAAGCAGCGTGACAGCCTAACTTCTGACGACTAGCCTTCGTCTCGGAGTTCGGAACATGCCTATTCTTGACCAACAACGGCTGAATGTAGCCAAGAAGACGCGCAGCAACATTTTTGGCTGGCGGGGCCAGTTCACGCCGGAGTTTGTCGAGTACCTTCTGGACGAGTCAGATACTGGCGCCGGCCTGGTCGTGGACCCGTTTTGCGGGAGTGGAACTGTCTTGCTGGAATCCGCAGGACGGAATCGCCCAGCGCAAGGTTTCGAGATCAATCCCGCCGCCTACGCCATGTCGCGGTTCTTCACACTCTCCCGACTCTCGCGCTCAGAACGGCTGGGGCTCTTTGCAGGCGTCGAGCAATTGATTCGCAAAACGGCCGGCGAATTTGCTGATCTGCCGCTGTTCAATTCAGTGGACGACTACCGTGCCAGCTCCTCCAACTTGCTCGACCTTGCGCGCGAACTATTCTCGAAAACGGAGAACAAGACCCAGACTCTCCTGGCGTTGCTGATTCTGTTCGAGGCTGAAGGCTGCCGCGCTCAGAGCTTGAACCAAGCAGTCTTCGTCGCCACCAGCCGAATTCGAAAGCACTTGCTCCAACAGCCCCACACGAAGGCGCCGGTGCAGACCTCTTTGTGCGACGCCCGATTGACGCACCGTTACGTTTGCGCCGAGGCGTCGCTCATCCTTACCAGCCCGCCTTATATCAACGTGTTCAACTACCACCAGAACCACCGCGCCCTGCTGGAACTTCTCGGCTTCGACCTGCTCCACGTCGCCGCCAGCGAGATCGGCTCCAACCGCAAGAACCGGCAGAACCGATTCCGCACAGTGATTCAATATGCCCTCGACATGGAACAATGCCTGCGAAGCTTCGCGCTCAGTCTGGTCAGGGGCGGCAAACTCATCCTGGTGATTGGCCGCGAGTCTAACGTGCGCGGCGTCGCCATTCCCAACTCACGGCTCGTCGCCGCCGTTGCCGATGATCTCGGCGGCTTCCGGCACGAAAGCACGTTCGAGCGGCGCTTCACGAACCGCTTCGGCGCGTCCATATATGAAGACATCCTGGTGTTCCGGCGGCTCAACTCCGAGCCCGTGCCCGGCGCTGCGGTGCGCCGCGCCAGTCTTTGCCTGGGAGACCTGATCAGCCACACGACTGGCGGAGTGCGCGAAGACATCCAACAAGCCTTGGCCGACGCCCCGCCATCCAGCCCTCACCCGTCTTCACGGGCAGCCCGCAACTCTGAGCCATGCCCGCCACGTCCCATCTCGACAAGTTGGATGCGGCCATCCGTAACCCCAAGTGCGAGCCGGACGACGTGCGATTGCTCGAAGAGGCCCGTGAGCGTTACCAGTCGTGGAAAACCTCGCTTGGCGCCTTGCGCTCCAAGGGCAAGAAGCGCGTCGTAGAGATGACGCGCCTGCTCAACGAATACAAGGACTTCCTGGAAGTCGGACTCATCGCCCGGCGTGGCTCCGCGTTCCTCAAGCGCCAGAAGGGCCAACTGAAGCTGGATAACTCCGTGCTGGAGGAATTCCTCGTCGAACTCGTCCAGCCCGCCATCCTTGACGGCCTGCCGGACTTCCCGCTCAGCGTCGGCCCGACCACGGCCTTCATGTCGCTCTCCTTCGCGCCGCCTGCCCTGCGCGCGCTGAACGACGCTCCCATCGTTGCGCTCAAGGTGAAGGACCAAGACTTCATCATCGGCAAGGAAATCCACTACCGTTTCTCCCCCGACCCGGACTTCACGCCCGACAAGACCGCCAGCGGCTCGCTCTCCCTCGCCGTGCTCGCCGCCGAGTGCAAGGTGAACCTCGACAAGACCATGTTCCAGGAAGCCGCCGGCACCGCCGCCCGGCTCAAGCAAGGCTGCCCTTACTCGCAATACTACATCCTGAACGAATACCTCGACATGGAGCCGGAAGACTGCCGCCTGACGGCCATTGACAACGTGTTCCTGCTCCGACACGCCAAGCGCCTTCCGTTCGAGAAGCGGTCGGTTTATGAGGAACTCCGCCGTCAGCACGAGCAATCGCCGATTGACGCCGAGGTGGTCTGGCTGTTCGTGCAGAAGATTCAGGCGTTCATCAGCGCCGCGTGGTACGACCCGGCGAGGGCGCTGCAAAGGGGCACGTTCGTATGAACCGCGTGGTTCAGAACACCGAGCGCTTCCCCCGCCCGAAACTGCGCCCGTCCCTGCCTGCCGCAGCCGCGGCGCAGGCAGGCGGCCACGACATCAGCCGCCGCTTCGCCAGCGACAACGGCGGCGCCATCCCGTCGAACCTTCTGCAAATCCCGAACACCGAAAGCAACTCGCCCTATCTTCGCCACTGCGCCACCGTGGGAGTGAAACCGCATCCGGCGCGCTTCCCTGAGAAGCTGCCGACGTTCTTCATCGAATTCCTCACCGACCCTGGCGACCTGCCTGCGCCCTGTCTGCCATATTGGCACAGGCAGGCAAGCGGAGCGCGGCAGGCAGGCACCGTGCTGGACATCTTCGCCGGCTCCAACACCACCGGCAGCGCGGCAGAGAAACTCGACCGGCACTGGATGGCGTTCGAGAAAGACCGCACCTACCTGGCCGCGTCCGCCTTCCGCTTCGTGGACGAATTGCCGGCCAAAGAACTCGCCACGCTCTGGAGCCGACTGCACTCGGACGATTTGCCGGTGGCGGTGAATCGGCAGCAAAGGGAGATGATGCTGATGGAGAAGCCCTCGTCGTACGCGGTAAAGCGGCAACGAAAATGAATGTCAGGATCTCACGAGCGACGACATTGCTGAACCTTTGTGTCAAGGATGCAGTTCCATCCTTGCCAATCCCGTGGTTCGGCGTTCTACAATTCAACTGATGGGTCTTTAGCAATGGAAAGCAAGCCACAGAATCCCGTGCAGACGGACTTGTTCGCCAGCACACCGTTCGCGTTCGGCCCTGGATTCCTTCGCGATCACGCTGGTCACATCATGACGGAGCCACGCATCGCTCTCGTGGAGCTCATCGCGAATGCCTACGATGCGGGCGCAACCGAGGTGGAAATTCGTTGGCCGGATCAGCCTGGCGGTGAATTCGAGATCACGGATAACGGCGCAGGGATGACATTGGAGGAGTTCAACCGCCGCTGGAAGACCCTCCGCTACAATCGTTCGATTGAGCAGGGAAGCGATGTACAATTTCCCCCGGGTACGCGGCGCGGTCTGCGCGTCGCGTTTGGCCAGAGCGGCAAGGGACGCCACGGCGCGTTCTGCTTCGCGGACATTTACCAGGTCGAAACGTGGCGAGATGGCACTACTGCCACGGTGAAAGTGGAGTTGGTTGACGGCGGCACGGAGCCATTCCATTGCTCAATTCTTGAACAAGGAGAAAAGCCCGGACACGGAACTCGCATCTGGGCCACAGTTACACGCAAGGTGATCTCCGAAGACCAGATCAGCGAGTGGGTTGGTTCAAAGTTTCTGGTTGATCCTGATTTCGCGATCAGCCTAAACCGACAACGACTGGCATTGCTGGCAGTGCCTGACCTGAAATCTACTGTTCTGGATGTTCCTCCGTACGGCCCCGTTCGCGTTCATCAGATCGAAGCACCGCAGCAAGACAGAACTACCCGTTTGAGAGGTATCACTTGGTGGGTCAACAAGA
Source organism: Verrucomicrobiota bacterium (assembly GCA_016209525.1). Classification (GTDB taxonomy): domain Bacteria; phylum Verrucomicrobiota; class Verrucomicrobiia; order Limisphaerales; family SIBE01; genus VHCZ01. The sequence continues at coordinate 44,257 of JACQWK010000178.1, forward strand.
GAATGGTTGGCCACCCGTCTTGGTCAGGACTCGAGGAGCAAGGAGCGATCCTGGACGGGCGCACAGCGGCAGGCAAACGAGTGAGCTTCATTGTCGAAGCTGACTGCCTTAAGCCTGACGTGAAACAAGACTGGTCCGGTTTTCATGACTCTAACCGGTCTTTGAAGGTTCAAGATGTCGCGAAAGAGCACGTCATCCGAGCTTTGGATAGTTTGCTGTCCGCTACGCGGAAAGACAGGAAGAAGGCTGTTTTGGCAGAACATCGAAAAGCCCTTGGTGGCCTTCCGCTCTCGGCTAGGAAGGTCGTCGGGAAGTTCGTTGATGAGGTTCAGCAGAACTGCCCGAGCATTTCGGACGGTGACTTGTCGAGAACCGTGGCGGTGCTGACGAAGCTGGAGAGTTCAAGAGACGGTTACGACCTCCTTGCCAGACTTGCTGCGTGCTCGCCGGACGACTTGGACACTTGGAATCGACTCATGGGTGAATGGACCGCCAGCAACGCCGAGATTGTGTTGAACGAGCTCGGCAGGCGACTCAAGCTGATAAACGACTTAGAGAAGTTGGTTCATGTCACGACTTCCGACGAGTTGCACGACCTGCAACCGCTGTTCGCCCGCGGTCTTTGGATGTTTGGCCCTGAGTTAGAATCGGCCGATTTCACGTCCAATCGCCGAATGGCCACTGTCATCCGCACCTTGCTCGGCGGTGCCGAGGCCGAACTCTCCACTCGTCGGCCGGATTTTGTCGCGCTACCTGATCGCTCGATTGGCATCTACTCCGCCGACTCTTACGACAACGAAGGAGAGGTCAGCGGCATTCGGAAGGTTGTCATCGTCGAACTGAAGAAGGGAGGGTTCGACGTTACGACAAAGGAAATTCGGCAGGGAGAGGACTACGCCATTGAGCTTCAAAGGGCCAACCTGGTCGTACCCGAAACCAAAATCACCGTTTATGTGCTTGGCGCAACTTTGGCGGATTCGAAGGAGAGAACGGTTGGAGACTCCGTACGAGTAGTCCCTTTCGACTACTCATCGCTTCTACGTCGTGCTCATGCTCGCACATTTCACCTGCAACAGAAGCTCAGTGAAGCAGGCCCAACCAGTGGGTCGGACAGTGAAGTGGAGGAAGTCGTTGGTCAACCAGAACAGGAGGAGTTGCTTGCTTGAGCATTCGTTCGCGCTCGATCTGAATTCTATGGACTGCGATCGCACTGTTTTACGAGACCTAGCAGAAATCTATGAGCGCGCGACGCTCATCCCAACCGGGCGACACCTGACGACTGTCAATACCTTCACGGACCAGACTGAGCCGCTCAAGCCTTCCCTACTGAAGCATCTCGCCCTCTTGATTTCGAAAGAAGTGTGTGATGGCTCAGGAATTGACTTGATTGTTGGTGAAGAAGACAAGGGGGCCCATATCACGACGGCGGTTGCATTGCACCTCGACAAGCCCTTTTCGTTAGCAAGATGGTATCCGTACCACGCGACGTTTCGGCATCCCGCTTCGGTGGTTGTGGACGTGGAGTCGGAGTACTTCTCCGGTAAGTTGCTCCTAAATGGCGTGCCTGAAGGTGCGCGAGTGCTAATTGTTGACGACACGTTGAGCACCGGAGGAACAATGATTGCCTTGATCCGCGCTCTTCTCCAGCGCAAGGCGTGCGTAGTCAAAGCAGTTTCGGTAGTCGAAAAAGTGAACGAGTCTGGTCGTGATCGTGTTCAAAGAGAAACCGGCGTCGAAGTCGTTACGCTGCTCAAACTCGACACATCTGGTGGCCGCATCACAATTGTGACGCCGCCAGAGAGAAAGGGTCAATGCGCCTCAGGAAGACGATGAAGCGGACGAAATGTGAGTTCATATGAAAACCCTCGTCGATATCACTGCAATCCACAGAGTCGGAACTGTGCTGACATCAGCGCCAACGGACATGGTGCGCGCTGACGATGCGGTAGCCATCCTCCACTTCGCTGAGCATCTGCTCTTTTCGGATGAGGTAGCGTTCGTGTCGTTTGATGAGCCACGGATTTCGGGGGTGACATACGACGTTATAGAAACACTGGAGAAGCACCAGTGCCTACCGAAGGGGGAAGAGATTGCGCAACCGGTGGCACCTCAGGCTCGCGATTGTCGGCTCGGAAATATCAAAGGACGCATTGTAGCAGATTACGAAGCGTCATTCGAGTTCTACAGACAGTGTTGCAGATCGGCTGCTCTGAAGGCGTCTGACACGCTGTGTGGCTGGCTCACAAGAGAAGTTATCACCAAAATGGCTGGAATGATGAGCGAATCCATAAGACCCAAGCATTCGACCGTGGACCACGTGAGTAGTTTACTCGGAATTCAGGATGCGCTCGAGATTCGGCAAGCGCGCGCCCTCGACGATCTCTCCGTGGCGAAAGCGGACGCTGCTGTCAGATACATGCTCCTGGCTATCGACCAGTTGCGAGGGGCCCTCAAGAAGATGGAACGCGACACCGGACCGTTCAGCAGTTCTGAGGATGAGGCACTGAGAGTGATTTTGCGCATGCAGTTGAATCACGTACTGGCGGAGGAACTTGGGTTTCGTTACGCGCCAGTTCCCCAGAGAGCAAAATGTGACGAGAAGTTGGAGCAAACGTTTCGGCAAAGTCTGAATACAATGCTATGGAAACTTGCCAAAGAGAAGCGGTCACAGAATCAAATCTGGAATGGTCTCGTAGAGTCGCTGACGACAAAGGAACATCTGCCCCTTCCAAGCCTAGCACTGCACGCGTTAAGGCAAAGGCAGGACTGTGGCCCTATCGGTCTCCTGCGATCAGCGGCAGAGCTGAGGAACTCCAAAGAAATCCGTGCGGTTCGAGAATGGCTTAACGAATGGGAAGACGCTGAGCACAAGGGGCAAAGACGAGAGCAAGACAAGGCAGCCCAAGAGATCCGCGATTGCGAAAAGATGCTAAAGGTGAAACTGGGATTGAATCCGCCCCATTCTATTCTGCGCGCATCCTACGACACGCTTGTGTCAATTTTAAAGTGGGAGCTCCCAGAAGGTAAGGATTTGGAGGAGATTTTCACCTCGGGGGCATCCCCATTGTGGCCAACAGCGCGCCGCGCGAAGGCGTTTCTGACAATGGTGGCAAAAGATCTTGGAACTGAAAAAGAGCTCGGAGAATGGCTAATGCGAGCTTTGGACAGGACAATTGAAATTGCCTGAAAATTCGTACGGCGATGCTTGGTCTTCGTCCTGTCCTTTACCATCGCGGCCTCGGCGATTTCGATGTTCACTCGAATTTCCTTCACGGTGAGCCATGCCCACGCTGGCGACGAAGCGTTCCATGTTCGTTCTCAGTCACCGGAGCCGTGAGCGGCGTCCGCGCCCATTGGTCGCGATACTTTGCGACCTGAGTCCGTGCGGCGAGAACAGGGCACATGACGCTCTTCCTCGGCTCGAGTGTGTTGCCTCACAGACAAAGCCATTGCCGATGAAACGAATTGGATTGAGGGCCGGGTAGTTGTGCGGCGGCAGGTCAAGGTGTGAGAATTTCCATCTCGGGCGCGGTGTGGGCGAAGTGAGATGGATTGCGCGTGACAATGCGTTTGGCGCCTTTGCGCCGGGCGAAGGTCGCGTGAAGCGAGTCGTAGATGCCGCCGCCCATTACGCCCCGCGGCCACGCTTCCACGATGGCCGTCTCATAATCAGCCAGCGGCAGGGCCTCGATTGCCAGACTGGACTTGAGCCCCAGCGTTAGCTCCGCGGCGGCAGCGGTCGGCACTTTATAGAAACCGGTGAGCGTGGCGAATGTTTCGGCCAACGTGTGGGCGTCGGTGAAAGGCGCTGCGGATTCCTCCAAGGCCGCGCGGCATTGCGCATGTTCGGGGTGCTTCTCCAACAAGGCGCCCACCAAAATACCTGTGTCCAGAAAAGTCATCGCTCATAGTGTCGCGCTGCTTCGACGGCCTCCGCCAACGGAGTCGAAGGCACCTCGCCGGTCCACAGCCTCAACTTGCCCCGTTTGACAACTTTGCCGTGGGCGGTGGGTTCCAACTCCAACACGATCCGGCCTGGGGTGGCCGAGGCTTTGAGCTTTTGCCAGCGGGGAATGCCCGCCGCGCGCCGGAGCTCGCGGGGGAGGACGATCCGATTCGAAGCGTCAAGTTGCACGATCGTTGTCACGGCAAGAAGGTGGCGCGGTTGTGGCGCATTTTCAAGCTTGAATCCGGGGGCGTTCGTCTTGAGGCCGTACCAGCGTGTCCGCAGAGTGTCGTTCAGAGCATGGCGAACTGCAGTTCCAGAAAGCAGCAGTGGCAGCGTTCCCGCAGAGGATGCCTGAGAGAAATCCGAAGTGCGAAATCCGAAATCCGAAACAAGTCCGATTACTTAAATGGGATAAACGCCAAAGTCTTGGCGTCTGGTTCAGTGCGACTCGCTGTGGACATTTCTCCTTCGATGATGACTCGAATGAGCGCTCAAGCTTAGACCAATTGTGTGAAGGCTCTCGTTGAAACTCCCCTCGCCCGTCCTACGGATGCCTTCTCCCCCTCAGATGGGAGAGGGATGGGGTGAGGGGCATTCGTCTCATCGCCGTTTCCACGCTCCTGCCACCGCGCTAAAGCAGGGTGTTAATGGGACGCTTCGGTGAGGATCGTGTGAAAACCAGGTTGTAACCTTTATCCAATTCGCGGCTCGGTCTTGGTGGAATGAAGAATTTGAAGAACATCCTCATCCTGGGCGCCGGCACCGCGGGCACGATCATGGCTAATCACCTTCGGAAGAAGGTTGACCTCTCAAGTTGGAGAATTCAGATCGTGGACGAACACCCCGGCCACTTCTACCAGCCGGGATTTCTCTTCATGCCCTTCGGCATCTACACAGAAAAGGACGTGGTCAAACCCAAGCGGCGGTTCATACCGCGCGGCGTCGAATATGTCGAAGCCGCCGTGGAACGGATTGATGCCGAAAAGAACCGCGTGCGCCTGGCTGATGGCTCGGAGTTGCGCTATGACGTGCTGATCATCGCGACCGGGACTCGCCCGGTCCCCTCCCAAACCGAAGGCATGGAAGGCGGCGATTGGCGCAAGCGCGTCCACGACTTCTACACCTTCGAAGGCGCCCGGGCCTTGGCCGCAAAGATGCGCGACTGGAAGGGTGGTCGGCTGGTTGTCCATATCAGCGAGATGCCCATCAAGTGCCCGGTGGCCCCGCTGGAATTCTCTTTTCTGGCCGACTCATGGTTGCGGGATCAGGGGTTGCGCGACAAGACGGAGATCGTCTATGTGACGCCGCTTTCTGGCGCGTTCACCAAGCCCATCGCCTCAGGCATTCTGAGTCACTTGCTCGAAGAAAAGGGCATCCGAGTGCTCAACGACTTCAACATCGCTCGCGTGGACAACGAACAGCACAAGATCGTGTCCTGGGATGAGAAGGAGGTCGATTATGACTTGCTCGTGACGGTGCCAGTGAACATGGGAGCCGCGATGATCGAACGGTCCGGCTTGGGCGACGAACTCAACTATGTGCCAACGGACAAGCACACTCTTCGATCCAGGCAGCACAAGAACATCTTCGTGATCGGCGACGCGACCGATGTGCCTACGTCGAAGGCGGGCTCGGTGGCGCACTTCGAGGCCGAAGTTCTCATCCAAAACATCCTGGACTTCATTCGGGGCGATCCGCTCTGTTCGCGTTTCGACGGCCACGCCAACTGCTTCATCGAGTCGGGCCGCGGCAAGGGCTTTCTCCTCGATTTCAATTACAGCCTGGAACCGGTGCCGGGAAGGTTTCCTTTTGCCGCCTTCGGCCCCCTGGCGCTTCTCGGGGAGTCGCGTCTGAATCACTGGAGCAAGATGGCCTTCAAGTGGGCGTATTGGAACCTGCTGCTGAAGGCGCGGCCCATTCCTTTCGTGGATCACAAAATGAGCCTGGCCGGCAAAGAGATTCCGTCCGGCGCGCTCAAAGCGGAAGCCGCAACGTGATTGAACCGTCAACCTCCATCCGCTTATGTCACAAAAACAGATTGCTGGAACGACCGTGGACGTCAATGTCGAAGGCTACCTGACCAACCACGCCCAGTGGAACCGCGACGTCGCGGCAGCCCTGGCCAAGGAACTGGGTATCGAGCTGACCGAGGCTCACTGGAAGGTCCTCGATTTCATTGACCGTGATTTCAAAGAGAAAGGCGTGGTGCCGGGGATGCGCCGCATGAACAAGGTCGGAGGCATCCTGACGAAAGATCTCTACGCGCTGTTCCCGGACGGCCCGATCAAGAAGGCGGCTCTCATCGCCGGTTATCCCAAGCCCGCAAGCTGCGTATGAAGATTTGGACAAATGTTACAGGGAATTGAAGTACAGTCCCTCGCCCTTAATCCATCTCCATGAACGTCCCTCTCACCCGTCCTTCGGACACCCTTTCCCCTCCGAGGGGAGAGGGATAGGGTGAGGGGCCTGGCTCGGGGGTCATAGGCAGGGATGCATGTCCTTACGAAAGGATTGACACATAGGAAAGGAACCGATCATGTCCGATAAAATCAGCAAAGTCTCCATCATCGTTTCGCGCGGCTCGCTCGACGGGATTTATCCCGGCTTGATTATGGCCAACGGCGCGCGCATGGAAGGCATCGAAGCCAACCTCTTTTTCACCTTCTTCGGCCTCTACGGCATCTTGAAGAACTACAACTCGAAAATCAAGATTGCCACCGTCGGCAACCCGGCGATGCGCGTGCCGAATGCCAAGGGGTTCCCGCTCCCGACGATCCTCGGCGCGATCCCTGGCATGTCGGCCTTCGCCACTTCGATGATGAATAAGGAGATGGAGAAACTCGACATCCCGCCCGTGCCGGAGTTCCTCGAGATGATCCATGACGCCGGCGGGAAAATCTACGCCTGCAAGGCCACGGTGGACATGTTCCATCTGACCCAGGACGACTTTTGCGCGCAGGTGGACAAGGTGCTGACGGTAGGGGAATTCTACGAACTCTCCGCCGGCGCACAGATCATTTTCACGTAGGCGAACAAAAACTTTCCCATGTGTGCATTTGCCTCAATGCGTTCGCTGGCCGGATGGTTCGTGTTTGTTTTCGTTGGCGCTCTCCAGCTTCACGCGGCCGAACCTTGGACGCTGGAACGTGCGATTGGCTACGCGATGACGAATAGTCCCGACGCGCGCATCACGCAGAAACGCATCGCCGCCGCCCGCGCCGGCCTCGAACAGGCCAACGCGGCCCTCTGGCCGCAACTCCAACTGCAATCCAGCTATTCGCGGACGGACAATCCGATGTTCGTGTTCGGCAGCATCCTCAACCAGCGCGCGTTCAGCCCGTCGCTCAGTTTCAACGACGTGCCGGACACGGACAATCTCAACGTGCGCGGGGTGCTGACCCAACCGCTTTACGCCGGCGGCCGCATCAGCGCCGGACGCGAGGCCGCCAAGGCCCATACCGACGCCGCCAAGGCCACTGCCGAGGCGGTGCGCAACGCGCTGGCGTTTGAGGTGGCGCGCACATTCCACATGGTGCTCAAGACTCGGGAATTCATCCGCGCGGCCGAGGCCGGGGTGCGTTCGTTCGAGAACAACCTCGCCATCGCCAGCAACCGCGTTGCCGCCGGCACGGCGCTCAAGACCGACGTGCTCGATATGCAGGTGCGCTTGGCGCAGGCGCGTGAAGACTTCGTGCGCGCCCGCAACGCCAACGCGCTCTCGGAGCGGGCGCTTCGGAACGTCCTCGGGATCGAAGACGGCGAATTCATCGTGACCGACACCGCGCCGCTCGTGACCGCGCCCCTCGACGATTTGAAATCTCAAACCTCAAATTTGAAATTCGCCGCCCGCCCGGAGTTGGGCGCCCTCCGGCAAGCGCAGCGCGCCGCCGAAGCGCGGCTTCGCCAGGCGAAATCCGGCTATCGCCCGCGTGTGAGCGCCTTCAGCAGCCTTGATTACGATTACGGCTGGAGGACCGACAGCGACGGCAAGAGTTACACCGCCGGCGTGATGGCACAGTGGGATTTGTGGGACGGCAAACTGACCCGTGGCCGCGTAAGTGAGGCGCAGGCGAACCTCGACGCCCTGCGCGAGGAGGAACGCAAGCTCCGGCTCGCGATTGCCTTTGAAGTCGAGCAGGCTCGCTTGCGGCACAAGGAAGCCACCGAACGGCTGGCCGTCACCGAAGCCGCCATCGCGCAAGCGCAGGAGAGCGTGGACCTCACTCGTTCCCGCTTTGAGCAAGGCTTGATGATTTCCACGCAGCTCATCGACGCGGAGACCGCGCTCATCGCCGCTCGCGTGCGCCGCGCGCAAGCGGAAGGCGATCAGCGCATCGCCGTCGCCGCGCTTCGTCAGGCGCTGGGTCTGCCGCAACTCGAATCGAATCACCCGTGACTCGCCTATGAAACCCGCATGTCGAAAGACGAATGCCAAACGAATGATGAAGCTCGAAATCCAAAAGCCCTGGCGGACGCCTCCGATTCGTCATTGGACACTCGGATTTCTTTCGTCATCCGCGATTCGTCATGCGCTATTCGGCGCCGCCCTGGCGGCAGCGTCTCTCCTCCTCGGCTGCCGCGGCGAACGCGGCAAATCAGCGGCCGAACCGAACCTTCCCGCCGCGGCTGTGCGTGCGCAAACCGTCGAAGCGAAGAAGCATGTCGTCACGGAAGAAACCGTCGGAACGGTGCGCGCCAAACTCCAGGCCCGCCTCGAAGCGAAAGTGCCGGGCCGCATTCAGGAAATGCGCGCGGTGCCCGGCCAGTTGGTCAAGGCCGGAGAACTTCTCGTGCGCCTGGACGCGCAGGAGATTCACGCCAAGCTCGACCAGGCCCTTGCCGTGCGACAACAAGCCGAGAGCGATTTGAAACGCTTCACCGCTCTGCTCGATCGCGCTGCCGCCACCCAAGCAGAGTTCGACGCCGTTCAGGCCCGCGCGCGCGTGGCCGAGGCTGCCGTGAGGGAGGCGCAAACCATGGTGAGCAATGCCGAGATTATGGCCCCGTTTGCCGGCGTGGTGACGCGGAAGCTGGCTGACGTGGGCGACCTGGCCGTGCCCGGCAAACCGCTCTTGGACCTGGAAGACCCGGCCCACCTGCGGCTCGAAACGGACATCTCCGAAGCCATCATTGGCGCGGTCAAGTTGGGCGCAACTATGCCGGTGGGCGTTTCCGGCGGCGCCGGCGAACTGCAAGGCGCCGTGAGCGAAATCGCTCCGTCCGCCGACCCAAATAGCCGGACTTTCCGCGTGAAACTCGACCTGCCCTCTGCGCAAGGCTTGCGCGCGGGCCAGTTCGGCCGCGTGGCTGTGCCGGTCGCGGAAACCACCGCCTTGCGCGTGCCGGCTTCCGCCCTCGTGCAGCGCGGGCAGCTTCATTTGGTCTTTGTCGTTTCCGACAAACGCGCCGTGATGCGGCTGGTGAAACCTGGCAAACGCATCGGCGAGGAAGTTGAAATCGCCTCCGGACTGTCGCCCGGAGAGAACGTCGTGATTGAGAACGCCGCTTCGCTCCTGGACGGCCAACCGGTGGAGACGAAATGAAATCCGAAATCCGACGGTCGAGGACCAACAGGAGTCGAGACAGCGAAGAGGTTCGAGAGCCTTCGCGTTTCCCGCGAGTGAACGTGTTATTGCTGGATGACTTCAGCGATGCTGTCCAAGTCAAGCATTGTCCAGTCGGAGTCGCCGAAGTAGAAAATGACCCGATAATCCTTAGGCGCAGCAAAATTCCTCGGCTCGCTAAACGTGTATTGTGCGCCGTTATTGAGACGGACGGAGAACGGTCGGAAGGGTCGGCGTTCCGCGATATCCTTAATGTCCGCAGCTTTCATTCCTTAAACGTTATCTTCGTTGCGGAGGAACGACAACGCCGAAATCACACAGGACATTTGCATTTCGGCTTTCGGTGTTGCACCTGATATGAGCGCTTCCCATTCCCATTCGCCGCAAGCCGGGCTTGGCCTTGCCGGCCGCATCGCGCACGCGTTCATTGACTCGAAGCTCACGCCCCTCATTGTCGTTTCGTCAGTCCTGCTCGGTTTGTTCGCCGTCTTGATGCTGCCGCGCGAGGAAGAGCCGCAGATCAAAGTGCCGATGATTGACGTCATGGTCGGCATGCCCGGCTTCAGCTCCAAAGAGGTTGAGGAGCGCGCCACGCGCCCGATGGAAAAGCTGCTCTGGGAAATCCCGGGCGTCGAATACATCTACTCCACATCCCGCCCTGGGGAGTCGCTCGTGATCGTGCGCTTCAAAGTGGGCGAAGACCCTCAGGAAAGCCTGGTCAAGCTCAGCGAAAAATTGCGCTCAAATTTCGATCGCATTCCGCCCGGCGTCACGTTTCCGCTCATCAAGCCCAAGTCCATTGACGATGTGCCCATTCTGGCGCTGACCTTTCACAGCGGCCGCTACGACCATCTCACCCTGCGGCGGCTCGCGGCCCAGGTGGATGATGCGGTGAAGCAAGTTCCGCTGGTGGCTGAAACGACCGTGATCGGGGGCGCGCGCCAGCAGGTCCGTGTGTTGCTCGATCCCGTCAGGCTGGCCTCGCGCAATCTCACCCCAGCCGGACTCGTCCCGATGTTGCGCCAAGCCAACCGGCAATACGCCGCCGGGAATGTCACCGGCAACGATCAGGAAGTCGTGGTTGAAACCGGCGCGTTTCTGAAAACGGCGGAGGAGGTGGGCCGCGTGGTGGTGGGCGTGTTCGGCGGAAAACCCGTTTACCTGAAGGAGGTCGCCGACATCGTGGAGGCCGCGGAAGAGCCGACGCAATACGTTTTCTTCGGCCACGGCGCGGCGAGCCGCAGCGCAGATTCTCAATCTGCCGTATCGCCGATTTCCAATCGGCAGGGCGTGCGACGATCCGGCGCGCTCGAAGCAGGCCAGGCGTCCGCAGGTTACAAACCTGCAATGCGGCAGATTGAAAATCTGCGCTACGTTGAGGAACCCGCCGTCACGATTGCCATTGCCAAGCGACCGGGCGCGAACGCCATCTCGGTGGCGAACGAAGTCGTCCGCAAAGTGGACACGCTTAAAGGCTACATCATCCCGAACGATGTAGGCGTGACCGTCACACGACACGACGGCGAAACGGCCAACGAGAAATCGAACGAACTGCTGTTGCATATGGCGATTGCGGTGATCGGTGTGTCCATCCTCATCGGGCTGGCGTTGGGCTGGCGCGAATCAGGCATCGTGGCCATCGCGATTCCTGCGACGCTTGCTCTGACCCTGTTGGTATTCTACCTCGGCGGCTTCACGCTCAACCGCATAACCCTCTTCGCCCTCATTTTCAGCATCGGCATTCTCGTGGACGACGCCATTGTCGTTCTGGAAAACATTGTCCGCCACTTCAACCTGCCGGAGAGTCGCGGCCGCAATCGCATTGCCGTGGCTGTCGAAGCGGTCGGTGAAGTGGGCAATCCGACCATTCTGGCGACGTTTGCGGTGATTGCCGCGGTGCTGCCGATGGCGTTTGTGGGTGGACTGATGGGGCCGTATATGCGTCCGATTCCCATCGGCGCGAGCGGCGCGATGCTGTTCTCACTCGCGGTGTCGTTCATCGTCACACCCTGGGCGGCGGTCAGGATGCTTAAGCCCGAAATCCGAATTCCGAGTTCCGAAAGAAGCCCGAAATCCGAATTCCGAAATCCAATTGGCCGGATTTTGGATTCTTTTCGGATTTCGAGCTTCGGATTTCTTTCGAGTTTCGGATTTCGATTTTCGGACTTGTACCGGCGCATCATGTCGCCGCTCATTGCCAAACCCTCCTGGCGGTACGCCGCGCTGACCATCATCGGAGCGCTCACACTCGGCGCGATGGCGACCGTCGCCTTTGGCTGGGTGAAAGTGAAGATGCTACCCTTCGACAACAAGAGCGAGTTTCAGGTCATCCTCAACATGCCGGAAGGCAGCTCGCTGGAACGCACGGCTCGGGCCGCGCGCGAAATCGCCGCCGCCATTCGCTCCGAGCCGGAGGTCACTGATTACGAGATTTACGTCGGCACCGCCGCGCCGTTCAATTTCAATGGACTGGTGCGCCATTACTTCATGCGCCGCGGCGCGAATGTGGCCGACTTGCAGATCAACCTCGTCAACAAACACGAGCGCGAAGCGCAAAGCCACGACATCGCCAAGCGCGTCCGACCGCGAGTGGCGGCCATCGCCGCAAAATACGGCGCGCGCGTGGCCTTGGCGGAAGTGCCGCCCGGTCCGCCGGTGCTGCAAACGCTCGTTGCCGAAATCTACGGTCCGAGCGACGAAATGCGGCTCAAATTGGCCGGAAAGGTCCGGGACATTTTCAAGCAAACCCCCGGCGTGGTGGACGTGGATTGGTATGTTGAAGCGGATCAGCCCAAAACCCGGTTCGTCATTGACAAAGAAAAGGCCGCGCTTCACGGCGTCAGCGCCGAAAACATTGCGGCGACGCTCCGGCTGGCCGTGGCCGGCGACACACTCGATCTGCTGCATCAACCGCGTGAGAAGGAGGACGTAAACATTGTTTTCCAACTGCCACTGGCGGATCGCACGTCGCCGGAAGACTTGTTGGCCTTGCGTGTCCGTTCCGGCGACGCCAATGCCCTCCCCGAACCGGGGGATGTTCCCGGCGGTCCGCCCCTCGTGCCGTTGCGCGAACTGGTCACCATTGAGCGCACCATCGCGGACAAAAGCATCTACCACAAAAACTTGATGCCGGTGACCTACGTCATCGGGGATGTGGCGGGCGCGGTCGAGAGTCCCGTGTACGCGATTCAGGCCATGAACATGGAATTGAGAAAGCTTGGGGCGGCGGAGTTTGGCGAGCCGTCGGAAGATGGGCAGAAGAGGGGAAAAGGAGAAACGGACAGGGTGACGTCAGACAGCTCTGTCTCCTCGGCTCGATCGCCCCTTTTCCCCTCCGCCAACGAAGCGACAGCTCCAAGCATCAGGATTTACAACGCCACCCAGCCGTTCACCGACCGCGAGCCGGCGCTCAAGTGGGACGGCGAGTGGCATATCACCATGGAAGTGTTCCGCGACCTGGGGTTGGCCTTTGCGGCCGTCCTTGTGCTGATTTACGTCCTCATGGTTGGCTGGTTTCGGTCGTTCTTGACGCCGTTCATTGTCATGACGGTGATTCCGTTTTCGCTGATCGGCATTCTTCCGGCCCACGGAGGATTGCACGCGTTCTTTACGGCCACCTCCATGATCGGTTTCATGGCTGGCGCGGGCATCGTCGTGCGCAACTCGATCATCCTCGTGGATTTTATTGAACTGCGCTTGGCGCAAGGCCTGTCGCCGGCCAACGCCGTGGTGGAAGCGGGCTTGATTCGGTTCCGGCCCATCATGCTGACCGCGATGGCTGTGGTCGTTGGCGCCACAGTCATTCTGTTTGATCCCATCTTTCAAGGGTTGGCCATTTCCCTGATGGCGGGTGGAATCATCTCGATGCTGATCAGTCCCGTCGCGGTCCCGGTGCTTTACTTCATGGCCTACAACCGGGACGCAAAAGCAGCGATTACCCCGACTCCATCGCCCGAAAGTCCATCTTCCCCGCAAATCGCGAACGCGTAACTTCCTCTCCTCCGCGGAGTGGAGGAGAGGGCCGGGGAGAGGAGGAGCATTTCCTCCAAGGACGTCTGGCCACGATCACCACACGAGGTTGCCCTCTCCCACTCCTACGTCGTGGGAGAGGGAAGAAACAGCGGTGGCAGTCTCAAGATGCACGCCTCCGCCTTCATTGTCTTACACATTCCAGATTGACTTACCAATTCGATTTCGTATCCTCATCCCATGCCAACGGCAACGAAGACGGATACGGTTTACTTCTCGGTGAAAGGGCAGGTTGTCATTCCTCGCTGGCTCCGCAAGGAGTTTGAGATCGAGGAAGGCACCCGGGCCTACGTGCAATCCACTCCGCAGGGCATCCTGATCAAGCCGGTCACCCGCACCTACATCAAGAGCCTGCGCGGCTCGCTCAAGGGCCGCGGCGTGATGAAGGCGCTCATGGAAGACCGCAAACGCGAGCAGGACCTTTGACATGGCCACCAAGGTTCTGGATAGCTGGGCGCTGATCGCCTTCTTTGAGGACGAACCGGCGGCGGACGACGTCGAGAAGTTGCTCCAGCAGGCCGCCGACGAGAAGCACAAACTCCTGATGAGCGTCGTGAACTGGGGCGAAGTCTATTACAACACCATGCGCGCGGTGTCCCAAGAGGCCGCCGAGCAGAAGGCCCAGGAAATCGCCGCGTTGCCCATCGACATCATCGGCGTGAGCGACGACCTGACGCTGGCCAGACAAGCTGCCATCTTCAAAGCCACGCACAAGATGTCCTACGCTGACTGTTTTGCCGCCGCGCTGGCCAGGCAAAAGAACGCCGAACTCATCACCGGCGACCCAGAGTTCAAGGCGGTCGAGAAGGAAATCAAAATTCAGTGGCTGTAGCCGGGAGGGAAGGCGCACCACGCAGACGGAGTCGGCCCAGGGCGCGCAGGATTTCACGAGCATCAACGTCTGCACGCGGGAAGAGAAGGACGACGTGGGGAAAATCGTCTTGCCTCGACCCTCAGCGAAAATGCCGACGCGCTGGACGGTTCGTGAAGGAAAACCAAACCCACGCCTCAGCGAATGACGAGGCCGGAATGAAACCGGCGCTTTCATTGGCATTTGCACTGTGTTAGAAAGAAGCCGTGAAAACGCTGGACAAGAACCTGCTTGAAACGGCTACACAACGGCTGGTGGCGGAATTTCAGCCGGAGCAGGTCTGGCTTTATGGCTCGCACGCCTGGGGCCATCCGCACGAGGACAGCGACGTTGACCTTCTCGTCGTCGTGCCGCACAGCGACGAAACACCCATCCGCCGCTCGCAACGGGCGCGTCGTTGTCTGCGCGGCCTGCGGATGCCCAAGGATGTGTTGGTGGAGACGCGGCAGGAAGTGGATCGTGTCAAAGAAGTCAAAACCTCGCTCGAAAACATCATCTTGACCCGGGGGCGGAGGCTGTATGGCTGATCCGGCGGCCTCCGAAGCAAAAGCGTGGATGGTCAAAGCGTGGCGCGACCTGGAAACCGCCCGCCGGGCTGCGGCCGGCCAGCCGCCTTTCTACGACGTGGCCGTTTACCACTGTCAGCAGGCGGCGGAAAAAGCGGTCAAGGCGTTCCTCGTTCACCACGGCAAGCCTTACGAAAAGACGCACGACATCGAAGGCCACCATGTGAACGTCCTCGGCATCGTGCCGAAAGACCGCGCCGACGAGTGGCTGGCCCGATACGGAGAAGAGTTATGATCAAAGCGCCCTTGGCAGAAGTGAAAGACACGCTTTCCGATTACGTGACGAAAACGGCGAAAGACGAAGTCCTCATCACCCGGCACGGCAAGCCGGCGGCCATCCTGATTGGCTTCGCTGACGAAGACGACTGGCTCGACTATCGGCTTGAGCACGACGAGCCTTTCCTCAAGCGGATTGAAAAGTCGCGCCGGCAACCCCGCGGTAGGGCGTTCGTCCACTTGGAGGAATTGCCAGCGAAATGACCGCGACCAGACAGAGTTGAAAACGAGTAGCACAAACGGATGGTCGTTTGCCGGTGTTGCGGTTAAGCCAGCCCCAGCGCGGTGGAGACAGCCTTGCGCAAACACGGAGTGCTCGCTGCACCAGTTGTCGCCGTACATCGGCAAGATCAAGAGCGCTATTGCCGGCGAGTTGGTCGAGCGGTTCTCGAAACCAGGCGATTTGGTTGTGGACCCTTTCGCCGGAGCGGGAACGATTCCCTTTGAGGCTGCCTTGCGAGGCCGGCGAGCCTTGGCCGCTGACATCAGTCCGTACGCGCGGATTCTCTCGAAAGCCAAATTGTCAGCGCCCCGTTCCTTGGGTGCTGCCTTGTGTCTCGCTGAACGAGCCTTGGAGGAAGCAGCCCGCCTTCCCAAACCCGATTTGCGTGAGGTTCCGCCGTGGGTTCGACGGTTTTATCATCCCGAAACGCTCCGCGAGGTGTTGAATCTCGCGTCGGTCTGTCGTCAGCCCGGGAACGAGTTCCTGATGGCCTGTCTGCTCGGCATTCTGCATCACCAGCGCCCCGGGTTCCTATCGTACCCCAGCAGCCATTTGGTGCCGTACCTCCGCGACCGGAAATATCCGCGGCACAAATTCCCGGAGATGTATGCTTACCGGCATCTGAAACCGCGCCTCCTCGCCAAGGTCAAGCGCAGCTACAAGCGCTTCGCGCGCCCTCGTGGGTCCGCGGTCGCTGAATTCAAACAGACCGCCGTGCAGAACCTGGAGTTGCCTGCCCGTTTTGGCGCCCTGATTACGAGCCCGCCGTACATGAACGCTTTGGACTACGGCAGGGACAATCGCCTGCGCTTGTGGTTCATTGACCCGAGCCTCGTGGACGAGGTTGACAACGACGTGACGCAGCGACGGCAGGCTTTCATCGACGCCATCACCAGCCTGGCGTCGATAGTGGAACGAGGGCTGGGGCGGAACGGCTATTGTGTTTTCGTGGTCGGCGAAGAGTTCAAGCGCAGCTTTGATGCCCACCCTTCCGACGCCGTTGTGCGCATCATGCGCGAGCAGGCTCCGTCGCTGCGGTTGAAGACGGTGATGGCCGACGAAATTCCCGACGTGCGCCGGACACGCCGCGAATGCAAAGGCGTGAAGACGGAACACTTCCTTGTTTTCCAGAGGAATTGAGATGGACAAAGCCGACTTCACTCCCGAACGGTACTTGGGACTTTCGCCCAACCAAGACTACATCCTCACTGAGTACATCGGCGAGGGGAAGATCGGGATGGTGTTCCGTGCCAAAAGCGAGCGGACAGGGCTCTCGCTGGCCTGCAAGGTGATACGCGAAGGCGGTTTGAAGGAGGGCTGGGAGAGAGAGTTGGAGAAGGTTCGGAAACTTCAAGGGGTGCCGCACGTCGTCGAGTATCGTGACCATGGCTCAAACTTTGACCGCGAGCAGAGGCCGTACTACTGGGTGTTTTTCGACTTCATCGATGGGAGGAACCTCCGGACATTGCTTGCCAATCCCGGCTTCACCCTCACGATGTCGTTTGTCGAAAGTGTTCTCCGTGCAGTATTGGGGGTGCTCCATGCCTGTGCGATTGAGGGAATCAGCCACGGCGATCTCCACGCTGGGAACATCCTCGTCAAAAGGCCCGACCGTCGGATACTCAACAGCAAGCGGACGGTTTACGTGTCGGACTTTGGTTATGGCGGCTCTCACAACGACGTGAAGCCCAAAAACGACTTCTTGGAACTCGCCGTCATAATTCAGGGCCTCCTCGCCCACCTTCCTCCCAGCGAACTGAATTCTCGCGACAAGAACCTGCGAGCGTTGTTGGTCGAGTTCGCACGGAAACGAATCCGGGATGTCGGGCGCACGCCGGGTGTGACAGTTGAGAAAATCTTTACCGAGCTTGAGGAGCTTTGCCGAAAGGCGGAGCGGCAGTCGGCGACTGGCGCCGGGGAGGACGACGACCAGAACAAGAAACCTACGGACTACCTGTGGGCGGAAGCTCTCGGCACTCGCATTCAAGAGTGGAAAAACCTGTTTGTCCCGAACTTTCTTGCAGCCAACGACCTTCTGGCGAAGACGACAACCGTGCTCACCGGAGCTCGTGGATGTGGGAAGACGATGTCTTTCCGCAGGCTGACAAAATTGATGGATGCCATCATCGGCGAATCTTCCGGTGTTTCCGGCGCCGGTACGTTTGTTGGATTCTATCTGAACTGCCGCGATCTGACAGACGCGTTTCCTTGGATTCCCAATGAGTTGAAGGCCCAAGCTGAACGCCAGGTCATCCACTTCTTTCACCTCGCTTGGCTGGCCGAGATTCTCAAAACCCTCGCATATGCGGACCAAGACGAAGCTGCGGATTACCGATGGTTGGAAAACTGGTTTGGTTCGCTCTACGGAGAACATTTTGCAAGAACTTCAGCCGGAGAGAAGGTGCTTGCTCACGTTCGATCATTTGTCGAAGCGGAAAAAGAGCGGTCTCGGATCACGCCCTTGGGAAAAGAGGACGGAACAGCTTGGCCGCTGGCGCGAACGGATCTACTGGATAGCTTCTTTCGGGAGACGGCTCTGCACCTCGCTTGGCTGGCATCGTCGCCGGTGTTCCTGTTCTTGGATGACTACACTATTCCGCTCGTTCCACGGTCGATCCAACTCGCCCTAAACCCGATTATTTTCCGACGACGTAGCGACCTGTTTTTCAAGGTGTCCACTGAAGCAGCCAATAGTTTCGTCGCAAGCGGACCGCGCAAGAAACCGCTGGAACTGCACCATGATTTCGTCCTGCTGGATCTGGCCACCGAAAGCTTGCACCAGAAAGAGGCCGAGAAAGAGGGTTTGCTCGACAGCATCTTTCGGCCACGAATCAAGAGGCACACACTGTTCGCGGCATCGGAGTTTGGCTTAGAAGACATGCTTGGCAAGACACCGTACGACAACAACGGACTTGCGTGGCAGATGCGACGAGGTCTTGGTAGCGAGGAAAAGCAGAGGGTTTGCTACCACGGCAAAAGTGTCTTCGTGGGGTTGTGGACCAGCGACATCCGCACGATGGTTGAGATGTTTAACGACATGCTGCGTGAAGCCAATGGACGCATCACCGCCGAAAACCCGATCATTCCCAAGGAAACTCAGGACCGATGCATCCGTAACCAAGGAGGGGAAATGATGACTTTCACGCAGTCCATTCGCGACTACGAGTTGTGCAAACAGACCAAACGCGAGAAGGGGCGAGCGGAGAAGTTTGGGAACCACCTGAAGTCCATCGTGGAAGCCTTCATCGGCGTCGCTCGGTACGAACTTCTCGAAGGCCCGCCGCTGAGCAACCAAGGCCGCGAGAATCCGCGCCAAGCCTTTCGGATCGAGGTGGTGGACAGTTTTGAACCGGATCGGAGAGTCAGGGGCTACTTGGAAGGGCTCGTACGCTACCACATTTTCCTGCAGGATTGGCGAGGAAAGAGCCAACGTGGAATGCTCACGCCACGGCTGTACCTCAACCGGATGTTTCTTCCGTACGGCGGCTTGACGCTCTCAAGCCACGATCACATTCAGTTGACGAACTGCGAACTGATGCAACTCCTGGAGTGGCCCACACGCTTTCTTGATTACTGGAAGCGCAAACGCAGCCAGCAAGCTGGGCGCAAGAAACACCGGGATGGGGCAGGTCAGCAACGCCTGACGCTCTAGCATGAACACTCCCTCTCAACCATTTCCTCCCCTCTCGCCGGCTGAGAAGTCTATCGCGCAGCGGCGGCGTGCTTACATCGGTGCGTACGGTTTTGAAGACCGCTCCCTCGGATGGTGTTCGGCTATGGCTAAGAGCCACGAAGTCATTTCTTCGGCGTTCGTGTTCCGTTACGTGCATCCCAAAGGCCCGAATCGAATCGAAGAATTAAGGGCAGCCCTGCATCGCATTGGGGCCAGCAAGATTAAAAACATCAAGTACGACATGCTCTGTCCGCAGCCTTTGGAGGATGCCCTGCCGACGCAGTTGTCCCTCGACGACTTCGACGAAGTGGTTGTGGACTTATCGGCGATGACGAAACTGCTCATTCTGCTTGTTCTGTGTCGACTTGAAGACTATCGCGGAAAAGTCCGAATCGTTTACTCGGAAGCGGAGGAGTACTGTCCCAGCAAAGCCGATTACGATCCGGTCAAGGGACAGATGGCAGCGACTGCCCGGTTCCCGAGCCGTGGGGCTGAACAAATCGTCCGCCTCCGTTGCCTGAGTAGTATTCGGATGCAAGGCCAACCGGTGACGCTTGTGGCGTTCGCTTCGTTCAACGAGAAGCTGGTGGCGCACATACTGGGGTTCATCAGCCCTCATCGCCTGATCCTGATCAACGGACGGCCGCCTCGGCAGGAGTATGCGTGGCGCGAACGTGCCACCCACGACATCCACAGACGTTTTTGCCAAGAGTACGATACGGATAACCCGCTAAACGACAAAGGCCTGCTGGCGCGGGCAACCTCCACGCTAAATTACCGTGAGACGGTGGCAGAGTTGGAAACGATCTACCGGGAGCATGGCTTGTTCGAGCGGATCATTTGCGCAGCAACCGGGAGCAAGATGCAGACTGTCGGCTTGTTCTTCTCTAAGATCGTGCACCCCGACCTGCAGATCGAGTATCCGACGCCCGACAGCTACTACTTCAAGGATATGACCAGCGGTGTGAAGCGGGTCCATGAGGTCGTGATTGATAGCTTCGCGGGCTTCTTGGATGGACTGCGCAGTAACTCTGCTGCCGTCGCCGATCCGGTCGGTGCTGACTCCTGACGGAGTGTTCCGCCCTGGCAGTCACCCCCCTGCCAACGCCAGCCATCATGTTCCGCCAAGCTATTGATGTCGCAACGCCTCGATCGGATCGAGCCGCGCGGCTTTGCGGGCCGGGACGTAGCCGAGGACAACACCCACGGCGACGGAAAACGCCAACCGATGAGCATGATCGGCGCGTTGAAGACGAAGGGCACCTGCAACAGTCCGGCCAGCGAGGCGGAACCAACCAAGGCCAGGACGATGCCAATCAGGCCGCCGAAGGAGGAGAGCACGACGGCCTCGCCCCGTGAGATAAGTGGGCCAGGAACGGTCGCGCCTCGGCAAAGGGTATCTCACGAGGCGAGACCAGAAACTGGAGGAGCACCTCGCGCTCGAGCGCGCCGATGGCCAGGCGGGTGCCGATCTCGCGCGGTGTTGTTCGTGCTCTTTGGCTGCTCACCCGCATTGCACGTGCGGTCACTTCGCCAGCGGGTTCCACACCTTCCGAAACCCGAAGCCTTCGTAGTCCTTCACGTTGACGGTCGCCAGCTCGGTCGCGCCTTGCGCGGTCATGGTGAGGGCGGTGCGGGCGTCGTAAAGGCGGCGGAAAGCGAAGTCCTTCCGGCGGGCCTTTTCCCAGAGGGCGTCGTGCAGCGGACTGCTCTCGACCGTGAAGCCGATGAGCCGCCAGCGCGGGTGGCGGCGGTAGGTCTGGATGACTTCGACGGCCTCGTCCGCATCAAGCGGATGCTTGAGCACGACGGGATTGCGAAGCAGGCCTTAGAGTTCGGCGAGAATGAACTCGGAGATGGCCACGTCCTCCTCTTGCGGGATGGAGGTGAGCCAGGCGTAGGCGGCTTCGTGGCTGGGCGAATCCTCGTTGAAAGCGTGGAACAGGATGTTGGTGTCAATGGAAAGCATGGCGCGTCACTTTCTGCGGCGGTGGGCAAAGGCGGCTTCCGTGGCGGTGAGTTGCGCCTGCTCCTTGATTTCCGCCTCGCTGAGACCCTTCCAACCGAGACGACGGGGCTTGGGCGGCTGCCATGCGCCACTCCCGCCGGGCTGGGTAGCATAAACGCTCAGAACGTATTCGAGTCCTCGCCGGGCCAGCTCGGCCAGGGAAATCTCGCGGCTCTTGCAGACCTTGCGAGCACGTTCGTAAACATCGTCGGGCAGTTGGATTTGTGTGCGCGTCATGCCAACAGATTGCCATTGCCTTCGATGATGTCAATCCGGCGGCGAGACGATGGCAGCCCGGCTCCGTGAAGTCCTGTCAGTGCCCCCGGCCCGAGCAACGTGAGTTGCTTGTCGGTCCGCGTGCCTGCGGCGCACCTCACTCGCGAGGCGACACCTCACAGACTACTCATGCCGCAGCACTTCGATGGGATCGAGCCGCGCGGCTTTGCGCGCCGGGACGTAGCCGAAGTCGACACCCACGGCGGCGGAAAAGGTAAAACCGATGAGCACGATCGGGGCGTTGAAAACGAATGGCACCGGCAATAGTCCGGCCAGCGATGCCGAAGTAACCAGGGCCAGCACAATGCCAATCAGCCCGCCGAAGGAGGAGAGCACGACGGCCTCGCCCCGTGAGATCGTTGGGCCAGCAACGGTCGCGCCTCGGCAAACGGATATCTCACGGGGCGAGACCAGAAACTGGAGGCACCCCCGCAACGTTTTTTCATCGGCCTTGTCGCCCGCCTTTCCGTCGCTTGGGCGTGCGGGCCGTCGTCGCCAAGTCACGCGCGAGTTCGGCCCCGATAGCTTCGACGGTGGGCAGACTGGGCTTGAGGTTGGCCGGTAGGGCACGGGTGAGTTCGTATTGCGAGACGCCAATCGGCTTGTTCAATCCGCGCAAGGCGTATTCCAGCACAAGGTGGTTGCGGTCGCGGCGGCGGCAGAGGATGAGGCCGATGGAAGGCCGGTCTTGCGGATGCCAGAGCCGGTCGTCCACGGCGTTCAGGTAGGTCAACTTGTGCAAGCGGCGCTTGCACAAATTCGCGTCCGTGATAGGCGGCGACAAAGGCGCGCATGTGATTTCAGGTTCCGGAGCGAGAAGCCTTGCATGTCCGGGAAGGCGCGCTTGAGGTCGGCAGCCAGACGGTCCCTCACGTCCAAGTTGTCGTCCTGGTTGGAATTGTTTTCCACGGGAATTTCCTGCGGGAAGGGCGGCGTCCGCGCGCGCGTCGCGAACGTTGAATCGGCCGGCCTTGCTGATGGCGATCAGCACTTCCGGCACAAACTCTCCGTCCTGCCAATGTTCGAGAAGCCGAGCATTGAACAGAGCCTTCCGAAATTTGACCGCGAGGAGACGGTCGCCCTCGAAGGTGAAACGGTGAAGGCGCGGCGTTGCACTCTTTCCAATGCCAGCACCAGCATCGAAGAGTACCTGCACGGGCTGGCAATGATGCGTTCGTCGCGAAAGACCTCGGGCGAATAGCCGATAGCCGATGGCCAATGACCGATTGCCGAAGCGGCAAGGAGTAACCGCGTTACGGTCGTGAGGAGAATTGATGGAAATCTGGGCGCGTCATTTGACAAGTCCGGCCACCGGAATTAGCGTCTCCGCGATGTTCTGTGGACGCTCGAGGGATACAATGATGTTTTCAACATTCGCTTCGCTCCGCGCCCGGGGCGGCGGCGGCAAGGCAAACAGGCGGATTCAGGGTTTCACTTTGATCGAGTTGCTGGTGGTGATTGCGATTATCGCCATTCTGGCCGGCATGCTCCTTCCCGCGCTGGGCAAGGCCAAAGCCAAAGCACAAGGCATTTATTGCGTCAACAACCTCAAACAACTGCAACTGGGCTGGTTGATGTACGCCGACGAGCACGAGCATTGGATGCCCGGCGTCAACGGCGGTTCAACCGCGGGTCCCGGCCAGTGGGTTTCAGGCTGGCTGGATTTTGGCCCGAACAATCCAGCCAACACCAACACCCTTTACCTGCTCGATCCGCGTTATGCGCAACTGGGGCCCTTTATGAACTCGCTGGGAGTTTACCGGTGTCCCGCTGATTCCAGCACCGCGAAGTTTGGCGGTCAAAATCTTCCCCGGGTCCGAAGCGTGTCCGCCAACATGTGGATGAATTACATCGGCGGCGCCGCGGTCGGCCAGGACCAATACCGGATCTTCAAAAAGACCAGCGACCTGTCCGTCCTGGGCCCCGCCAACGCTTGGGTATTCATGGATGAAAGGGAGGACAGCATCAACGACGGGCTGTTTCAGACCGACCTGAAGAATCGCGGGCGTTCCGCGATCATCGTGGATTATCCGGCCAGCTATCACAATCGCGCCGCGGGGCTCTCGTTCGCGGATGGCCACGCTGAAATCAGGAAATGGGTGGATGCGCGCACGACGCCGATCCTGAGGAAAGGGCAGTTCATCCCGCTGGGAGTCAGTTCCCCGAACAATCCGGACGTGCAATGGCTCCAAGAGCGCTCCAGCACGCTCAAGGATTAATGAAGGGGGTTTGACTAAATCCGAACCGGCAGCTACCAGAGAGGCCAAAAGTTTATGAGCTACACCGCCCTGTCGCGCCCTTCCTTTGCCCTGCTCGGTCTTTTGATGATCCTAAATGCCACCGCACCGCTCGGTGGCGGAGCTTCGGCGGAGAAATCGAACGCACCCGGCAAGTCCGAAGCCGCTTCAAAACTTCCTCCCGCGGCCGAAGTCATCGCCAAATTCATTACCGCCATCGGAGGCAAGGAAGCCTTTCTGAAGATCGATTCCCAGTACGCCAAGGGAATATTCGAGATGGCGTCGCAAGGAATCGAAGGAGAATTGGAGGTTTTCCACAAGAGGCCGAACAAGCTGCACATCAAAATCAGCATCCAGGGAATCGGCGACGTTCTCACGGGCTTCGATGGCATCGTCGGCTGGTCGCTCAACCCAGCCATGGGCCCGATGCTTCTGGATGGAAAACAACTCGATCAGATGCGCGACCAAGCGGACTTCAACTCCGTGTTGCACGATCCTGCCCACTACAAGTCGATGGAGAACGTCGAGATCACACAATTCGAGGATAAGGAGTGCTACAAGCTGAAATTGGTGAAGAAGTCCGGCGACGAGGTGACCGAATACTATGAGACGAAAACCGGGCTGCTCGCGGGTTCAGTCATGAATCAAGAATCGCCGGTCGGCCCGGTGACCGTGACGAATGTGTTGGGTGAGTACAAGAAATTCAACGACGTCCTGTTTGCCACCAAAGTGACTCAAAGAATGGGCCCCATCGAGCAGACCATGACGCTGGGCGCCTACGAGATCAACAAAGTCCAGGATTCGGCCTTTGCCTTGCCGGCTGAGATCAAAGCGATGGTGAAGAAACCGTAGTCGGTCGAGCCGGCGAGGTTTTGCCTTTCGCCTCCCTGCTCGATATTGACTCTGGGACGAACAAGTGCCCCTCACCCCACCCGATGGTGAAAGGGTGTCCGAAGGAAGGGTGAGGGGAATCCAGACAGCAGAGTGGAGCGGCCGATTTGATTCATTTTGAAGAAACGGGTCCTATTGTTCCGAGTCTGCTTGCCCTACTTTTGGCAGCACATAGCGAGCCCAGAGCAGCACGCCGAGGCCCCACAAGACCGCACCATAACTGTAGTGCGTCACGAGGATCTTCGGCCAAAAATCGCCGCTGATCCGCGTCGCCATGCCCAACAACATCAGGGCGACAGCCACGATCAACCATCGATTCGGTCCCGAGAGAAGCGCCTGATTCCCGCTATGCCCGAACACGACGCGAGTCGCGACCGCGAACGTGATGATTCCGAATCCGCCGACCAAAGCGAGGTGCAAGAGGCTCACCCGGTAAACCGGAAACAAAGCAATCGTCAGGAGGCCCAGCAGCAGAAGTGCAAACGCGATTTTCAGAGCCGTGGCGAGCGAATTTCCTTTCGCCTCGGCGCGATAAACAGGGATTTCACGCAGCAAGTATGCCGCTGTGGTCACCAAGCGGAGCAGGTAACCGGCTCGAGGCCAGCCCGCGGCCTCAACCACAAAGGAGGCAACCACCAACAAACCAGCCGAGGCGGCGCCGGTGGCTTTGTTCATCCATCCCGGCGGCGGAATTCTCGATTCCGGAAATTCATGCCGGCTCGTCAATCCGAAGAAACGCGGGAGAATGAACGGCCCGACACCGAGCACCGGCAGGAGGATGAATCCCTGGTAGAGCAACAGCCGCTCCAACGCCATTGCGAAAAATGAAATCTCGCGCCTATTCTCGATGAACGAAAGGACCAAACCGGCGGCGACGCCGGCGAACGCCAGCATCACGAGGACGAAGCCGGGCGGCGGCATGTCTTTGCGTCTCAGGAAACGAACGAAGAGCGCCGCCGTCATTGCTCCCACCGCCGTCAGAAACAAAGTGTCGCCAACCGCGGTCTTGCCGGCGCCATGCGCGGCGGTCATGGCCAGATGAAGGCCGAAAACCAAGAGCACTTCTGGAATCGTGAGCGCTGGGACCGAGAGCATTCGAGGCAAGGCCGTCCCGAGGAAGCCGAAAATAAATCCGCCGAACATCCCATGCGCCATCAGTCGCGCATGGCTCGGCACGGGGTAATGCTCGATGATCTTGCCAAAGTGCAGCGGCCACAAGGCCACTCCAAGGAGGCCGGCAATCACCGCGGCCGGAAAGAAGATACGAAACGGCTCTTCAAAAAGGCCTCGAAATGAAATTCTCCGAATTTGAAGTCGCGGGGGGCCCACATCTGCACTATACCCTTCGAAAGGTTTTCTTGGAAGGCCTGCATTTCAACCCGGCAGCGATTCTCATTCTGGCAACGGGCGCGGTTTGTGACCGTAAGGCGGACACTCCCGTCCGCACGTTTTCGGAAGTTTTGCGGACAGGAGTGTCCGCCTTACGGCCAAAATTGCAGTCAACCCGGCGTTGCAGAGGGCGCAACTCCGACTGGAGAGCGGCGCTGCGACCGCTGCAGCGCGGAGTCGCATTGTAAGAGCATCGCCCGAAATCGTCGCGGGCTGCCGAGTTCTTGGGGGGGCATGACTCCTGTCGAGCCCTGACTTTCTTGCCGGGAAGGATTCCAGGGTTCGACAGAGTCTCGCCCCACCGGATTTGGATGCGGCCCCGCGGCGTTGTGCCCTGTGGCGGATATGCCATCGGTAGGACAGCGAACGATCTGGCGCTCCGAATTCGCCGGGTGAGACGCACCGGCTCTACGGCAGGCGGGACGCCCGCCGCTACGCGCGCCAGCCTCACGGTCGGTCCGAACTTGCGGTCTGGACCGGCCGGTTTTCCGTCAGGCCGTACGCGCCGGAGCTCTGCAAAGGATAGATCACAATCGCTTGGGCGGCGTGGTCTGCGGCGGCGTTGGCTCGCCGGTGTATCGCGATGGCGCGGTCGCGGGCGTTATCATCGGGGCGGTACCGTTCGTGGAGGTTGCGGTGCTCGTCCGCTTTGGCCGCGTCGCCAAGTTGCGCGCAGATCAGCGCCAGGTTGTGGTGGGCCGTCAGATTTTCGCTGTCCAATCGGAGCGTCTTCTCGAACTCGCTTTTCGCCAAAAGCAGGAATCGCCTCTTGCCCTCTCGGTTCGCCTCGCCCTGTTCGAGGCTGGCCCGCTTGAAATAGGTCAAGCCAAGTTCGTTGATAACCTCATAGTCCTTGCTGAAATCGAACCCGCGCTGGTCGAGCTCTGGGTAACGGTCTTCCAAGATGCTGCGCAATTCGGTAATCGCCTTGTCCAGAAAACCATTTTCCTTGTTCACCAGCGCGTTGAACCACGCGACCGTCCAACGCGGGGCGGGCGGATTGAAATTGACGGCACGTCCGAGCGCGGCGACCGCGTCGTCCAAACGCCCCTCCTTGAAATAGACGCGGGCCAGATTCAACGGTCCGTCAGCGCGGCCGAGCTTCGCGACCTCCGCGAACGCTTGGGCCGCCTGGAGCAGTTCGCCCTTTTCACTCCCCTTATCGCCCTTGAGGAGCAGTCCGATGCCGTAATCATTCCAGCGCTGCCACTCCGGGACTTCGGATTTTGGATTTTGGACTGCGGATTTTTCAAGCCCTTCGATGGGGAAGGTGAGCCGGTCCGAGGCAATGGTCGTAATCGGCAGGTCGTTCGTGATTTGATAGGGGGCGCCATTGGTAAAGCCCTGGCCGAAGACGTAGTTCATGTAGATCGTGTCGAACTTACGATAATTGAACTTGACCTCGACCGTCAGAGGCGCCGTCAAGTTGTCCGGGACGGTGAAAGAGTAATGCGCAACTTGCGCGGCCCCGGGTGGAATCTGGTTGTTGTAAAGAGGCGTGAAGATGTCTTGAGGATTCCTACGGTCAATTCGTCGGCCGTCCTTGTCGAGCATGTACACATTGACGAAATGCGCCCAAGGATCGACTTCGTTGAAAGGGCCAAGGCCGCCGTTGCGCCCGAGGACTCGGCCGCCGCTCGTGAGGTGGGCGTCCACCCAGAGCTCGTTGGAGTCCGCGGTTCCTTGCGTCAGCAAATGGCCGAGTGTGAGCGTGCGGACGACGACTTCGAGTAGGTAGGTCTTGCCCGGCTTGAGCGCCGGAACCTGCGGGCGCAGCGGTGCGGTGAGCGGACCATCAATCTCTCCGCCTTCCTTGACGCCGAAAATATCCACGCGCACGCAGTCCTTCAGAAACTCCTGATGGATTTTGACTACGTCCGGTTGCCCGCGGATATGAGCGATGCCGGTGTTGGCGGCCGGGAACAGGTGATCGTGGATGAACCGCGTGGATTGGTTCGTGGGATGAAAGAAATTGGCCCCGAAGTCTTCGGAAGGTTTGAGGGGCATGTGGCAGCTCGCGCAGCGGTCTTTCGCGTTCGGAGGATAGTAAAAGCTCTTGGCATTGTGTCCTGAAACGCCGCTGAGGAGAAAGCTGTCGTAGTGATTCTGGCCGCGGAGGAATTCCTTGTAATGGTTGAGCTCGATCGGGAGGCTCACCTTGTGGCAGGTGGAGCAGAATTCGGACGTTTTGTGCAGCGGCTTCAAAAACGTTTTCTTGTGAAACTCCGGCTTGGCCTTGACCAATTGCTGGTTGATGAACTGGAGAAATCGACTCGTGCTGAAGGCGAACGGATAATGAATCGGTTCTTCAATCGTGTAGTCGGCGTTGCCGCGCGTGCTGTTGATGTGGGTGATCGCGTGGCAGGCGGTGCAGGTGATGCCCGCCTGGGAGGTGGGATGCTTCTCCAGATCGAAGTTTGGGTCGTCGAACGCTCCGCTGAAAAAGGGAACCACGTCGTGGCATCCCGCGCACCAGCGTGAAGCTTTCACATCGCCATCCCGCTTCAGAGCTACCGTGCGGGTTTCGCGGACGCTGAAGAGGTACGGTTGGTTGTTGAAGGAGCTGAAGTGGTGCGCGCTGTGGAACCAGCCGTCATAGGAATCCTTGTGGCACTCCAGGCAATAGCTATCCATCATCAGCGTCCGCGCGGGAATGAAGTTTCCCGATGCGGTGCGAGCGAGCGAAGGGCGAAAATACTTCTCGCCTTCCTTCGGCCCTTGCACGTTCCATCGGCGCGGATCTTGGGCGTGCAACAAAACCATCGCCGCGACGAGCACGCCCACTACTCCAGCCCAGCCGAGGCCAACCCGCCACTTGATCTTCGGCCCGGCCAATCGGTGGAGCACATAGAGCCAGACAGCCAAGACCGGAGTGACCACGTGCGCCCAATAGGCCACGGAGCGGAGTTTTGGATTCTTGAGCTCGAAAAAATCGAGCCGCGTCAGGGCGATGCCCGAGAAGAGCAATACCAAGCTGACCGCGAACAACCCCAAGCCAACCCGAACGGCCCGTCGATTCGGCCGGTCGTAGGAGTTTTTCATGTGGACGATTGCGAAGACCAAAAATGGCAGGAGCAAGAGAAGCCCTAGCACCAGGTGGGCCAGGAACATGTACTGGTAAAAGTAATTCTGAAAGGTCAGCTTTGTCGCCCATTCCATGACTGTGATCGTCAGAAGATAAGCGGAGTTGGCGCCTAGAATCGCGACGAGCCCAAACACAAAGAACAAAAGAAGACGCAGCCGCGGTCCGACTGCCCGCACATATTTTCTCTTCGGGGCCGGGTTGGCCGGCGCATTGGTTTCCGTTGTCATGGCGCTCGGAATGAATTCAGTTTATCTCTATAGCCTATTTCCACACACGGCAAGCCGCTCCTGCTCAGCAATTCTCATTTTGACGACAGGCGCGACCTGCGACCCGCTTGTAGTCCCGGCTTTAGCCGGTTTTCTCGCGCTGGCCGGCTAAAGCCGGGACTAC